>JAZQZL010000023.1:0-72493 GCA_045634005.1 Candidatus Flemingiibacterium sp. | reverse complement strand
AGATGTTCGAGCCTTTGCTGAAATACGAGCAGATAAACTCTGCCGTCTGTCGCCAAGCGGTGCAGCGAATGAAGTCCGCCTGCGCTTCGCCGCCCTCGCCCTTAAAGCGACGGTTTACCGCGAGCGTAAACGATACTACCGCAACGCCGTTCGGTGTCTGCTTGAGTTCGGGCTTGGCGGTAAGTCTGCCGCCGAGAATAACCTTGTTGAAATTGAAATTAGCCATTGTTTATATCTCCTATATTTTTTACGTTACGTCTATTTTTCCGATGTTCAGATGCCTTACCATCTTCTCCGTAAGCGCGATAGGCTCGATGTGATGCCGTTCGTAGAAATCAGCCTCGCCCGATGTGTTGTGTATCATCACGTGTAAGTCGGGTGATAGCGGCACAACTCGCATACCTATATGGCATATCGTGTTTCTGTTGCGTCCCATTCCTACGCGGTCAACGTGATGTATCTGCGCGTTCTTCCTGCCGGTGATGCAGCACGTGCGCGTCATAACGCAAGCGTACATATATCGCTCGATGTCCTCGCATCTGTCCCACAGAGGATCAGAGCACGGCACACCGTTCTGTATGCAAAAGTCAACGAGATACGTGAGAAATTCGCTTGCCGTTTCTCTGTCAACGTCCGACAGCGAAAAGTCGTCGTGCTCATCGTCGCCGCAAAAGCTCCACTTGAAGTAAGCCTTTACAGATTCGGGCATATCACCCGACCATTCCGCGATATCGCGTATAGTCGCGTATATCTTGCGCCTCTGATCTGCCGTGATCCTGCGCCCATCGTCGAGCCGTACCTCAACCGTCCTTGCATTGTGCTCAAGGCACCAAGTCTGCGCGTCCGCCTTTACGCGGATGGTGATAACGTCGTTGTTTACAGATAAGATTTCGCCCAATACTCTCAAGGAAACCTCCCCTCCTTCAGACATTTCGCAAGGTATGTAAGCTTTGGAAGATATACACTTTCAATCCAAACCTTGTCATAACTCAATGAAAAGCGCTGCCTTCGTTCAGGTACAATAGGGTTGAAGTAATTATCGTAGTCGCCTTCGGAAAGTCCATACGCAACAATTTCAGCTTTGTGTATGCCATAGGCAAACATCTGTACTTGCACTTGATTCACATATTTCTTCGGCATCTTAAATCCGTTATCGTACTTATATGTTTTGCACTCATATATGCAATCTGCGGTGTGTCCGTCGAGATTCACGCGTAGCCGTAAGTCCTCAATAATAGTTTGACTGTCGTAGAACATCGGGATTTCAAGAGATTCAAGTATTCGATGTTCATAATGCGTTCCGGCAGCAGTGTATCTGTTTTCAAAACTATCTCGGTTGATTGATAACTTTTGAAGCCACCATTTGGCGAATGTGTCCGAAGTCCATTTACCGATAATCTTGTCAGTATCGGAAGCACCAAAATAATAGCCTCTATCTTTCGAGGAAATCATAACGCCATCAGCTTTTTCTCAAAGCGGTCAAGTTGATCGAAGAATGTAAATAATACCTTTACCTCGTCTTCTGTCATATCGCATTTTTCAGCAATCTCTTTTGTCGTCAAGTGCTTATCTCGCAGGACTCTTGTATATTCCTGCTGGTATCTCTCTTTGATAGCATTTATGTTATGTTTGCTTAAGTCGTCTTCAACAGAGATTCCTTCCATATCGTTCAGCCAAAGATCAAACCCAAGCCCGGTTCTCATAGCAACGCCCTTGACAAACGCTCTTGTCTGCGCGTTCCACACTCGCTGTTGTGACATAGAATTATCCTTAACGGGGTTACAGCCATTCATTACGGCTGTCTGCATCTCAAACTCCAAATCGTCAATTGTGATCTTCACCCTGACTTCGTAGCATCTGTTAGAAACGCCTTTTGCGTCGGTAAACGAAACGTTGCTCATAAACAGAGAAGAGCCGTTTTCTGTAACGCACGGCTCAAAATAAACCGTTTCCGCGCCGTTGTCGTGTAGTAACTGCTTGCATCTCGCCCAATTAAGATAATCACCGCCGTCACGCTTTTCAACATACGGCGAAACATCAATTTTACGCATTTCCTCAAACGACTTAATCATTGTCCTTGCCCTCCTCTTTCAGCTCGATGTCGAGCACCGCGCGGATGTCCTTTATCGAAATGTAATCTCCCGTACCGATAAGACGCTTAAGCGCCTCGATCTTCGCCTCGGCTTTGACAAGCTGTTCGTATCTTTCATCGTAAGTAAGCATAGTTTTTATCTCCTTTTATTTTGATTATTTTGGTTTTGGTTATCGTTCGTAGTCCTCTGTGCACACCTTGTAACCTTCAAGGCACTCGGGACAAATGTAATTGCCTTCGATTATGTAAAAATTCTCGTCTTGGATGTGCTCGCCGCAGATGTCGCATATCGGACGGCTCTCAAGCCATTCCTGCTGCTCTCTGTCGTGCTCTGCAAAGTCGCGTAAGGGATCGTCAGTGTAGCTCATTCTGTTACCTCCGTTTTATATAATACCTCTGCCTTCTGTACGCCAAATGCTTTCGCTGCTTCGTGCGACTCAAAGTAAATGTCGATGTGCCTGCCGTTTATTCCGCTGCCGCGATCCTGCACCGTGTACTCGTGCCCGTCAATCATAATGACCGAGCCGAACGGGAGAATATCAGTGTCCGCCGCAACGGTTACGCCTTCCTTCGCCACCGCCATACTCGCCGTGTAGACGATAGGATTGCCGTCCTTGTCAAGCGGTCTGTTCGTCGCCCATACGCCACAGCACTTCTCGCAAGCGCAGTACGCGGTAAGCGTGTACTCGCCGAGGCTCATATAGATGTCCTCGATCAACGCTTCTGTTTCCGCCGCCTCTGTCGTGTCAACGGGCGCTTCTATGCGTATCGGCTCTGCCGTAGTATCAAGCGCAGGAGCTTTCGCCTCATCCTTTGCCGCCATCCAAAAATATCCTGCGGCGGCTACGCCGGCAACAGCAAGAGCATACGCCGTGAAAAAGGCTATATTCGCAAGTAACTTCTCATTCTTCATCGTTTTTCTCCTATGTATTACTTCTTGATTTTTCTGCTCTTCTCGACTGCTCGCATAAACTTCTGCGTCGCCTCAAGCAGTCGTTTTTTGTCAACCTCTCCGTGCACTCGCACCACCGAGGCGCTGACCTTGCTTTTGTTCACCGTCTGCCTCCTTTGTCGCGTGGTATGCGACTTTTATTCAAAAAAAATAGCACACGCCTCTTCTGCGGTGAGTTCAAGCGCATCTTTGATCCTTAACGCCTCGCCGATTGTAAATCGCTCGCCGTCGTTGAGCTTTCGATACAGCGTTGCTCTATCAATGTTTATGCTATTCGCAAGCGCTTCAACATTGATTCCTTTTTCAACGATCTTGCCTCTCAATTTCAAAACGTTCATTTGCAATATCCTTTCTTCATTTTCATTTTTGTCGCACCGTATGCGACTGATTTAATTATACTCGCCTTTTCGCATTTGTCAATAGTTTTTCGCGCAAAATGCGATTATTTACACTTTGTTCACACAATATTGTTGCAATAATGCGACAGTTATATTATAATGTAAAAGAAGGAGGTGATTCCGTGATAGTAGGAAAGCGTATAAAGCAGAGGCGTAAGGAGCTTGGGCTTTCTGCCGATAAGTTAGCGGAATTGATCGGGAAAGACCGTTCTACTATTTATAGGTACGAAAAGGGCGATATTGAAAACTTGCCGCTCGACATTTTAGAGCCTATCGCCAAAGCCTTGAGGACGACGCCGCAACATTTGATGGGATGGGAAGAAGTGCAAAAAAAGAACGATACCCTTTCGGACATCGTTGTAAGAATGAGGACTGATAGTAATTTCTATGAAGCAGTCAAGCGCCTGCACGAGCTTGATGCAGAAAAGCTATCAGGTATATTAGTTTTGCTGAAATAAGGAGAAAGATTATGAGAACGGCAGAAGAAGTCCTTGCCTATCTTGAGTCAGAGCTTGACGATACCTATAAGGAGCTTGACCGTTGGCGCTTCGACGAAGAAGAGTGTAGGAAGCACCGGATCGCGGCAAACAACCTTGAACATCTGATCGAGGATATCGCCGAAAAAATCGAAGCGGATGCCCGAAACAAGAGCGTTACCGTCAGCAATTGCGAGCCTGCAAAAGTCCTCACTTCTATGCCGAAAAAAAAGACAAACTTCCTTGATGTTTATCTTGACATTTTTGAGATTGTGGTTTTTGTTACTTCTTTGTTCTTCATAGACGATTTGATTTATAGCCTCATTGACCTACTCAACGTTCCGAAAGGCATACTCCAAGCATTGATACATTATGGATATCTCTTGATCCACATACTTTCTTTTATCGGAATGATAGTCTACAAAAAAATCGTCAAACGAAAAAAACGATAACCGCTACTAATAAGCGAGTTATCGCAAAAAACATCAAGTTTATTAGCTCTTTTGAAGCAACTGCAGGATAAAGTCAAGCAAGGATAGATCGTTACACAAATTCATTTTTTCGACAATTTTTTCTATGTATTCTTCTCGCATTTTCAATCTCTCCTTTCGCCGGGGGGGAACGGTTGTTCCTAATTTATTATAGTGGAATAATATTATGAGTGGAAGGGCAAGGCTGCACTTGTCACAATATAGACAAAAAATACACAACAAGCAATTTTCAAAAAGGACGTGATATTATGACTGTGTTCGAGAAGAACAACATTATCGAAGAGGCATTTCACCCGAAGCTCGACAAATACGCCGTATACCTTCGCAAATCCCGTGAGGACGAGAAGGCGGAGGCACGCGGCGAGGGCGAAACTCTTGCAAAGCATAGAAAGATACTTACTGACTATGCTGCGCGCAGAGGTATATACGTTGAAAAATTCTACGAGGAGGTCGTTTCCGGCGAAACTATCAAGGATCGTCCGCTTATACAGCAGCTTATCTCCGAGTGCTACGAAGGAAAGTATAAAGGAATACTCGTCGTAGAAATCTCCCGACTCTCTCGCGGTAATCAAGGCGACGCGCAAATCATACTCGATTGCCTCAAATACGCAAATCACAACAACGGCGTGCTTGTCTTGACTCCGACAAAAACCTACGATGTCGCGCACAACTCCGACGACGAAGAGTATATGGAGTTCGAGCTCTTTATGTCACGCCGCGAGTATAAAATGATAACGAAGCGTATGCAGCGCGGCAGAGAGCAGGCTGTTATTGAAGGAAATTGGCTATCCCAACGCCCATACGGGTATAACATCGATGAAACGCCATACGTAAGAACATTAGCGGCTCACCCAACAGAAGCGCCTATAGTACAAAAAATATTTGATTGGCGCGTAAATGGAGGGATGGGACCGGGTGCAATTGCAAACAAGCTGACCGCTCAAGGCGTGCCGACATTCAACAATGAGCCTGAATGGAATCGCGGTACGGTTAAACAGATTTTAGAAAATCCCGTATACTGCGGCAAAGTGAAATGGAAAAGGAGAATGCAGGTAAAAACGATGGAAGATGGAAAGCTTGTTTCTAAAATGAAAAAGATGGTCGGCACGGAACATTATATGGAATACGAAGGCAAGCACGACGGCATTGTAAGCGAAGAAGTGTTCAGAGCTGCGCAGAAGATGTTTCGCAACGATAACACAAAGCAAAACTTCACTTTGCGCAATCCTTTGGCAGGGCTCCTTGTGTGTAAGGAGTGTAATCGCGCGTTTGTATATTATGACTATCAGAAAGGGACGCGCTCAAGACCGCGCTTGGCTCACCCGACCACTCGCGCGTGTAAAGTAAAATCGGCAATATTCACAGAGGTTATTGATGCGGTTATTTACGGTTTGAAGCAATACCTCGATAATTTCAAGGTGGAATACGACAATAAGCCCGAAGCCGATGCAGATGAAATCAAAGAACAAATACGCGAGCTCGAAGCGGAAAAGAAGAAAATTGAAAGGAAGCTCTCAAAGATATTCGATGATTATGAGGATGGCGTTTACTCCGCAAATGAATTTGTAGAGCGCAAGGCAAAGCACAACGTAAGAATCGAGGAAATCAAGAAGGAAATTGCCGAGCTTGAAACTGCGATCCCTGACAAAATGGAAATAGAAGAGAAGATTGTATATCTCTACGATGCTATTGAAATGCTAAAGGACGAATCTATTCCTGCCGCCGATAAAAACGATTACCTCAAGCAATTCATTCAGCGAATAGAGTTCAGCCGAGAAACAAAGAACGAGTTTATCCTTGATATTTACTTATACTAAAGCATTTTTTACACATTGAGAAGAATATTGATGATGTTATCGGTAACGAAGAAGTAAAAACAAGAGCGTGAAAACAAAGAGGCTGTCCCGTTTGGGACAGCCTTTTATTATTTACTTGTTTTTTTTGCGGTTTGCAATATAAAACGGTACGTACGGCGCGGCGTGTATGATGAGGTACACCGCGTAAACGATAACGACTGCCAGCAAGTCGGGCGTCGCCGCACCGATGGGCGCGAAAATGAACGACTCGAGCTTAAAGAACATATAGTCCGAATCGATCTTCGAGAAGTTTACCGCGTTTGCGGCGATAGACATAATGAGAAACGGCGCGCTCGGCAAAATAAGATGCCAGAATCTGTCGGCACGCTTGAAGGAATGGTATCCCGAAAGCAGCATAAGCAGCGCACAGGTAACCATCGTACCGTGGTAAGTAAACGTGTGGAATCCCGCAAACGAGATGCAGGAATAATTGCTGAGAATGTTCGCAGGGTAAACGAAATTGATCGCACCGCCGACAAGGCCGAGCGTACAAACGTATCCGCACGCCGCATAGCGTACCCAGCCCTTCCCCCATACGGCAAACGGCATCGCGTACATAAATATACTGCACGGATAAAGCGGAAGCACGCCGCCCCACTCAAAATTCACGGTCTTGCCCGTATAGGTTTCCCAGACGATCTTCGTTATTTCAAAAACCACGAGGAATGCCCATACCACAGCGAAAACCGTACGCAGTACCCTCTCGTCCTTGTGTCGGAGGCATATGCAAAGAAACGTGACTAAAGCTATGCAAAGAAGCGCAAAAGCGATATGAAGCGGTGTAAAAAGTGTTCCGGGTATCTCACTCGCCGCAGGCAAAAAATCCTTGTGCACAAAGAAATTCTTTATAAGGTCCGCAAATCCCATTGATGTCACTCCCTTTATACAGTCTTAGGCGTTCTCAATAGAAATCACGTCGAAGCCGAGATCCTCAACGGTTTCGCGAAGCTTTGCATCTTCAACGTCTGCGCCCTCAACGGTAGCGATACCGTCGGGCAGAGTTGCATTTGCCTTGAGTCCGAGCGCGGACAAAGCGTTGGTCACACGGGTAAGGCAATGCGAGCAGTGCATGCCCTCAATTTTGATAAGCTTTTTCATAATTATCTCCTTTAGAAAATTATATTTTTACTCTGTAAAGTCGAAGCGCATTCGTAACTACGAAAAGCGACGAAAGGCTCATCGCCGCGGCTCCGATCATCGGGCTTAATACTATTCCAAAGCCCGACAAAACGCCTGCTGCTATCGGTATTCCGAGCGTATTGTAGAAGAACGCCCAGAAAAGGTTTTGCCTTATATTTTTCATCGTACGGCGCGAGAATTCGATCGCCGCAGGAACGTCGGAAAGATCGTTTTTCATAAGCACGATGTCAGCCGAGTCAATAGCGATGTCCGCTCCCGATCCGATTGCGATACCGACGTCGGCGCGTGTGAGCGCGGGTGAGTCGTTGATGCCGTCACCGACGAACGCTACCCTGCCGTCTTTCATTTTTTCAGCTACGATGCGCTCCTTGTCGGACGGCAGTATCTGCGCTACAACGGCGGTTATGCCCGAACGCTTTGCGATAGCCTCCGCGGTTATTTTGTTGTCGCCCGTCAGCATTACGGTAGATACGCCCATAGCGTGAAGCCGTTCCACCGACTCTCCCGAGGTCGGCTTTACCGTGTCCGCAACAGCGATCACGCCGAGAAGCCTACCGTCAAGCGCGAAGATCATCGGCGTTTTACCGCCCTGTGCAAGCCCGTCGAGCACGTCCGAAACGGCGGATGTGTCCACGCCCTTCTCTGCCATATAAACGGCGTTTCCGCCGTATGCCGCCTTACCGTCAACGGTAGCGCTAACACCGCGCCCCGATACAGCCGCAAAATCGCTCACGGCCGTTGCACTAACACCGTGCGCCGCGCAGTGCTCACGAATCGCCTCTGCAAGCGGATGCTCACTTATGGCCTCAAGCGATGCCGCAACAGTGAGAAGCGCACGCTCATCGTCCGCTATAACGTCGGTCACGGACGGACTGCCCTCGGTTACGGTACCCGTCTTGTCGAGCGCCACGGTTTTCGTTTCGTGAAGCACCTCGAGTGCCTGTGCGCTCTTTACGAGAATGCCGCGCTCCGCCATTCGTCCGATAGCGACCGTAACCGCAACGGGAGTTGCAAGTCCGAGCGCACACGGGCAGGATATAACAAGCACGGAAATTCCGCACGATAATGCAAAATCAAATGTTGCACCCAGTAAGAGCCACACGGCAAACGTAACGCCTGCGATAGCCATAACTATCGGCACGAATATTCCGCTGACCTTATCGGCAAGCCTGGAGATCGGCGCCTTGGTAGCGCCCGCATCGCGCACAAGCTCGATTATCTTGGCAAGCGACGTTTCGCCGCCCACCTTCTCTGCGCGGTACTTAAAAGCGCCGTTTTTATTGATAGTCGCGCTCATAACGCGCTCTCCGACAGTCTTTTCCACGGGTATCGATTCACCCGTCAGCGCGGACTCGTCAATCGAGGATGAGCCCTCGATTATAACGCCGTCAGCAGGAAGCGACTGACCGGGTCGCACTACGATAATATCGCCGACAACAAGCTCGCCGGTCTTAATTTCAAGCATCTGTCCGCCGCGTTCTACCGTCGCTGTATCGGGTGCAAGCTTTGCAAGGCGCTCGATAGCCGCGCCCGTTTTATTCTTGCTGCGTTCTTCCATAAATTTGCCCACGGTAACGAGCGTGAGTATCATCGACGCCGACTCGAAATAGAGATTTTCGCGGCAAGCTGTGACGGTCGCAGTATCGCCGTGACCGAGCGCGTAGCCGATCATAAATATCGCAACAATGCCGTATATTACCGCTGCCGACGAGCCTATCGCCACAAGCGAATCCATATTCGGCGAGCGGTTTACAAGCGCCTTAAATCCGACTGCGTAGAATTTGCGGTTTAAGTACATCACGGGAAGCGTCAAAAGAAGCTGCGTGAATGCGAAAACAAGCGCGTTTTCGGTACCGTGGAAGATATGCGGTGTAGGCAGTCCGACCATATGTCCCATAGTCAGATACATAAGAACTGCGAGAAGTCCTACCGAGCCGAAAAGACGTATCTTCATCGCGCCCGACGTGCCCTCGCCGCTATTTTCTTTTTCTTTTTTATCCGCCTTAACAGGTGCCGCTTCGACTATCGGTGTCGCCGAAAATCCCGCCTTTGCAACCGCAGCGCATACGCGCTCGGATACGTCGGCGGCAGAGTCGTCAGCATCAATGAAAAGCGTCTTTGCGAGCAGATTTACACTCGCCTCGTTTACTCCGTCAAGACGGCGCGTGACGCGCTCGACCGATGCCGAGCAAGCGGCACAGCTCATACCCTCGACGTTAAATTTAAGCTTCACTTACTTAACCTCTCACGTCAGTATTTTACCTTTTTCTGAAAACAAGCAGCTTGCTTGCGATATAATTTACAACCACCGTAATAACGGCGACGGGTATCTTCGCAATATCCTCGCTAATCGTCAGCACGTCGACGAGCAGCCACAAAAGCACCGTTTCAAAGACGCCCGATGCGATGCGCACACTCACGAACTGCCATAACTGACGAAACAGCGTGCCGCCGTCAGTCGCCTTGTCGTCGAACACAAAAAGCTTGTTCGTCACGAACGCGAACACGACCGCCGCCGCCCACGACACCGCCTGCGCTGCGATATAGTGCACACTGCACCACAAAAGCACATAATACACGCCAAAGCTTACAGCCGTCGTCAAAGCGCCGAAAATAAGGTACATTATCACCTCACGGTGCTTTGTAAAAAGAGATTTAATCTTGTCGGTCATTTTTAAGAAATTCCTCGTATTTATCCGCTTCCCCGAGCATATTTATCGCCGTGAGAAGCGCGTTTGACGACATTCCCACGGGAAGATTCAGGTACTTGCAAAGGCGCGCACGCTTGTCGCTCGAGCCCTCACCGCCCGAAAATCCGTCACGGAAAAAGTCTGTCTTGGTAAGCTCACGCGACGGCGCCTTCGCCTCACTGCCAAGTGCAAAAGGCTCGAGAAGCGAGCGTATCAGCGCCGCGTCCATACCCTCAACACCGAGCGTACCCGCCTTTGACGGAGTCTTTTTTCGCCGCTCCTTGCCCTCTATCTCGGGAATGTAGAGGTGATATATTTTGTCCTTCGGCAAAATGGAGTTGAAATAGTTGCGTATAACTCGCCCCGCGCCGTCGGAATCGGTCAAAACGATAATTCCGCGTGCCTCGGCAAGCCTGCGTATCAGCATCGCCTTTTCATCGGACGCGAACACGCCAAATCCGTCGGTAACGATTATCTGCGCGTCGGCAACCGCATCCACCTTGATCTTGTCGTATTTACCCTCGACGGCTATCGGAATATCGAGCTTTAATTTTTCAGTCACTTAAAAAACTTTCCTTTTCCTGAGTTGTGATGCGCCAACGATAAGGCGCTCAAGCAGAACAAACTGGTCAACCGCGCTTGATTTCAGCGCCCCGTCCGTTTCGGCGCAAAGTCGTATAATCTCCTCAAGTGCCGCACGCTCACACGTTTTCGCCTTTGCCATACGCGTTTTAGCAACGTACGGGTGCATATTGCCACCGATACGCTTCGCCGCATCATCTGAGGAAACACCTGCCTCGGCGTAAAGCTTAAACGCCAAAAGATCGGTATAAACTCTCGTGATTCCGCCGAGAATAAGGTGAGGCTGCTCGCCCCTCAGCTTATAGTCAGCAAGAATGTAGAACGCCTTTTCATTATTGCCGTCGATTATCGCATCGGCAAACTCGAACGCTCCTATCTCCTTGTTATGCGGACAGATAAGGTCGATATCCGTCTTACCCAGTCTATCACGCTGTTTGTAGTGGAGATACGCCGTAAGCTTGTCAATCTCACCCGCAAGCGTTGTCATATCGTGTCCGACGGTGTTTATAAGGTGCGTACATTCAGGCAGCTCGGCAACTATCGCCTCCGCGGAAAAATGCTTTTGCACCCAGACAACGATGCGCTGTGTCGACTCGTGCGCGAACTCTACGGGAGTAGCGTACTTTGCGAACGTTTTGTAAAGCTCGGACGGCTTTTTCGCGTCACCCTCGTCGAAATTTTCTGCCGTTGTGTAGATTATAAGGATGGTGTCATCGCTCTCACTCGCGGCTTCGAGCGCCGCCTCAAGCGCTTCCATATCCTCTTTTTTGCGGTAATCCGCATACGGTATCTCATAAAGCTCGATAAGCTTGAAATCACTCATCATCGGCATAGAGAGCACAGCCGTGTGAACGGCATCTGCACTGTAATTGTCGCGAGTGAAAACGAAATGGTTAAAAGCCTCGAAGCTCTCGTCCTCGCATACGCGTCCACGAAGCGACTGAAGCTCGCGCAGCTTCATAAAATTTTCCTCGCCGTAAAAGAGGAACACACCCGACTTCAGTAGCTTCATTTCGCCCTTAAATACCGAAGGCGTGATCTTTTGCTTTACCGACGTATCCGCCGCTGTTTTTTTAGCCATAGCATTACACCGCGCTCACAGAAAGGTGCATAAGCGAGCGCTGGACAAGGCTGCCGCGCACCTCCATACCGTAGCTTATCTTTAAATCGCCGCCGTCCTCGCCGATACCGTTTTGAAGCGCGTCCGTGCTTATGACGAACGACAGCGTAAGCTCGCCCGTATCCTGCACGCATTCAATACGATCGTCCTTTGAGAAGCAAAACGACGTGTTGACAGCACCCGAGCGCTGCATCATAACGATGTCGGGATTGTCAAGCGCAAACGACACCTCGGTGGTCGCGCCGGGCATACCCGTAAGCTCAGACTCATCGTAACGAATAACAAGTCTTCCGTCACGAGTGGTCATAACGCCCGAATAGTCAACGTCGATACGCTGCGCGTCAACCGAGTCGAAAAGCTCTGCGGCAAACGGATCGACGAGCGAAATATTCTTAACGTATCCCTCGCTCGGCGTGAAATGCGCCGATTTTATATTTATCATTACCTTTTTTTCTTTTTTCATTTGAGAATACTCCCGAAATTTTGTTACAATAAAATTATATCACCTTTTCTGTCGAAGGTCAATGGATATTCGAAAATATATCTTTACGGGAAGGTATAAATTTTTTTCTTGGGGTATTTTTTTCGTTGGTGGGAATGATATTTGTGCGGCTCGCACGCTCGGGGATTTCGCTATCCCCTGTAGGGACCGGCGTCCTCGACGGTCCGCTTACAAGCGATAACCGCTCGTTTTGACCGCACGCGTTTCACGCGCTCGGGGAAACGACTGCGCGCTTTGCGCGCAGGGGAACGCAAGGGGAGGAAGGAATTGGCTCATATTGCCGCGAACTCCTTCCTCCCCTTGCACCCCTCCTACCTCTCGGCTATGCCATCGATCTGCGGCCTTCCTACAGAGTGTTAATACCACATAGTGCACGTTTAACGGCGCCGCCGCGCTACTAAAAATGCGCGGCGGTGCATACCGTCCGCGCGTAGCGATGCGCACTTACCGTATGCTAACTTGGCGCGCAGCGAAGCGTCCGCGCCCCGGCACCCACTCCTAACGTGACATCGCCATCACTCGGCACCGCTAAACAGTCGCCGGGGTGTCGGCACGGGTGCCGACGAGGTCCCTGGCTGCTAATGGCGCGGTGCACGATGCTCGGAGCGTAGTGTGCCGGCCGAGAGCGCTAAATTCCGATTTTTCCTTCGCTGACAAAATGTGATGGCGAAGCCAATTTAAAGTTTTTTGCCAGGCTTTTTTTCAAAAAAGCCGCGTACCCCCTCACTCAAAGGAGCACACCAATGTACGATTACGCCATAATCTTCGAGGGCGACACATCGCCGCTTGCCGCCGAGCTTTGCGACGCGCTTTACGAGCTTGGACTCACGCTCGACAAAACGAACACGCTCACCCAAGAGTTGCTCGCGGCACTCAACGTGTACCGCACTGCAAACGGTCTTACCGAGCAAAGCTTCACAGACCCCGTCACACTCCGCACGCTCGGCATAGAAGCGCGTGGCGACGAGCTTCTCACCCTTGCGCGCGCCGCCCAGATACTCGCTGACACCGAGCTTGGATATTACGATGCCTGTCGGGAAATCGCAAACGAAAGCCGCGCGCTCGGCATCACCGTGACTGAGGCAGTAGCCCGTCGCGGCGTGCTCGGAAAAGCGCGCGGCAATATATCCGAAAGCGCGATGAAGGCGGCAATTTTAGCCTTCATCGGTTAGCGAAAATTCAACCTTTCGCGTGATAATATCGCAGTCCTCAACGCGCACTCTCACTCGGTTTCCAAGGCAGAACATCCTTCCGCCCTCACCGATGAGCCTGCGCGTTTTTTCATCGAACTCGTACCAACCTCGAAACGTGTCGATGCGCACAAGTCCCTCGCAGGTATTGGCAAGCTCCACGAAGAATCCAAAGCCCGTCACCGAGCTGATAATTCCCTCGAACTTTTCACCGATTTTGTCGGACATATAAAGCACCTTGTAAAGGTCCTCGATGTCCCGCTCGGCATTTAGCGCACGAAGCTCGTTCTCGGTGGACATCTCCGCCGCATCGGCGGCAAACGCCTCGTAGCCTTCGAGATTTTCAGCACCAATCTCACCGTGAAGCGCCGCCTTGATTATGCGGTGAACCGCAAGGTCGGGATATCGGCGAATGGGCGAGGTAAAGTGGCAGTAAAGGTCACAGCCAAGTCCGAAATGTCCCTCTGCTACAGGCGAATACTTAGCCTTCATCAGCGAGCGCAGCATTATCGGCGTAACGACCGTTGAAAGCCCCTTTTCTGATGCCTCAAGCGCTACGTCGCGGTAGGACGACGGCAGTATTTTGCGCCTGCGAAGCGGACGCACGTCAAGCCCGACGTTGTGAACAAACTCCGCGAACGCCTGTACCTTTTCCGCCGACGGCTCCTCGTGTATGCGGAACACGCACGGAAGCGACATCGAGGTAAGCCAGCTTGCCGCCGCCTCGTTTGCCGCGAGCATAAACTGCTCTATCATTCGCTCCGTTACACCGCGCTCACGCGGCACGATGTCAACGGGCATTCCATCCTCGCCGAGAAGTATCACCGACTCGGTGGTTTCAAGCTCGAGCGAGCCGCGCTCACGCGACTTTACGAGTAGCTTTTCGTAAAGCTCGACCATAGTAGGAAGCGTGTCCTCGAGCAAAAATTCATACTTATTATAGAACTCCGAGTCCTTGCCAAGACCCAGCGCGTCGTTTATCTCGTGGTAAACACCACGCATCTTCGAGGATATAACTGCCTCGAAAAATTCCGTTTCAAGCACGTTCGCGTCCTTGTCAAAGCGGATATTCACGGACAGCGTGTACTTGTCGCTGTCGCGGTTTAATGAGCATACACCGTTCGATAGCTCCTCGGGTAACATCGGCACTACTTTGTCCGTGAAATACACGCTCGTGCCGCGCCTGAACGCCTCGTCATCGAGCGCACCTCCGGGCTTCACGTAATGCGTAACGTCTGCAATATGCACGCCGAGCACGTAGCCGTCGCCGTCGCGCTCGAGCGAGATAGCATCGTCAAAATCCTTCGCGTCCGCGCCGTCTATCGTAAATATAGTCCTGTCGCGCAGGTCTACCCTGCCCGTAATATCACAGCCGCCAACAATAGCGCGTGCCTCGGCAAGCGTCGCGTCGTCAAAGCGCGTCTTGATTCCGTTTGCATAAAGTATCGCCTGATAGTTCGCCGCGCGCGAATCTGTTGGACCGAACACGCGAAGCACCTTGCCCATAGCGTGTGAGTCGCCGCTCGCCTCGGGATAACGCGTTATACGCGCAAGCACCTTGTCGCCGTCCGCAGCGCCGTTAGCCTGCGCCGTCGGGATAACGAGGCGAAAGGATAGCTTCGCATCGTCAGGATAAACGTAAATCTTCGTTTGCGGCGGCTTTACGGGCGCTTTTTTGCCCTTCTTGCCCTTGCCGACCTTCGCCTTGGGTGCACCTTGACGCACTATTTTAAGCGTGCCTACAACCTCGGTGAGCGCGCGCTCGACTATTCGCAGTACTACGCCCTCGCGGTGTTCGCCGTGACGCTTATCCGCATCGCGCTTTAAAGACACCATAACGCGGTCGCCGTTCATCGCGCCGTTTGAATCGTCACGCGAGATAAAAATATCGCCGTCGTCCTGCAAGAGAAAGCCGAAGCCGCGAGTGGTCGCGCGGTATACGCCTACGATATAGCCAGACGAAGCAACGCTTATCAGCTTGCCGCGCTTGGTTTCGCATATCTCACCGCCCTGCATCAGCGTGTCCACAGCCTCGGCGAATATGTCGTATTCGCCCGCCTCTAGCGCCAAAAATGCCGTCATCTCGCGCATATCCATCGGCGTGTAAATCTCGCCCATCACCGTGTCGCGTACGAGCGCTAGCATTTCGTCATAAGTTCTCATTATATCACATCCTTTCAGCTAAAACAGAAAGCCACCTGCCATACGGTTAGTATTTGCGCGTTTATGTAAAACAATACGCGCAAAACCGTTGGGCAAGCGGCTTTGTAAATTCGGTTTTAATTATTCAGCGTCGGTTGCTTCAGTAGTATCGTCAGCAGCCTCGGCGGTGTCGTCAGTTGCTGCAGTGGTATCGTCAGCAGCTGCGGTTGTGTCGTCAGCGTGATCGTGGTCGTGATCGTGCTCGTCAGTGTCGCCAAGCTCGGGAGCAAGCTGGCTTGTGCCGGTGCCTGCACCGGTGTCAACAGTGATGGTCTGATCCTGTGCAACGTACATAACAACAACAAGTACGCAGAAAAGAATAGCAACGATAGCAGTTACCTTGCCGAGAACACGGTCGATAGCCGATCCCTTATTCTTGCCAAAGAAGGTTTCTGCGCCGCCGGAAATAGTACCGGGAAGCTTGTGAGACTTGCTGCTCTGAAGAAGAACGGAAGCTATAAGGAATACCGCTGCAACGAGCAGAATAATACCAATAATAATATCAAACATTTTAATTGTCCTCCAAAAAATTGTTATCAGTAAAATCAAACATAGACATTGTATCATAGATTGGGGATAAATGCAAGAGGTTTTTGAAAATTTGTGTAAATATTTTTTGAAAAACACCATATATATGCGTGGAAAAGGTTAAAATATTTTTATAAAACCTATTGACAACGCCCCAAGTTTGTGGTAGTATATATATGTTGCAATCAGAAAACATCTCATGTGGAGAGATGTCCGAGCGGTTTAAGGAGCCGGTCTTGAAAACCGGTGACTCTCGTGAGGGAGCCGTGGGTTCGAATCCCACTCTCTCCGCCATTTTCTTTTTGCGAGCTTAATATTTAGTTCGGCATATACGGAGAAGTACTCAAGTTGGCCGAAGAGGCGCCCCTGCTAAGGGTGTAGGTCGGATTTAAACCGGCGCGAGAGTTCAAATCTCTCCTTCTCCGCCAAAAAAGGACTTTTGCTTTGCAAAACTCCTTTTTTTATCCAAGCCGCAGGCTTGGCATATCATCACCGCGCGAAGCGTGGTGTATATCATCAGCCCTTCGGGCTGTATCTCATCACGCACCTGCGTGTATCCCCCTGCGTCTTGATGAGATACAACACTTCGTGTTGGCGATATACAAGGCTTTCGCCTTGATGATATACAATGGCTCCGCCATTGATTTAGCTACCGATGTCTGTATAATACGCTCGAAGGAAGTGATACAATGGCTAAAAACTATTTACTAACCTACGCAGAACAGCTTGCAACCGACGTTGAATTGCTTTGTCAAAATATAAAAGCTCCCTCTAACACTATCTTTCAACTACGAAAAAGCTCGAGCAGCGTTTATGCCAATATTCGCGAGGCCAATTACGGGCAAAGCAGAGCTGATATGTTATCGAAATTTGAAATTGCACTCAAAGAGTGCAGCGAAACGGAAGGTTGGTTTCAGTTGCTCTACAATACTAAAACCGTAGACGAAGAAATCTTTAAAAAATACAGAAATCTGTGCGGCCGCATAAGACGTATGCTTATAGCATCGTGCAAAACGTTAAAGGAGAGTACAAAATGAAAAAACTGTCACGCCTTACACTTTGCGCAGTTTTTATTTTTCTATCTGCCTGTAACGGAATGTCCATATCAAGTAAAATGTATAGCGAAATATGCGATTACGTTGAGGAAAACAAAGAATATTTTTCTCCCGAAAGCGGTCAGGAATTCTATGAATATACATCAGATGGCATCAGCATTGGCGGTGTTTACTACGGGTATTATTATTCAGAAAGCAATGAATTCATACTCCCCGATTTTTATTTTGGAAACGATATCGAGAAAATAAAAAATGACGTCAGCGAAGCCGATGACGGCGTTTATTTTGGAACACCGAATAAAGGCACTGATTGGTGCTTCGTAAAGAAGATTTGCGATTATTGGTTTTATTACGAGCTTCATTGGAGCTGATATAATCGGTTCCCCGGATTTGTTCATTCATACTTTATCCTCATTTTGTGACATTATTCGATTTATTTTAATAAATTTAGAAAAAACCTTGACAATATCGCCAAATTGTGATATAATTGTTACGTTCTTAAGAAAGGAGGACATAAAAATGCAAAACAATAATCTCGTTCGTTTCCTTTTAACATTCTTCCTCGGTTGGATTGGTAGCCTTATCATCAACCATACTTCTCTTAAGCCCGAGGGTTACACCTCCAGAACCGCTGCTTACTTCTTCCTTGGTATCATCACCATGGGTATCTACGTACTCGTTGCTTCTATCTGCAACCTTACGTTTGATCCTGCAAAGGAAAAGAACATCGGCTACATTAAGGGCTAATCATATTCACAAAAAAGAAATCGCCGTTTGGCGATTTCTTTTTTTTGCGCTTTACAAACCGAGCGAAATATGCTATACTAAACTCACAGTATAAGAAAGCAAGGTGCCGTAATGTCAAATCACCGCAAGGTATACCTCGAAATAACCAACCGCTGTAACCTTTCCTGCGCGTTCTGTCCCGGTACACGCCGCACGCCGAAAAGCCTCACCGAAGCGGAGTTCACCGCGCTCGCCAAGCGTGTCGCGCCGTGGGCGGAGTACTTATACTATCACCTGATGGGCGAGCCGACGGCGCATATGCTGCTGCCGCGATTTATCGAAATTGCGACCTCGCTCGGGCTCAAATCGGTCATAACCACAAACGGCACGCTTCTCAAAAGCAAAGGCGACTCGCTTATATCCGCCGCGCCGCATAAGGTCAGCATTTCCCTTCACTCCTTCGAGGCAAACGACCTCGTCCTTCCCTTTGAGGACTACGTAAACGGCTGCCTTGAATTCGCGAAAAAAGCCGCCGATGCAGGCATTATCACCGTGCTTCGCCTATGGAACCTCGACGGCAGAGCCGACGGCGCGCTCAACACCAAAAACGGCCAGATCCTCGCGTTGATGCACGAATACTTCCCCGCCGAATGGGTGCAAACGCGCTCCGGATACCGACTAACCTCACGCGTTTTCCTCGAATGGGGCGAAAAATTCGACTGGCCCGACGTAAACGGCGACGTACTCTCCGACGCTGGCTTTTGCTACGGACTGCGCGATCAGATCGGTGTGCTCGCCGACGGCACGGTCGTGCCGTGCTGCCTTGACCGCGACGGCGACATACCGCTTGGCAATCTTTTCGTCACACCGCTCGAGAAGATACTCGCAACCGAGCGTGCACGCGCCATATACGACGGATTTACACGCCACGAATGCACCGAGGCGCTCTGCAAGCGCTGTATGCGCGCCGGATATTATAAAAATGTCCGGAGTAAAAAAATGACTTGACAGCATAAGTACACTTGTGATATACTTAACTAAAGCAAAATTTCACCAAAAGGGGTAATCAATATGTATAAGATAGGATCGTTTTTCGGACAGCTTAACGCAGGTGTAAGAGAAGGCTTGGCACGCGATGTTGACGAGGCCCTCGCCAAGGGACGCGAACACGGCATCGTAGAGCTCGACTTCAACTCGAAGGAAATAAACGACGACACAAACGCTATGCTCGCACGCGCAGGTATGCAGGCAGCTTCCGTACACGGCTTTGCTCCGCTTGAGTTTGACACGCGCGAGAAATACATAGCGTCGCTTGACTATATGAAAAACGCGATAAACAAGGCCGTATCCATAGGCAGCCCGTATTTTATGAACGTGCCGCAGATACCTGCAGGCTTACCTGCCGAGAAGCAGGGCGACTACGTTAAGGCGCTGCGTGAGCAGTTCCACGACCTTTGCGAATATGCCAAGGATCTTCCGATCACCGTAACCGTTGAGGATTTCTCCGTTAAGAAAAGCGCATACGCATCTATCGAGGATATCAAATATCTTCTTGATAATAACCCGACACTTATGTTTACATACGACAGCGGCAACTTCCCTCTCGCAGGCGTTGACGAGATCGAGGGTCTTAAGGCTTTTATCGACCGCGTGGTTTACGTGCATCTCAAGGACCTCAAGGTGACCGACGGCGAGGGACTCCTTCGCGACGGTGTCGTTTACGACAGCCTTGAGCTTGGCGGAGGCTTCGTTAAGAACGCCGAGGCGATGAAGATAATCAATGCTTCGGGCTGGACTCACGGCACCGTTACCGTTGAGGTCAACTCCGAATTTGACATTTTCAAGAGAACTATTGAATCCGCCGATTGGCTTGCTGATCTTATTGCAAAGCTGTAACCTAATAAACTTGGAGGAGCGTATGCTCCTCCTTTTTGTCCATACAAGAAACGGCAGCACAGAAATTTCTGTACTGCCGTTTTTCTTTTGTAAATGTATTTAGTTGTGGGCTACAATCTTTATTGTACCTTTAGCACTACCTTGCCTATATTTTCGCCGCGGTAAAGAATATCGTGTGCCGCTTCAGCCTCACTAATCGGGAGAATCTTGTATACGGTAGGCTTTATAGCGCCGTCTGCTACCTTTCCCCAAATCTCATCGACAAGCTTTGCAAGAATTTCAGCCTTCATTTGAGGCGTGCGTGAGCGGAGTGTGCTGCCAACAATTCTGATGTTCTTCTTGTAAATGTTTTTAAGGTCGATTGTCGTATTTGATCCGGCAAGAGCCGCAATCACTATCCAGCGGCATCCATACTTTACATATGGCAGACAGTCACCAAGATTCTGAGAACCAAGACAGTCGATTGCAATGTCAACAGCCCTGCCTTCCGCTTCTTCCTTTTTGAGTATTTCAGGCAGATTCTGCACTCTTGTGTCAACTACGAGATCTGCCCCGAGATGCTTAATGTTTTGGGGATCGCTTATGACCGTTGTAATAACGCGAAGGCCAAATGCTTTTGCCATAGGTATAATAACGCTGGCAAGTCCACTTGCACCTGCCTGCATAAGTAATGTATCCCCTGCTTTGGCGTGTCCTTCGACGAACAGCTTGAGATATGCCGTGGCAAATGCCTCGGGAATTGCCGCAGCTTCCGCCATTGTGCAATTCTTTGGCACAGGCATACACATATCATACTTGACAGAAACAAATTCTGCATAACCGCCGCCGCCAAGCAGTGCACAAACCTTATCGCCGATCTTGTAATTTGATTTTTCCTTGGCGCCCTCTGTCATTTCAACAATTTCGCCAGAAACCTCAAGGCCCATCCATTCCGGACAGCCCTCGGGCGGCGGATAGTCGCCCTCTCTTTGCATAAGGTCTGCACGGTTCAGCGCCGCATATTCAACCTTTACCAAGACTTCATCTTCGCCGAGAACGGGATCCGGAACGTTATCCCATCTTAAGCTTTTGTCCTCATTTACAAGTATTGCTTTCATTCCGCTTTCTCCTTTTTAGATATTCTTCCAATCAAACAACACGCCTACAGGGAAATTCTTTTCATCTGCAAGTCTGTTATAAACCTCGTTTGCGTCATTTGGAGAATGAATTTCGAAGATCATATCCGCAAAATTGAGGCGTTTGCCTTTGATGAGGTTAAAAACGGCTTTCAAATCGTCTACGTCTGTCCATAGTCCTGCCGATGACTCTGTCTTTGGGCGTGCCATCGTATGTGCGCCGATCAGCGTTATTCCACGACCGTGAACCTTGCCGTAATAATCAATTTCAAAATGAGAGCTTCGTGTGCATCCCAAAAGTGCAACTCTGCCCATTTCCTTCATACACTCAAGTGTCTGAATCAGTCCGACACCAAGTCCTGTTACCTCAATACAGACGTTTACTCCACCGTCACTCAAAGCGAGAACGTCCTTGATAAAATTATCGTCTGTGGGGTCAAGCGCATAGTCAGCACCCATTTTTAAAGCAAGCTCTCTGCGCTCCTTTACAGGATCAACGGCAATAACCGGATATGCTCCTGACGCTCTTAATTCCTGAACTGCAAATATACCGAGAATACCAAGTCCCATTACCATAGCGGATTCGCCGATTTCCAGCTTTGTTTTTCTTATAGCGCCAAGTGGGAAGGTGGAAATAAACGCCAGTGCGGCTTCCTTCTCGGAAACGCCGTCGGGAATTTTGATTACATTATTTCTGCTGATAGTAATATTCTTTTTATGCTTTCCCCAAAATACAACGACCTTATCTCCGACTTTAATGTCGGTTACGTTGCTGCCGATTTCAGTAACAACGCCCGCGGCACTGTAACCAACCGCTCTGGGATAAGCAGGTTCTTTATCCTCTGCAACGTGCAGTCCGTTTCTAAGTCCAATAAAGTTAGCTCTTTCTGTTCCGGAGCTTATTGCCGAATATTCGAGGCTTACCGTGACCTCGTTTTCCTTGGGCGGCAAGCACGGCACCTCAAGAAGCTCCGCTACGCGAAGTGCGGTAAATACAATTTGTTTTGTTTGCATAATTATACTTCCTTTCCGCATGATCTAAGTATCAACTTATAAAGACCAAGCTCATAATCATAAGAATATGGATTTTCTTTTCCTCTCACAATTTCAGCGAAATTGCGCATCATACCATCATAACGGTCATGCAGCTCCGACTTGCTTGTCTGCCAATCTCTGCGGCCCGCGGCGTTGTAAACCTCGTTCATCACGGTATACTGTTCTTTCTCTACCGAAACCTCGAGAGGCCTTATTTCTACGGTGCCGTTTTCACCGCAAAGAACAAGCTGTCTTCTTAAAAATCCGCCGCTTTCATTGGAGCAGGCTTTCGCAAAGGATACGCCGTTTTCATATTTGAATACTACCATTCCGTAATCATCGGCAGTGACCCCACCGGTTCCGGTTGAAGAGTTAAGAGGAATGATTTCTTGCGGCTCTCCTTGAATTTGATATATCAAATCTATCAAATGGCAGCCCAAAAAGAACGTCATTCCACCGGGGAAATTTTCAAGCCACTGTCTGAACTCGGCTGAATGCCTGATGCTCATATGTGCTTCAACCGAATATATTTTGCCAAGCTCGCCGCTTTTTACCTTTTCAAGTGCTTCCTTAATCTTCGGATTGAAGCGAAACATATACCCCACCGAAAAGGTCAGATTTTTTGAGCGTAATATTTCAACAAGCTTTTCAAAGTCGGCAAGGTCAACACCGCCGGGCTTTTCCATGTGAAGATGCTTGCCGGCATTTGCAGCCATAAGTGCATATTTTGTGATATATATTTCCTCTGTTTCAACTGCGACCGCTTCAATTTCCGGATCGTTTAATATTTCATCAACAGTCATTTCCTTATAACCGTCAAATGCCTTCGCACGCTCCGGGAATTTTTCTCTTTCGTTCTCGGGGAATGCATATCCGACAACGTCAAAAATGTCGTTTTGCTTTGTAATGCTATCCCAAATGAAATTTCCGTGACTGTGCATGCTTGTTCCTATTTGCGCTATTTTGATCTTATTCATAGTCAGTACTCTTTCTCCTTTAAGTGTGTTTTTTGAGATATTCACAGACTATAACAGCTCGCTGAATCTTTTATACAAATCATTTTCCGTACTGTTTTTATTATATCATCTTGCAAAAATCCGTTCAATATGGTATACTGTAAAAAAAGTAACTATTCTGCAATGCGCTGTGTTGGAGGTATATAAAAAGATGCAAAGCGGGAAAATCTACGTGTCGGAGCTTTCCACATCAAAGCACACATTTAATAACTATCATTTTTGCCGCGGAAACAATAGTCAAAGAAAAACCCGAATCGGCGTTATTATGAAGGGTAGCGGCACATATATATATCTGAATAAAAAACTAACCGTAACCGAAGGTGACACCGTATTTATTCCGGAAAACATTTACTGTTATTCTGAATGGCACGGTACACCTGAAATTGAAGTGGTTTACGTGAGCTGCTTTATCCACTATGAGCAATTCCGATATGAGCCTCAAATTATTTATTGCGATAATGAAATCAAGAGCGACCTCTTGGAGATATCCAATCTACTGTCACCAGACGGCGCTGAGGAAACCGACTGTTTTAAGGAATTGGAAGCATATTCACTGTTTTATAAGCTACTTCAAAAGGTGATCCCTAAAATGGTACTGTCAAATATTTCGTACGACAAAACCTTACAAACAGCTATTGAATTTATTACGGATAATTGGAACAACGAGTTCTCTGTTGTCGATTTAGCAAAGAAGTGCTGTGTTAGTGAGTCTACACTTTACCACCTGTTTCAAAAGGAACTCGGGCAGACTCCCGTTAACTTTTTGAACTCCATAAAAATTAATATTGCAATACAGTATTTAGAAAGAACTAACTATTCTGTTTCTACTGTAAGCAGATTGGTTGGCTTTAATTCTGAAAATCATTTTAGAAATGTTTTCAGAAGTGTCACAAAAACAACACCCTCAAAATTCAAAAAGAAGTCATTATAGATTCTTTATACTTGGCTTGGAATATTGTTTTTCACCGGTTAATGATCTTGCACCCTTCAAGGCAGGCCCTTCTATAAATTTCAACAAGTGAAAGTGGAGCTTTTTCACAATGAAAAGCCCCACTTTTTTATTTCGTTCAATTTTTCGTATCAAAGCGCACTGTTTTATACGCTCGCGCCGACAAGCCCGTCAGCCGTGAGCACGGACCTTGCGCCGACGCCCTCGACGATGAATTGGCACTTGCCGTGGAAGGTTCTCACCTCGTAGCAGATACCCGGCATAGGATCGTTCGGGTTGCCGTTACCGCAGCCGATGAGCGTACCGCCCTCGACGGATATCTTTACCGCGTTGTCAGCGCCCGACACGTGCACGCCGTTCGCATCGCATACGGTCACGTTGATAACCTTGTGTCTACCCTGTCCTATAACGTCGAGCATAAGCTTTGCAGGAGCGCCGGGCGTTACGAGAACGTCCTCGACACGCTCGCCGCCGCGTACGCCGAGGGCGCGAATCTCGCCCGCCTCAAACGGTACACGCCACTCGGCGCGCATTTCTTTAACCTTTACCGTACCCATATCCTTGCCGTTAACGTACAGCGTGACCTTGTCCATATTGGTGAAGGTCGCAACGCGAACCTCCTCGCCCGTCTTAAAGCCTTCCCATTTCGGAAGCAGATGAAGCACAGGCTCGGAACGGTAGTAGCTCTTTACGAGATAGTATATGTCCTTTTCAAATCCGCAGATGTCGCAAACGCCCCAATGCGAGGAAACGCTCGGCCACTCCATAGGCTGAGGCTCACCGCGGTAGTCAAAGCCGCTCCAGAGGAATACGCCCGCAACCCAAGGGTGCACCTTTGCCGTTTCGAGGGTATCCTCGATGGTCTGTCCCCATACGGGACACTCGTCGCCGTAGTTACCGTAGACCTGCGCCTCGGTGTCTGTGTTAACCTCGCCGCGTGTCGCGTAAACGGGACCGTTTTCCGTGCCGAGCACGACCTTTTTCTGATAATCGTAAAGCTTTTCGTACTTGTGTATCGAGTAGTTCATACCCATAACGTCAATAACGTCCGCCGCCGACTCGCCGTTTATGTTCTCGGCAAGGTTGATAGCACCCGTTATCGCACGTGTGGTGTCGTACTTGTGTATCTCCGCCGTAAGCTTCTTTGCAAAGCGCTTGCCGCGAATCTCCTTCTGCCAAGGCTCCTCGTTAAAGAGGCTATAGAGGAATACCGACGGGTGATTGCGCGAGTTTTTGACCATATAGCGCGTTTCCGCCAATATCTCCTCGGACGAGCCGAACTTACGGTTTTCGCTCATTACCATCATACCAAGCTCGTCACAAACGTCGAGAAACTCGCGCGAGGGATTGTGGTGCGCCACACGGTACGCGTTACAGCCAAGCTCGCGAAGCTTCTTGACTCGCCAATATACAAGCTCACGCGGCACCGCGATTCCGACGCCCGAATGGTCCTGATGCGCGCAAATGCCTTTAACAAGGCACTTTTCGCCGTTTAAGTACATACCGCCGTCAACTCGCCACTCAATCTCGCGAAGTCCGATACGGTGAGTGTCTGTGTCGCACACTTCCCCATTCTCTTTTACGGTAAGCGTCGCCGTGTAGAGATAGGGAGTATCGGGAGTCCAGAGCTTTGCATCTGTGATGATAAACTCCACAGCTCCGTCGTGAAGCACGTTTCCGTCTGCATCGGAAACAGTGAGCGTTACCTCGCCCTCTCCAATAAGGTCGTACTCGGCACGAATACGCCAGCCACCGTCGACCTTTTCGGTCTTCACGTACGTTTCCATCGGTTTAAAATACGCCTTGTCGCAGAAGTGAATGCGCGCGGGACGGTAAATGCCCGAGCCCTCGTACCACCAGCCCTCCCAATGCGAGCTGTCAACGCGAAGAGTTATCGTGTTATCGGTAGGCTTTAAATAGTCGGAAACGTCGCAGATAAAGCCCGTGTATCCGCTGAAGTTGCGGCAGACAAGCGCGCTGTTTACGTACACCTCGCACTCGTTTGAAACGCCCTCAAAGTCGATGAGCGCCGTGCCGTCAAAGCCCTCAGGCAGGTCGAATGTCGTGTAGTACCAGCCGACGTTTCTCGGCTTGTAGCCGTGCGACGGCGCACACGAACGGTCTGTGTCCTGCGCGATGCAGTAGTCGTGCGGCACGGTGATATCCTGCCACTCATTGAGCGTCAGATACGCGTCCTTACTGCCGAGCTTACCGCCCGCCTTCGCCATATCGTATATTACGTCGTGCGAGTGATACTCGTACATTTTCACCTCTCCGAGGTGGAATTTCCAGTTTATTAAGTCAAGTGTGGTCTTCACTTTTCTTTCTCCTTGTCGGGGTATATTCTTATAACGTCATTATACACCAAAGCGGCGGCTTTGTCAAGCCGCCGCCCTCTTTTATTTGGGTTAACCGGTGAACTTTACGTTCGCGTTCAGAAGCGCATTGTTGCCGTCACCGACGGTAATACTTGACCACTCACCTTCGCTGCCTGCATAGGTAACGTTAAAGAGTGCCGTCACGCTGTAGAACGCATTCGCATCAATACGCACGAGCGAGGACGGAATGCTCAGGCTTGAGATCTTCGTATTCTCCGCAAACGCGTACTCGCGGATAACGGTAACGCCCTCAGGAAGCACAAACGAGTTGCCCGATTTAGCGTACGGATAGCATACGAGCGCGTTCATATTCTTCGTATAAAGAACGCCGTCCTTTGCCGTCAGTGCAATATTGCGCGCGTCAACGTTGAATTTTTCAAGTCGGTATGCGCCGATAAACGTCGTCGGATCGATGCTGTAAAGGTCCTTGTTTACGTTGACCGTGCGGATATTTGAGTGGTAGAAAAGCTTATACGCATCTATCGAGGTAACTCCCTCGGGAACGGTGTACGTATGCTCATAACGGGCAAACGCTATCGCGTAAAGCTTCGTACCGTCGCGCGAGAGAAGGCTCGCGTTCTTATAGGAAAAGCTCTTGTTGTCCGAGTCAACGTTTATCAGAAGAAGCTGCGGCGTGTTGTAAAACGCCGTCTTATCTATCACTCGAAGCGTGTCGGGTATGTTGACGGTTTCGACAAGGGTGTTTGCAAAAGCAAACGCGCCCACCGAGGTTATTCCACTCTCAACGGTTATTGTTTTTACCTGTCCGCCAAATTTATACCACGGCGCACCGTTTTCTGTGTAGCTATCGATCTCGCCCGTACCGCTTATAGTCAGTACGCCGTTCTTCAGCGTCCATTTTGCCTTCGTGCCGCAGGTGCCGCTTTCACTCACAGGCTCCGACACAGTAACGTTGAAGCTCGTCGTAAGAGTGCTGTAGGTTACCGTGATCGCGGTGCTGCCCGCCTTGTTAAAGGTTGTAGGCGAGCAGGTAAAGCCGCTCGTTATGCTCTTCACCGTGCCGTCGGAATACGTTGCGTTGATAGTAAGTCCCGTACTGTTTAATGTGTCGCCAACGACATAGCCCGTTCTCTTTGGCATCGTTGCGACAGATATGCCCGTAAGCGTAGGCGCGGGGTCTGTAACGGTTACGTTAAACGTCGTGCTCTTACCGAGATACGTGACGGTAACGGTTTGCGTACCCTCTGCGGTGAGCGTTTTGGGCGTGTAGGTATAGCTGTTCGTGATTATCTGGCTCGTGCCGTTGTCGAAGTACGCCCACATTGAAAAGCCCTTCATCGCGAGGCTTTCGCCAACCGTGTACGAGGTCTTTGCAGGCATTGTACGCACAGCGACGCGAGTGAGATTTGCCTTGCTGACGCTGACCTCAAACTCCATCGTCTTGCCGCCGTAGGTCACAGTGACGGTCTGCTTGCCCGTTTCGGTGAACTTTTCGGGAGATACGGTAAAGCCCGAGCTTATCTCGCCCGTAGTACCGTTCGGGTATTCTGCGAGGATAACGAGTCCGGCGGTGTCAAACGCCTCGCCGACGTAGTAGTCGAGCTTCGTCGGAGATTCGAGCACCTCGATTCGGTCAACAACGGTTTCAACGATATTTACAACAAAGCTTACGGATTTTTCGCCGTAGCTTACGACAACCTTCTGCTCGCCGATCTCGACAGAGGACAGGGGCTCAAACGTGTAGCCCTCGGTTATCATCTCGTGCGATCCGTCGACAAACAGCACGTCGATAAGCATTCCCGAAAAATCGAACTCCTCGCCGATCGCAAACTCGCGCCGTGTCGGAAGCTCCTCAAGGTACAGCGCCGACACCTGCTTTTGTATTACGGTGATATCAAAGGTCGCCTCGGCACCGTTGTAGGTAACGGTGATCGTTTGCGTACCGACCTTTTCTGCTGTCCTCGGCTCAAGGGTGAAGTCCTGCGTAACGGTTTCGGCAGAGCCGTCCGCGTACGCTGCCTCAAGCGTAATACCTCTTGCGTTTATTTCCTCGCCCACGAAGTAAGTAAGCTTATCAGGCTCGCTGATTACAGTAAGCGACTGTGCTATCTGCACCTCATCGCCGCCTCCTAGGGTATCGAGGTGTCTTGCGAGCAGCACTGCTCCCGCGATAGCGCAGCCAAGCAGCAGCACCACCGCAACGCAAACAATTATCGCAATCGCCACGGCCTTGCTTCTGTCAGAGGAGCCTTGGCGTGACCTTTTCTTCTGTCTGTTCTCGTACGCTACACGTTGGGCTTCGGTAACCGCCCTCGCGCTTTCGATAACGTCGTTTCTGCGCTCCGTATCGCTTAAGGTGTCGGAGTCCTCGCTGTAGGTGTACGTGTCGGCATAGATCTCCTGCGTAAACTCCCCATTTTCGGTGGGAGTGAATACAGCCGTATCACCCTCCCCACCCTCGGGCATATTTACGACCATCGTGTCTTCCCACGGTGCGGTAAATACGGGGCGCTTTAGATTATCCTCTGCAATACGGTGCTTTTCTATATCCTTCTCGGTTTCGCGGATATCCTTGCGTACGGCGGCAACGCCGTCCGTCTGCTTTGGCACCTCGTCCGCGATTGAAACGCTCACGCCGTCAAAATACATCGAGGCGTGCAAATGCATCAGCGCGTTTTTCATCTCGAAAACGTCCCGAAAACGCTTTTCGGGATCGGGCGCAACCGCTTTTCTGATGATAGCGCGAAGCTCGTCCGATGCGGTGCAGGCAACGCCCGTCGCACCGTCCCCCGTGAGGTATGCAAGCACCATACCGAGCGAATATATGTCCGCACGAGCGTCGAAGCTCTCGCCACGCATAAGCTCAGGCGCAGCAAACGCGACGTCGCCCATATCCGCAGCAGGCTGACCGAGCGTATACTCACCCGATTTATCGACGAAAATATTATCCGGATTTACACCCTTGTGTGCCACGTTTATACGCGAATAAGATGCGAGCACCTCGCACAGTGCCATACCGAGCTTCAGAACCTCTGCTTCGGACATAGCGCCTGCATCAAGATGAGTAAGACCCGTGCCGTTTATATTGTTATTATCCTGCATACAAGTCACCTTTGTGTAAAATAGTCTGTATAAGTATATTATATACTTTATACCGCCCTTTGTCAAGATTATGGAAAAAGACGGCTATCGCTCGCTTTGACCTCGCCGCTTCCGCGGCTCGGGGAACGACCACGCGCTTTGCGCGTGGGGAGAACGAAAAGGGAGAGGGAGTCCTCTCACAGCAGTTGGCAAAGCCAACTGCGTTAGCCGCAAGCGGACTAACTGCCGGTACTCCCTCTCCCTTTTGAACCCTCTCCTACGTGGCTACTCGCCCACGGGACGTCTGTCCTCGCCCGTTGGTCGTTGTGATTCATTCGTGGTCGATTTCGTACTACAGAGTGCTTATTTAGCGGGGCCAATTTCCTAACGAAAATGGAAATTGGCGCATATCGAGAGTGGCGCGGACGCTTCGCTGCGCGCTCGGTATGCACTCATTTTCATGAAGCGCAGCGAGAAAATGAGTGCCGCTAAATAAGCACTCTGTGGTATTAGCACTCTGTAGGAAGGCCGCAGATCGATGGCATAGCCGAGAGGTAGAGAGGGTACAAGGGAGAGGAGGAGTTTCCGGCAACATGAGCTAATTCCTTCCTCCCCTTGCGTTTCCCCTGCGAGCCGACGGCTCGCAGGCGTCCTCCCCGAGCGCGAAAGCGCGAGGATTATACGAGCGGTATGCGTTCATAAACGGTACGTCGTAGGCGCCGTCCCCTACGGAGATAGCGAAACCATTCGTTTCCCGAGCACGAAGCGCGAGGATAAAGCGTGTATACGAAAAAACGGAGGGCATAAGCCCTCCGCATTTTACTGTATACAAACCGTTTGACCGCGGCTCTCGTAAACCGCGAATATGAGCCGCATCACCTTCGCCGCCTCGGTGGCACTTATCGCGAACTCGCGTCCGCTCGCTACGCAATCGTAAAAATCGTCGAACAGCGCACCGTGTGCGTTGCCGTAATACGACTTGCCAAAGCCCCTCATACTGCCGTCGTCGGCGAATATCTCCTCGCCGTCCAGAAGCACCGATTTCTGAAGCACCGTCAGCTTCCGACCGTCCTCGAGCACAAGAGTTATTTCCGTCGGGAAATTGTCCTGTGAGTTGATCGTCGCGAAGAAGGAAAAGTCCACCGCGCCGCTAAAATCCGCACTCACCGTGTCCTCGACCTCAACGCCGTCACGCGGATTTTCTATATCCGCGCAAGCCGTTACAGCACTCGGCATACCGCAGAAAAGCATAGCGAGATCGAGCGTGTGCAGTGCCTGATTAATAAGCGCTCCGCCGCCTGCCTCGTATAGCTTGCCGCGCCACGGAGCATCGGAGAAATACTTTTCGCCACGGCTCCACACGACGTCAGCGTGTCCGCTTGCGATCTTCTTATCCTTCAGAAAATCAAGCGCGAACGCCGTCGCCGCGTTGTAGCGATTCTGCTGCACAACGCCGAATTTTGCGTCAGAGCGCTTTTCCGCCTCGATTATGGCGGCAAGCTCGTCGGGATGCGCGCACATCGGCTTCTCGCAAAGCACGTTCACGCCGTGATCGAGCGCATAAACAGACTGCCCTACGTGCAGATAATGCGGCGTACAAATATGCACGACGTCTATTTCCTCGCTCTCGAGCATCGCCTCAAAATCGGCGTACACTCTCGCATCGGGAGCTGCCTTTTCTGCAAGCTCACGCGCCTTTTCGATGTCAACGTCGCATATTGCAGCGATGCATCTACCCTGCTCCGACAGTATTCGCGCGTGTATCGTGCCGATAACGCCCGCGCCTACAATTGCTGTTTTCATAAGTCCTTCCCCATTGATATGCAGACAGAAATTATTTAAGCGAAAAATTTCTCACTGTCCTTAAGTGTGATGATCTCGCCCTGAACGGCTGTGATATTAGTGTAGGAAATGTCATTCTTCGTGATGTTATCGTTGTTTACAAGTATCGCAGTCTGGGAGTTAGAGATAACACCGTTAATGCGAACGCCCGTAAGATCGCCCATTTCCTGCGGAGTCTGTGCGAAATATCTTACGTCGCCGATACGAATGCACGCATAGCTCGGAATACCCACACCGTCGACAGAAGCATCACGGATATTGGACAGCGCTACGTTGTAGATCTTCTTCGTGTCGTGGGTTAAAAGTCGGATTATACCGTGACCGCCGCTGCAGCCTGCGTTGATGTCCCTTATAGTAACATCGTGAATGTCGATATCACTGTAGCTGTCAACAGTCCACCATCCGTCAAGTATTCCGCTAGCCGTAAGAGCTACGGTGTCGTCACCGGTAGCACCCGTAATATTGTAAATGTCGATGTTATTGCAGCCGGTACGAAGGTCGATGCCATCCTGATTTGGCATTTTGTTATGGCAATCAAAACGGATATCGTGAATGCTTCCGTGACGTACGGCAATATTCGTAAAGCACCAATATCTCGACTCAACACACTCTATTCCGCCAATCTCAAAGCCCTCAACGTTACGAAGGAAAATGAAGGAATTGTGAGTCATATGATATTTTACCGAAACGGTTTTCTCCGTCTGTCCGTTGGAGTTGCCGCCCTCAAATCTCGCGCCGTTTTTGCCGAGGATTTTGATATTCTTATAGCCCTTATTGACAGCCTCACTTGAACGGTCCTCCCACGCACCAATGCTTGCAAACATATTGCAGGTAACGTCGTCTGCAAATCGGAGCGTGCAGCCGTCGAGGATAACGGTCGTGTCGGAATCGAGCCACACAGTCGAAGCGATATTGTAAATTTCAGAACCGGTAATCGGGTTTATCTTTGGAATAACCACACTATCTTCGCCATTCGCCTTTGCCGCAGCGATTATATCGCGAATTACCTGTGCATCATCGTGTAAAGTTACTGTAGACATTGGATAAATCTCCTTAAAATATTATTAGAAAGTTCCCGTGGTGTCGGCAACCTTGTCGGTAGCGCCAGTCTTGTGGCGAGAGGTCGCGCGGCGCTTGTTAAGCTCCTCGAGGTACTCATCCTCGCTTACGGGAAGCTCTACGCGTGCACCGTTCTTCCAGCCGGAAAGCTCGATAGCGTTCATAAGCTCAACGCCGTTGATACCCTCCTTGCCGTCAACGAAAAGCTCAGCCTTGCCGAGAAGGGTTTCGGTAAAGTTGTTGATAATGCCTGCGTGCTGGAAGTTCTCGCCGTCGGTTTCGACCTCGATTATTTCCATCGGCGGCTTTCTGAAGCCGTTTTCGCTCGTCTTCGACCACTCCTGGGAGTCGATCTCGTTCTTGTAGAACATAAGCTTGTCGCCCTCGCAGAGGAGCTTACCCTTGGTGCCGGAAACCTCGAAGCGGTTGGTACCGGGAGCCTCGCCCGTCGTGGTGATGAACACACCGGTCGCGCCGTTGTCATACTCGAAGTATGCGGTAACCTCGTCCTCAACCTCGATGTCGTGCCATCTGCCGTACTGACAGAATCCGTTGACGTACTTCGGCTGCTTGCCGAGCACCCAAGATACAAGGTCGATCTGATGCGGACACTGGTTGATGAGAACGCCTCCGCCCTCGCCTGCCCAGGTTGCGCGCCAATTACCGCCGTCGTAGTAGCTCTGCGTACGGTACCAGTCTGTGATTATCCATGTTACTCTCTGAATATCGCCGATCTCGCCACCCGCAATAAGCTCGCGCATCTTGCGGTAAACGCAGTTGGTGCGCTGATTGAACATCATCGCAAACTTCGCGCCGGATTTCTCGGCAACTGCGTTCATCTCACGAACCTGCTTCGAGTAAACGCCCGCGGGCTTGTCGCAGATAACGTTGATGCCGCGCTTTAAGCACTCGATAACGATTTCAGGGTGATCGTAGTGAGGAGTTTCGACGAGAACCGCGTCGCAAAGACCGGAGTCGAGCATCTTCTTGTAATCGTCGAAATATTCGGGAGTGGAATTCTCAAGCTTTTCGCGGAGTGCGTCAAGTCTTGCGGGGTTGATGTCGCAAACAGCGCTGAGAACTGCGTTCGGTGTCTGAGCGCCGTCGATAAGCTTGTGCGCGTAGAACGTGCCCTGATTTCCAAGTCCGACAATACCGTATCTTACCTTTTCCATATTATAAAACCTCTCTTATGTACTTAATACTTGCCTCTACCTGTCCCATCGGATCCTCAAGCTCGGGAGCGTTGTCCTGCTCAACGAGGAAATACTTTGCTCCGCTCTTCTTTGCCGCCGCAACAGCCGCCTTAAAGTCGAGCGTGCCGTCGCCTACGGGTGCGAATACGGGCTTGACATCATACTTGCCGTCGTCCTTTTTGGTTGTAAGCATCTTGTAGTCCTTAAGATGCACGCACTCGATTCTGCCGTTAAGCTTTGTAAGGAAGTCGGTCACGTTTACACCGCCGTACTGGAGCCAATACGTGTCCGCGGTGAAGTTTATGTACTTGGTCGTGCGGAGCATATAGTCGAATACGGTTTCGCCGCCGTACTTTGTGAACTCGAACTGATGGTGATGGTAGAAGAACTTAAAGCCGTTCTTCGCCATTTTTTCAGCAGCAGCCTCAAGCGCCTCGATCTTCGCCTTGCAAGCCGCCTCGTCGTTGATGGTTTCGATGGGCATCATGCCAAGACCGATGTTCTTGCAGCCGAACCGCGCGTGCTGTTCCATAAGCGCGTCGGTGTCGTCGATAATTCTGTCCATCGGAACGTGCGTGAGCACTACGGGAAGTCCGCTCGCGTCGGATACGCGCTTTATTACGTCAGGGTTAAACGGTGCGCCCGAGAACTGCATAAACGTGTATCCCATATCGCGAAGCTTAAGTGCCGTAGCGCGGAAGTTTTCCTCTGTCTTTATCGCGTGTCTTACCGTAAATAAGTTAAGTCCTGCTTCCATTGTTTTGTGAATCCTCCTTCGTTTTCGGTGTAGCCTGCTTCGGCAAGTACCGTTTTTATTGCTGCAACAGCCGCATCGAAGGCAGCGTTGTTGTCGTCAAAGTGGAACTTGTTTTTCATCTCGGTGTTATCGATTTCCGAAAATCCCTCGAATATCATAAGATGCGGCTCGATAGTCAGCACCTTGTCGCCCGAGATTCGCGAAACGATTTCGGGAATACGTCCGTCGCCGTAGCCTGCGGGAACAAGCTCGCCCGTCGCAGAGATAACGTCTTTAATGTGGAAATATTCCGTTTTAGCGTGAAGCGCATCGAGTGTTACGTTTGGATCCTCGCCAACCTCAAGGAAGTTAGCAGGGTCGTAAATGAGGCGGAGTCCCGGAACAGCCTCGGCGATTTTGGTAACGCGCTCGAGCGTGTCGCCGAAGATCTCCTTCTCGTTTTCGTGGCAGAGGGTAACTCCGTACTCCTCGGCGATAGCGACCATACGGCGAAGGTTGCTAACAACCTTTTCCTCGCATTCATACGCCTCAAAGAAGCTGAACACTCTGATCTTCTCCGCGCCGAAAATATTTGCAAGCTTACAAACGTGGCGGACAAGCTTTGAATATTGCTCAAAATCCTCGCTTATCTTGACCTTGCCGAGCGGCGAGCCGATAGACCATATCTTGATGCCTGCATTCTCGAAGCGAGCGGCATAATCACGCGCCTGCTCTTCGGTAAGACTTGCGATATTGGTACCGTCAAGTCCGCGAAGCTCGATAAATCCGATGCCGTTTCGTTTTAAGGCGGCGATCTGACCGTCTACGTTTGAGTCAGCCTCGTCGGCGAAGGCACAAAGCTTTATCATAAAAAACATCCTCCTTCAAAAAAATCGTTGACTTCTGCATTTTTTTATGTTATCATAATTATAGCATTTTTTTAACAAAAATACATTCATTATCTTAACAAAACGAAGGGATATTAGCATTATCTTAATATGAACATTACAAATCTTATATACACAAGGCACAACACTGACACCTCTTGTACCAAAATGCCAACCGTGGCTATTCCCTACTACGACCTGACACTCGTTCTGCGCGGCACCCTTTCATACATAATAAACGGCGAGAGCATCACGCTCTCTGCCGGCGACGTGCTTTGTTTGCCGTCGGGTACGCTTCGTGCGCGCGATGCCGGCACGGAGCGCGCCGACTATATAAGCTTCAACTTTACACCGGAACGCGCTCCAAGACTTCCCATAAGATCAGAGCGGCTTGTTGGTAGCGACGTACGCCTTCTCATCGCGGCATACGACGAATTTTCCAAGCTTCCGCTTGTTGACTCGACTAAAAAAACGTCATATCTTCTTTCGTGCATACTGCTTATTTTAGAGGACAAGCTGGTACAAAAGCAGTACAGCCCACTCACGCTCAAAATAATAGAGTACATACACGCAAACCTCGCTTCTAAAATAACGCTTGAAACAATAGGCGAGGCGACGTTTTTCTCACCCGTTTACTGCGAGGGCGTATTCAGGTGCGAAACGGGTAAGCCGATAATCGACTATCTAATAGACGCGCGTATAGCCGAGGCGAAAAAAATGCTTGTCGGCGACGTGCAGTCACTCGTCAAGGTAGCGGAGGCGGTTGGATTCAGCGATTACAACTATTTCTCGCGCGTGTTCAAGAAGCGTACCGGATATACGCCGCGCGAGTACAAGCGCATTACTGCGCTTGGAGAGTGACCGAGCGTGCTCTGCGCGCTCGGTGAGGACGAAAAGTGGCTTCGCCTCCCGTAGGGACCGGCGTCCCCGACGGTCCGCTTACAAGCGGCTATCGCTCGCTTTTACCTCGCCGCTTCCGCAGCTCGGGGAGGACGAAAAGGGGGAGGGAGTACCTCAGTCGCCGGTACTCCCTCCCCCTTTTGAACCCTCTCCTACGTGGCTCAAATATATGTAAAAGGTAGCCTTATCACCTCGCCCCAGCTCGGAACTTCGTCTTGCCGTAAGCTTCGTACCACAGAGTGTTCGTTTAACGGCGCCAATTTCCTAATTAAGATGGAAATTGGCGCATTATGTCGCGCATCGCTATAAGCTCGCGCTATGCGCAAGACGCGTTCGCGCCAAACGGATCTACTACGCGGCGGCGAGGTCATCCTACAAATGAGCATAACAAAAAACCACCCGTTTGGGTGGTTTTTTGTTATGGCGCGCCTGGCAGGATTCGAACCTGCGACCTACCGGTTCGTAGCCGGGCACTCTATCCACTGAGCTACAAGCGCATATCGCCTCGCGACGACTATTATATTTTATCACAACTGAAACCTTTTGTCAATACCTTTTTGAATTTTTTTCAAAAATATTTCCTGCGGCATTTTTTAGGGCAGAAATGCATATATTTTTACAAAAAACACGAAGGAAGGTACTGCCTATGAAACCAACACAGCTACTCGAAACTCTCGCATTTGAGGGACACATTCCCACCGAGCTTATGGGCGACTACATTCTGCCCGACGTCTACCCTGACGTGAAGCGCATACTGCGCGTCACAGCGAAGCCCGTCCTCCTAAGTCGATATATCTCCGGACGCAGACTTGAATTTTCCGGCGCTGTCGATTACAGCGTAATATTCTCCGCCGACACAGAGGACGGTGAATCCGTACACTGCGTACACTTTTCCGGCGAATGGGACGGCTCAACAAACGACGTTGAGAGCCCGGAACGCGCCAATATCTGTATAACGCCGACTGTAAGCTCGTGCAGTGCACGTCTTGCAAATCCGCGCAAGCTGACACTAAAATCCACCGTATCAACCGCTGTTAAAATAACGCTTTCCCACCAAATAGAACCGAGCATCGAGGGCGCGCCTGACCTCATATCCGCCGCAGCCGTCGAAAAGCTCACCTCCACCGTTACAGCGCGCCGTGAGCGCACGTTCCTCGCAGAGCCGCTCCGTATCGGCGAAAACCTTGAGCCGGATCCGTCACAGCCCGCGATAGACGAAATAATCTCCTGCACAGCCGACGTATTTTTTAATGAAGCCAAGGTAAATCTCGACGACTCGACCGTATCCTTAAAGGGTATGATGAGCGTTGACTGCATCTACAAGTCGCAGGGAGAGGCAGGCGCATACAAGAGCTTTTCACGAAAGATACCGGTCGCCTACATAGCCGACGGCGCCGATCACTGCGGTGCTTTCTCCGCCTGCCGCGCAGATACGCTCTCTGCACACGCAACCGCAACGACGGTCGAGATAAACGCTGACGTCGCCGAAAACCCGTACGGCGAGCGCCGGGTGGTCGAGCTTGACGTGAGCGCTGACGTGTACGTGAATATCGTCGGCGGCGAGGACGTGTGCGTGGTGCTCGATGCATACTCGACTACACACGCCTCGGAATGTGCCGTGAAGTCGCTCGCCGCAAAATCGCCCGATAGGCTCTTCGCAACAAGCTTCTCCGTCGGACATTCCCTCTCTCGCGAATCCCTCTCCCTCGGCGACGGTGCTTCTGTAGTTGATGCGCAGATAGAGATCGTATCTCCCGAGGTGAGCGTACAACGCGGACGGCTCGCGCTCACGGCAAACGCACTCGTTTCCCTTATCACAGAGGACGGCGGCGCATATTCGGGAGTAACGGCAAGCGTGCCGATAAAATGTGAGCTTGGCGCAGCGGAGATGTGCGAATCGCCGCTATGCACCGCCGAGCTTACCGCATCGGATATCCGTACGCTCGCAACAGGTGACAGCCTGCACCTCGATTTTGAGGTATCGGTCCTGGCGGCAGTCTGTGAAGAGAAAAACATATCTGCCGTATCGGCAGTGCGTATTTCGGGCGAATGCAAGCACGACGCGGACGGCGCTGTGATGACGCTCTGCTACCCGTCAAAATCCGACACGCTCTGGCAGGTCGCCAAGCGCTACAAAACCACCGTCGCCGCTATCGAGGCGGCGAACACCGCCGACGCATCGGTGCTCCTTATCCCAAGTGCGTGTACCGAAGTATAACCGAAAACAAAACAACGGACGGCTCTAAAGCCGTCCGTTTTCTTTAATGTATGCAGCCGCCCCATTCAACTGCGACAAAGCCAACTCGCTCAAACGAAGGCAGCCTCTGCTCGCGTATTGTCACGGGCGCATCCACCGCCTTCACGTGCATCGCAACTCGAAGCAGCGAATCGGGCGCGGGCGAAATGTGAAGCGCGTTCGATGCCTCGCGCTCCTCGGTCAGCTCAAAGCGAATGAGGTTGTATTCATTTGCCTCGAGTATAGGAAGCCAATATATTATAAACTCGTTTGCTTCTTTGTCGGTAAAGCCGAGTGCGGCGAGTTTTTCTTCTAAAAACGTCGCCGAGTCCTCTCCTGAAACACAGAAGCCGTCGGGGAAAGCGTAGTATGCGGACTCGCTGTCCTCCTCCCAATAGAGCGCGTAATACTCGCGTCCGTTTTCGCCCGTCAGCGTGCCGTCGGGCATCGCCGTGACACGCCAACCGTCCGTATATTTCGGATAATCGACAGTCAAGCGCTCGGGGTGCTCGAAGGTGACGGTCACGTCGGTCGCCTCGGTCGGGTAGAGGTAAAGCACGGGCTTTGCGTAGGCAAATTCACTATAGCCGAGATCGATCATACCGTGCTCGCCCGTTTCAAAGCTGTAATAGTACTCGTAGCTGTGATGCTGGTAGGTTTTGTCAGGATTCTGGTCGTTTCTGTCCTCGAATATGAAATAAAGTCCCGTAGGATAGCCTTCTTTCGAATAATATCCCGTGAGCATCCAGTGATAATAGTAATCATCGAAGATCTCACCGAAGTTACAAAGCTCCTCGCCGTACGGCGTATAAAGGCGAAGCGTGCCATCCTCGGCAAGTGCAAGCATCCACTCTCCGATAAGTGCTGCTGAACCGTCCGCATTTGAAAGGCGCGTTACTCCTATATCGAGCACGTTAAGCTTTTCATCAAACTCATACACGCGCTCGCCGTTCATGTCAAGCACAGCCGCGCGTCCGTTCTCAAACGCGAAGAACATATTTCCGTCGTCAAGCTCAGCCATACGCTCGAACTTCTCGTCTAAAAACGGTGTCAAATCCGGTTTTAATATAACCTCGGGAAAATCATAGTAAGAATCGCCGATAACGAGCAAATTGCCGACAGTATATATTTCCACCATAAAATTGTCGTTCTTAAGAATCACGTCGCCGTCCTTAAATACGTACGTATTCGGCTCGAGAACGACCACCGTTGCACCGTTATACTCTGCTTTACAGTTTACGTCGATATTTTCCACTACCTCATCAAGCCTTGCGCTCACAGTTGAGAGTCCGACAAAAGCCTGATCGTGTGAGGCTCTTTTGAAATGGTAGCTCGTTTCAACGATATATATCTCACTGTCAACCGACTTAATAAAGCGCGCCAAGCTCGGATTGATCATATCGAAATCCTTAAAATCTCCGTCGATCGGAAGCTTAAGCGTCAGATAGTCGTAGGTCTGATAATAGCCGTCCTCGGCATAGTATAATAATCCCGAATTTGCGTAACCGCCGCCGTCGTACTCGTCGAGAAGCGCCGCACCCTCGGGCAAGACCGCATCTGCGGTAAGTCCGAGATAGAGGCTGTATTCGAGTGTAATACTGTTAGCTGTGAGTGTGATGTGGAGAACGGTATTTTCCTCATCGTAGCGAATATCTTCGATTTTTGTCGTCAAATTGTAGCCGCAATAATACGGCGTATCAAGGCTAAATACCTCAATAAGATCCGCACCGTAAAGCTTGCCGTCTGCCCACACAAACTCGCCGTATTTGGTGAAGCTCGAAGCGTTTATGCCGCCTTCGATACGGCCGTCATCCTCTACGGAGCAAATATAGCTCATATCCCCGTTAGTGCTTACAAGAAGCACGCGCTCACCGATCAAAAACGCATCCTCGTATACGCGGCTGGAGCCGGTCGCGGTGTGTTGATATAGGTAATCACCGTCCTCTGTAACGCTCACGCTGAAGGCTTCGTTAGCAAAGAATATATTTTCGTCCGGCTCGTCGGTGTCGGCAGGCTCGGCCGTGTCAGGCTCGGGTGATGTCGTGTCCACGGTGTCGGACACGGGCGTATCGGTGGTGTCGCTGACGTCCGCACCGTCGTCGCCGATCGGCTCGATCGTGTCGGTGGGCGTGTCGCCGCCTGTGCCAAACGGATCGAGCTGCTCGATGTCACCGCCCCTGCCGATAGCGCAGGAGGAAAGAATTAAGCCCGAAAGAATAAGTAAAGCCAAAAGTTTTTTCATAGTGTATCTCCTTGGGTTAATTTCCAACGTAAAGTCCGTATTCACCGGTTGCTATATTGAAATAGAAATCGAACATCAAAAGCACGCCCTCTTTGTTGCGAAGCAGGGGATCGGTGAATACAAGGTGGTATTCTTCGGTATCGTCTACAATGCCCGTTTTCTCTGTATCAAGCACGAGGTCCTCGTCGTATCCGCGCACCGCCGCGAGCACCTTGCCGTGCTCATCGAGGAAGCGTATCTCGTCGCCGACGCTCACCGCCGCGCCGAAGGTGAAAAGGTCGTGTATCCTCTGACATTCTATCGGTATCGACGCGCCCGACTTGCCGTAGACGACGTACTCCTCCTTGCCCTTGGGCTTTGCTATAAGCTCGCCCGTATAGAGCGTGGCGTATTTGTCAAACTCGGCTATCTTACCGAAGCCGCCGTTGCCGCCGTACTTATACAGTATGCCGTTATGGTGCATCAGCGTGCGCTCGGTGTCGACTACTTGCGTCACACCAAGAAAACCGATGAACGTGCTGTTTGAGCCGACGAGCCAGCTCGCGTTCGGATTGACCGCAGAACGGTAGCGGTCGTATTCGCCGAAGTATGCCGCCTCGGGCGGATACGTCGCCTCGTCCTCGCCGTAGAAGTATGCGCCTGCACCGTCAAGACGAATGGGTTCGGCTAAAAGCGTTCGCATATTCTGCCCGTCATCGGAATAGAGGATAGTCACCTCGCCCATTTCCTTTATTAAATCGGAAATGGCGTGATTGAGCCGCAGAACTCCGTCCCTGTCGCAGAGCGCGGAGATAACGTTGAGCGTATCGGAGCCGTACGGAAGCTTGTAATAGCTCTCGCCCGACTTAAAATAATAATTATTGTCCCTGAAGATAAAGTCAACGTCCTTCGGCACGCCGTAAACGGAGATAAAGTAGTCCTTATACACGATGGATTCCGTCTTTTCCATATAGAAATACGAGCGCGTGACGCCGTCGATGTTGCCCGTGAAGGTGATAGTGCCGCCCTCTGAGAGCGGTGCGACGGAAGCAACGTCGCCGTACGCGAGTCCGATAAGCTCCAAATTGCCGTCGTATACGATGCCGTCGATGATAACGTAGTCGCCGTGGAAGGAGTAGTTCGAATACGCCGTATCGCCGAGATAGAGCTCGTTCTCGTCGTTAAGGCGTGCGAATTTGAATCTGTTAACAAGTGCGGTGTTATCCGTCATATTCACGAGGACGTAGCTGTTGCGAATATCCTCGTCGGCGCCAAAGTAGGCAAGCCTTTCACAGTCCTCGTACACGTCGATAAGCGACTTGTCGGCGGTTTTATACACCGCGTAGCCGTTTGACGCCTTCGTGAGCGTGTACGTGTCGGTTTCGGCTATGACTTCGCCTGCGATAATGCCGCTTTGCGGTGTGTAAACGTCCACGAAGTCGGGTTCGTCTTTACACGACGCGGCAACAAGCACGAGCGTCGCAAGTGCGAGAGTGAGTAGGATTTTTTTCATTTATACGTCCTCCTTGTTGTATTTAATAATATATTACGTGGTCAAATCTGCCGTCATATTCGCCCATATCGGCAACGGTTTCGTCTTTGCCGATACGAACGAGTCTATCAGCCTTACGTGCGATAATATCGCCGTTTTCTTGTATCTCGAAATGGATAACGCCATCGCACAGCACCTTGAAATCGTGCGTTAAAAAGGTTTCGGGAAGCTGTACATCACACGGAGAGAATACGGGAAAGCCGCCAAACTCTGAAACAATGCCGCAGCCCTCAAACACGACGGTGCCGTTTTCGTCAAGCACCCAACAAGCGTGGTCTGCGTGAGCCGCAGAGGCAAGAACCTTATATCCCTCGAGGGCTCCTCCACTCCACTCTTCGACGTCGGACACGCTTTCGGTAATTGCGTTATCGCTAAGGACGATGCGGCGGCATTTGTATTTGTCGCCGTCAAGGAACAGGCAGTCAACGCCCGAGTATGTTTCGGTTATAGCGACATAGTCTGTATCGTCGTCCTTTCTCGGTATCGGTGCAGAAGCATCCGACATCGGGTACTCTATTTCAAGGCGATGCGTTAGCGCCCTTTGATTCCAATAGTAATTGTAAATTATCCCGTCACCTATCGGGAGTGAAAAGGTAAATTTCCACATTCCGCCTTGCATATCGCCGCCTATTTCCATAAAGCGCACGCCTTGTTCTATCTTGTCAAGATATGCGAGCGTGTCACCGCTTTTGTCAACGACCGTCAGCGTGCAGTACGGCACGGACGAGAGGCTCTCGTTTTGCACGCACGTACTTACGAGCGCGAAGTCGCCCTCGCAGATAACGGTATATACGTTTGCAAATTCACCAAGCTGATGCAGTGAGCCATCAGAGTCTATGCGAACAAGCTCGTTTATCCCATTATCCCTGCGGTGTGCGAGGATACTGCCGTCTTGCATCTCGCCGTACGTCACGAGCGAGTCGGCGATGGGGGTGAAATCTCGGTTGAATACCGTGTGAGCGCCGTTATGATAGTCTTCGGTATATACGGGAAAGCCACATACCTCGATAAACGTGCCGCTGCCTTCGAATACGATATTATCGTCGAGCATAATGCGCGCCTCGCCGCCATAGCCCTCACGAAGATAATAGTCGTACTCGCCGAAGGTGCGACTGAAAATAAACTGCGCGGACGTGTCAGCCGTATCGACAGTGTCGGCTATATCGGGCACTTGGAGCGACGTATTGTTTTCGTTTGTATCGGCACAGCCGTACAGAAGCGTACAGCACAGCAAGAGTGTAAAAAGATTGTATTTCATAGGCGTCCCCCACTGTTTCTCTTTTGTACTTTAATAGACGAAAGTCGCGGCGATTTTGTTCCGTGATTTTTGAAAAAAAACTAAAAATTTTTTGGGGGGCGCGCCGCTCGCGGCGAGGACGTTTTCCCCACGCGCAAAGCGCGTGAAAAAAGTTAGCGCCCTCTGCCGAGAGCGCCAATCGATTATTTCACCTTCGCATCACAGTAACAGCAGCGAGTTTCGCCGTCAACCTCTTTGGTAAGGACAGGAAGGTACTTTTCGTGATTGGTAATGCAACGGGGATTGTTGCACACGGAGCGTTCGGGAAGCGGATATGCGGGACATCTGCCCGTACGCTCTGCCTCGATAAGGCGCGCAACGAGCGCCATACGAATGAACATACCGTTCTCCGCCTGCTCGAAGTATACGCATCTCGGGTCGTCGTCAAGCTCGAACGCGATCTCGTCAACCTTGGGAAGCGGATGAAGCACTGCTAGGTCGTCCTTCGCAAGCAGCATCTTGTCGCTCGTTAAGCGGTAAACGCCTGCCTGACGTGCGTATTCCTCGGGCGACTTGAAGCGCTCCTTCTGAATACGGGTCATATAGAGTACGTCAAGCTCGCCGATGCACTCCTCAAGCGTCGACACCTTCTTGATCTCACAGCCGTTTGCAACAAGCTCGTCGATAACGTAGTCGGGAAGCTGAAGCTCGGGTGTTGAGATGAGTACGAACTTGTTGTTTTCAAAGCGCATAAGAGCGCGAAGAAGCGAGTGTACGGTTCTGCCGTTGAGAAGGTCGCCGCAGAAGCCGAAGGTAAGTCCGCTCGTTCTGCCCTTAAGCTCGGATATGGTCATAAGGTCAGTAAGCGTCTGCGTCGGATGGAGATGACCGCCGTCGCCTGCGTTGATAACGGGTACGTGCGAGTAAAGTCCCGACGCGTATGCCGCACCCTCTACGGGGTGACGGATAACGACGATGTCAGCGTAGCCGCTTACTACCTTTACGGTGTCACGGAGCGTTTCACCCTTGGAAACCGAGCTCGAGCTCGGATCGGAGAAGCCGATGACCTTGCCGCCAAGACGCATCATCGCGGTCTGGAAGGACATCTGTGTACGCGTGGACGGTTCGTAGAAAAGAGTCGCCATAATGCGTCCCTTGCAAACGTCGCGGTACTCTGCGGGGGATTTCTTAATACGGAATGCGAGCTTTCGGAGCTCCTCCCACTCCTCAAGAGTCATATCGTTAAAATCAATGAGGTTTCTGATCTTCATTTTTGCTTCTCCTTTATTTTATTCAAACATTTTCTTAATTATCGCCTTCGCCGTTCTCTGCGGAAACGCATTGTAGAACGAGTAGTCAGCGGCACTTTTGTAGATCGGGTAGCGCTTATCAAGAAGGCGCTTGTAGTTTTCGATATCGCCGTTTATCGGCGGACGCGCGAGCACGTTCTCGTCCTTCGCAACGCCCTCGGCGCTTCTGCGAAGCCATACGACCGTCGACATCTCGCGAAGCAACCATCTGCTCTGCTCATAGGTCGGAAGTCCGCCGCCGCAGGAGAGAATGATAAGCTCGTCGTTGCCGTTTTCGATAACCGCCTTCAGCACCTCGCACTCTATCTTGCGAAAGGCCTCCTCACCCTGCTCGGCGAATATAGCCTTAATGTCACCGTACCGCGCTACTATCTCGTCATCAAGGTCTATAAGCCTTGCGCCGAGCTTTTTTGCGAGTATGCGCCCAACGCTCGATTTGCCACAGCCCGTCATACCTATAAGCGAGAGCACATTATTCCTGAGTTTTACCATAGCCGTTACCTTTTTGCAATATATTCGTCAGAGAGTATCGAGCATATGCCGATGTCCCTATACTGCCCCTTTATATACATCGATGCGCGCTGTACTCCCTCGAAGGTCATACCGCATTTTTCCATAACCCTGCGCGAAGCGTCGTTCCCAATGATATACTTCGCCTCAACACGGTGCACGTTAAGCTCCATAAACGCGAAATCCATCACGCGCCGTACCGCTTCGGTCGCAATGCCTCGCCCCCAATATCCGGGGTTCAAAACGTATCCTATCTCGGCTAAATTGTGAGTAAAATCAAGGCGCGTAAAGCCGCACGTACCTATCATCTTTTTTGTTTCACTGTCAACGACTGCCCAATCGTAAAAATCGCCTGCACGGTAGCTTGCCTGAACGTACTGCAGATAATCCATAGTCTGCTCGACGCATTTGTGCGGATACCACAGAAGATATTCCGTCACGCTCTCAAGGCGCGCGTACTCGTACATGTCTCTGGCGTCGGACGGCTTCATTTTGCGAAGCGTGAGGTGCGCAGTCGTGAGAGTCGGAATTTTTGAGAAAATACTTATAACATTTGATTTTTGCACGCTCTCGCCTCCTGCCCCGCCATTACACAATTTCTCAAAGTACATTATACTACAGATTTCCCGCGTTTTCAAGAGGTGGATGCGAATATCTGTGAGATTTTTAGCAATTTATTGGGTTTTTGTAAACTATTTTGGTTTTTTATTGCTTCTTTACCGCTTATGTGTTATAATATACTATGTTTGTTACTCAATATCCCTCAAGGAGAACCATTATGAAAACTATTACCTTTATCGGTACGGGCAATATGGCGACCGCTATTATCGGCGGTATGCTCGCCTCGGGCACAGATGCCTCGCTCGTCACCGTTTACGATAAGCTTCCCGAAAAGGCGGCTGCATTCGCAGAGCGCGGCGTGAACGTCGCGAAAACGCTTGCCGACGCCGCAAATGCGAGCGAGCTTATACTCCTCTCCGTCAAGCCCCAGAACTTTTCCGAGGTGCTCGGCGAGATAGGTGGCAGCGACGTAGACACAAGCAAAAAAACCTTCATCACTATCGCAGCAGGTATCTCTACGGACACCGTTTCGGCGATGCTGGGACGTGAGTGCGCGGTCATTCGCGTAATGCCCAACACGCCACTTCAGGTTGGCAAGGGTGTTTCCGCGCTGACGAGAAACGCGCTCGTCTCCGATGAGGATTTTGCGCTCGTTCGCTCTATCTTCGATGCGGCTGGAATGACCGTCGTAATCGACGAAGCGCAGATGAATACCGTCATCTGTGCAAACGGATCCTCGCCTGCGTACTTCTACTATTTCATTGACTGCGTAGTTAAAAGCGCAAAGGCACAGGGCCTCGAGCTTGACGAAAAAACGCTCACCGAGGTAGTCTGCCGCACCGTCATCGGCTCGGCTGAAATGCTTCTCGCGAGCGACAAATCCGCCGCAGAGCTTATCCGCGCCGTAACGTCGCCGAACGGCACTACCGAGCGCGCGATGAACGTGCTTTACGAGGAGAATGTCGACGGTATAATCGACCGCGCGATGCGTGCATGCACGCTCCGCGCCGAAGAAATGGCCCGCGAGCTTTCAAAATAAGTCATAGCCAAATAGTTCACCGCATAGAATGTAACAAAAACAATGGACGGTGAATTTTATGGACAACTACATCCTGCGCGGACAAGCAAACGACAGGCTTGATAAAAAAACGGTGTTGCTTGCCGCTTCGTCGCTGTTTATATTCGGCGCTTTTCTCGGCTGTGCCGTGTACCGAATACTCGGTATGGGCGAGTCGGAGCTTTACGACAATCTGATCGAACGGTATTTTTTGGCGCTGTTTTATAAGTGCGACACACCGCTTGACGTGGTACGCGTCGCGCTCGACTGTATTTTCCACGAGCTGTGGCTGTTTATCATAGTGTTCGTGTCAGGATTTACGCTTTTTTCGCCGATAGTCGCAGGTCTTTCCCTGCTCTACCGCGGTGTGCTGTTCGGCTTTGCGATGACACTGCTGCAATTTTCATCGAAGGCGGGACTTCTGCTCGATGCTATCGTTTATCTCGCCGCGGCATTTGCGCTTTCGATGTTGCTCTCTCTTCTGGCGGCAGATGCGGTACTCTTCTACTATCCAACAGGGAGCGTACGCCTGAAAAGTCCGCTCACCCGGGGATACGTGCTGACGTTTCTTCGAATATGCGCACTCGCAAGCCTTGACGTAATTTTTATGCTGTTTTTGATACACGTATACATATAGACACAAAAAGAAAGGAAATTTAAAGTCTTGAAGATCTTCGGAAAAGAGTTTAAGCTTTTTAATCTCGCAAAGGACGGCAAGGGCGTTAAAAAAGAGCCCGATGGCCCGAAAAACCTAAAAAATTTCTTTAAGCATTTTGGTAGCAAGTTCACGCGCCTTATAAGCGTGAATATGTTTATCGTGCTTGGAAACTTCCCTATATTTTTCTTAATGCTTGCGCTGAGCGGAAATCTTGACGAGCAATCCTTTGCGCCTGCACACACACTTTTCGCACCTGTGTACGGTGTTCTCACTCACGGTGCTAACCCCGTCACCGCAGTGCTTCAGGGTATATACGGCACGCAGGCAGAAATCGGCTTCCCGACGACACTTACGTATATCTTCTACGGCCTGTCCGCGCTCACGCTGTTCACGTTCGGCTACGTCAACACGGGAACGACGTACATTCTTCGAAATATGATAAAGGGCGAGCCGATATTTATGTGGTCGGACTTCTGGTACGCGATCAAGCGCAACAAGCGTCAGGGCCTGATACTCGGCATACTCGATGCGCTCATATCCTTCCTTTGCGTGTGGGACGTGATCTTCTTCTACTTTAACACAGGCATATCGCCTATGATGAACTTTATGTTCTACGCCGCACTTCTCATCTCGCTTCTTTGGTTCTGGATGCGCTTTTATATGTATATCGTTATGGTCACATTCGATCTTTCGATATTCAAGATACTCAAAAACGCGCTTATCTTCGCGCTCGTCGGTATCAAGCGTAACATCATGGCAACACTCGGCATCGCAGCTATGGTATTCATCACGTACTATCTTATGATGATCGTTCTGCCGATAGGCATTATAATCCCGTTTGTGCTTCTCTTTGCGGACTGCGCGTTTATGTCCTGCTACGCGGCATTCCCGAAGATAAAGGAAATTATGATAGATCCTTATTACAAGGACGAAGCCCCAAAGGAGTATGAGGAACCGATTTTCCAGGATCTTGGCTGACAGATAACCGCACGTCGTTTGGCGTGCGGCTTTTTTTGTGCGCGACGGTGCGCGATTCGATGGCTAAAGGCGTTGTGGCGCGCGTCGGTATGCACCGCCGCGCATTTCGGTAGCGCGGCGGTGCCGTTAAACGAACACTCTGTGGTACGAAGCTTACGGCAAGACGAAGTTCCGAGCTGGGGCGAGGTGATAAGGCTCCCTTTTACATATATTTGAGCCACGTAGGAGAGGGTTCAAAAGGGGGAGGGAGTACCGGCGACTGAGGTACTCCCTCCCCCTTTTCGTTTCCCCGAGCGCGCAGAGCGCGCGAGGTTATACGAGCGGTGTGCGGGTAAAACAAAAGGGAGGCAAATGCCTCCCCCTTCAATATTTATCCCGATGAAACGCGTAACCAAGTAAGCTCCCCATTAAGGCAAGTCCGCCGTATTCGAATATGTACGGTATATCGCTCTGCGCGTAGTTTAGCACAAGCGTCGGCGCGAATATAACCGCAACAACGATACAGTAATACCACACCCAACCGTTTATTTTACCGAAGATTATTCCGCCGCACAGACAGAATGCAGGCGTAATTATCTTCAGCCCGAAATCCTCGAGTCCCGTTCCCGCAAGCATCGGCGGCACAAGGTAAAACAGCACTATCATCGCCGCGATAAACGGGAGCCATTTAAGAAAAGGTACCTTTTCCATATCCTCACCCTATTTAACCTTTCGTGTGTCACTCTGAGCCCTTGGAAATGCGAAACAATTCATTATTCCTCAAAGCCCGACATCAAAGCGTTGATGTTATTTTCGAAAACCTTTAAGTCAAAGCATTCCGCCCACTTCTGTGCCGCATCAAGCGAATACGGATAATTTTCTTTGTTGCCCAGAAATTCATCCAACGCCTTTTTAATTGACGAATCGTCATTCTTGACACAGTAAGCCAACGTGTTGCTTTGTGTCAAAAATCTTCCGCCTGCTGTGTCCGTGGTTATAACCGGCACCCTTAACAGCATAGCCTCAATTATAGCCAAACCGAAGCTTTCGTGATACGACGGACACATAAGCAATTGCGCCTGCTTTAAATACGGGAACGGATTGTCCTTCGGTCCCAAAAAGCTGATCCTGTCGCTGCAGCCGTATTTGTCAACACGCCCCTGATAAGCGGCAATGTTGCCGTCACCGATTATGTATAGATGTGTATCCGGATGCTCTTTGAAAACTGAATCCGCCATAATTTTTATTACACGCGAAAAGCCCTTTTCTCGCGAAAGTCTGCCAATCAAAACAATGTTGGTCTTGCTTTTATCAAAAGCAAGGTCACAGTCTTCTTCCGCTTTTCTGTAAATTTCCGTACAGTTAGCGGGATTTGACAGCGTGTGAATGTTTTTTAGCTTCAGGCGCTTCTCCATATCTTCTTTGATTGTATCGCAAACAGTCCAGATCATGCCGTACTGCTTGTAAACATGCCTCAGATACATATTGGAGAGAAATCTTCCAAACGCTGTTTTTTTCTCGGTATAGATGCTATTAAAGTCACCGTGTAGCCAGAAAATTTTGTGCTTGGCTTTTTTTGAGAACGCCGTCAGAAATACAGACGGTCTTAAGGTTACCAAAAAATCGTATTTCTTTTTACCAATGGCTTTATCGTAAAGCAAATACGATAAGCACGGTATGCGAGCTATCTGCCGTATGATTTTATTCTTTGGCAGCGGTCTGTATATAACCCTTACGTCACTCGGTATGGCGTCAAGGATCATCGGATCCGTATCGTCAGCAAAGAGTATTACGTCTATATCATATTTGCCGTGTAAGACATTCAGGGCATCGACCAAAACCTTTTCAATACCGCCAAGTATCAGTCGGTTAGGCAAAAAGCATATCGTTTTTCTCTCTTTCTCCATATCAGAACTCCTCGTTGTCAAAAAGATGGCAAAAGCCATCTTTTTAGTCTTATTTAACCTTTCGTGCCTCACGGCGAGCCTTCGCCGCTTCCCACTCCGCACGTTCCTCGTCGCTTGTAAGCGTAAGCGGCGGAACGGGCGTGGGCTTATCGTTCTCGTCAAGCGCCACAAGCGTCAGATACGCCGAATTTATAAGATGGCGCGTGCCGTCAAGCGTTTCCACGTACGACTGTACCCGTACGTCCATCGACGTGCGTCCGACGTACACTATCTTGCCGCATAGCACAACAAGGCTGTTCGCGTACGCAGGCTCCTTGAATTCGAGCGTGTCAACAAGCACCGTCGTTATGTTCTTGTTAGCGTGACGGCGTGCCGTCACCGCGGCGCATATGTCTATCCACTCCATAAGCTTGCCGCCGAAAAGGCGGTTGTAGCCGTTCATCGCGGAGAGGGTTAATATCTGCACCGACTCGGTGTAGGATTCATTCGGCGTTTTGGGTTGTAAATTCATATATTCTCTCAATTTCTGAATGTTATTCCGCCGTTCTCGGCAAGCTCGACTATAGCAAGCGATTCAAGGCGTATGCCGCGCTCACGGATTATAGCGCCGCCTTCCTGGAAGCCCTTTTCAATGCATATGCCAACGCCGGCAAGCGATGCGCCTGCCTGCTCTATAATATCGCAAAGACCGAACACAGCCTTGCCCTTTGCAAGAAAATCGTCGATTATCAGCACTCTGTCACTAGCGGTTATGTACTTGTTCGAAACGCGTATGTCGTATTCCTTGCCCTTGGTGTAGGACACTACCTTCGAGGTGTAAACGTCGCCGTCGAGGTTTTTTGACTCCGACTTCTTAGCAAATACTACAGGCACGCCAAAATACTGTGCCGCAAGGCAGGCAATACCGATACCCGAGGCTTCGACTGTCAGTATCTTAGTGACACCTTCGTTACCGAAAAGACGGTAAAACTCCTTGCCGATCTCATTTATCAGCTCAATATCCATCTGATGATTAAGGAAGCTGTCAACCTTGACGATGCCGCCTTCCTTGATAACGCCGTCCTTTAAAATACGTTCTTCAAGTAACTTCATTTTTCTTCTCCCAAAAGATATTTTACTAAAAAGCTCACATTCCGCGCCGCATTTCCATAAAATAACGGTACAGAGGTGAATTTTATGACAAATTATAAACGCCGTACACTGCTTGCACGAATAGCCTTCGCCGCACTGATACTCGCAATACTCGCGCTTTGCCTTACCTGCGTTGCCGAATACAGCCTTCGCCCGATAATAAACGATGCCGCAAAAAGCCGTGCGCGCTCCTTTGCCACCGAAACGGTCAACACCGCCGTTGTCGGCGCGCTCTCGGACACACCGCCGCTTGTTGAGGTAAGGTCCGGTGCCGACGGGGTTTCAAGCGTCGAGGTCGATATCGGCGCGCTGTCAACACTCCGTGCAAATGCAATTTCTTCGCTGACGAAAACGCTGTCTGACGACGGCGCGATGCGCTTTAGCGTTCCGCTCGGCAGTCTGACGGGAACTGCACTTATCGCCGGACGCGGTACGCCGATAGAAATACGCCTCGTGCGTATCGGCGACGTCACAGCGGACGTGTACTCCGAGTTTATCGAATCGGGCATCAATCAAACGCTACACAGGATATTCCTTCGCACACACGTTACACTGAACGTCCTCGTTGTTGGAAAAAGCGTAACGATCGAGCATTCGAGTGACGTGCCGCTTGCCGAAACGGTGATCGTCGGCAAGGTTCCCGACGCGTACACGGCGATAAACCGCTACGAAATAGACGAGGAAGAGGAAAACGACCTCAACGATTACGCCGCCAGCCTGCCGTAATGCGCGCGTGTGCTTATATTGTTTTAATTATACCGCAAATATATACAAAAATCAATGGGGATATGAAATTTTTTGATTTTTCTCTTGCTAAATCGCGTATTATGTGGTAAAATATAATAGATGTATTATTGCCATTTACGAAAGGAAAAATAATATGCAAAAGCAGCACTCTCCCGTATTTCGCACCGCGATAAGCGGATTTAATAAGACGGACGTTAATATGTACATAGCAAAGCTTGCGCGCGATTTCGGCGAGCAGAAGGCCGTACTCGAAGAAAAGGCGGCTAAAACCGACGCCGTGCTTGCCGAGCTTGAGGCTGCAAATGCGGCACTCGCGGCAAAGAGCGAGGAGCTTGACGCACTCAAGACTGAAAATGAGCGCTTAGGTGCTGAAAACGAACGTATGAAGGCAGAGCTTGACGGTATGTCCGCACTGCTCGGCAGCGTACAGAGCTCGATCAAGTCGGTACTCGACGAGCTTGAAACCAAGAATAAATAATGAGCACAAAAAAAGGCAGCTCACTCTCGCTTGTAGGAGAACGCATACGCGTACTGCGCCAAAGCCGCGGTATGACTCAAAGCGAGCTTGCGGACGGTGAGGTAACACGCAATATGTTAAGCCGTATTGAAAACGGTGCAGCGCTTCCCTCTCTGCCTACTCTCGTTGCAATAGCATCGCGCCTCGACGTTCCCGTGGGCGCGCTTCTCGGCGACTTCGATTCCTACTCCGAGCAAAAAACGCGTACGGAGATATCGGCGCTTATAAACGAGGGAAAATACGCTGAGGCAATAAGCCTGTGCGAAAGTGCAAAAACGAATATCGACGGCGTTGATACGCTTTTTTGTGAAGCAGCCGTATGCCGTGCGCGCGAGCTTTACCGAGAGGGTAAGCTCACGGCGGCTTATGCACTTCTTTCGAGGGCCGATGCATCGGGAGCCGATCCGTCGCAAACACACGTGCTTCGCGAGCTTATACGCTCGTGCGGTGCTGTTGACACCGAGGCTCCAAGCAGCGACACAGAGCTGTTTCGCTCACTCATATTCGACTCGAACGAGGTAGCGGTGTATCTTTTTGCGCTCAAAAAGCTCGGCACGATAGCGGCTCGTCCGTATTCACAGCCGAGTGAGGAGGCAGCACCTCTGCTTGCAGAATTGTCGCCAATCGTCAGCGCGCTGTCAAGCGGCTTTTACAAAGCTCATATCGAGGCGAAATTCGAGATGCTGCGCGCCGAATATTTAAGCGCAAAAACCAAGCTTTTAGGGCTTCTCTCGCCCGAGCCTTTGCCTGCACTTCTGTGGGCGGTTTACACCGACCTTGAGTTTTGCTGTAAATGCTGCGGCGACTTTGAGAACGCGTACAAGTACGCGGGACTTCGCCTTGAGCTAATAAAAAAGATAAACTAAGGAGATAAGTATGCTTCGTATCGGACAGGGCTACGACGTTCACCGCTTGGTTGGCGGCAGACGGCTTATACTCGGCGGCGTGGACGTGCCTCACACGTTGGGGCTTGACGGTCACTCCGACGCAGACGTGCTCGTGCACGCGATAATGGACGCGCTTCTCGGAGCGGCGGCGCTCGGCGACATCGGTGGAATGTTCCCCGACACCGACGAAAAATGGCGTGGGGCGGACAGCTTAAAGCTCGCCGCGGCAGTTGCCGACCGTCTTCGCGAAAACGGCTATACTATCGTAAATATCGACTCTACAGTCATCGCACAACGCCCGAAGCTTGCGCCGTACATCTACACGATGCGCGAAAACATCGCCGCAGCACTCGGCATTGACGTGTCATACGTCAGCGTTAAGGCGACGACCGAGGAGCGACTTGGATTCACGGGCAGCGAGGAGGGCATCGCCGGGGTGGCTGTCGCGCTTATTGAGAAAAATTAGCATAACAAACGCCGCCACAGCAGTGGCGGCGAAAGTACGGAAAAGCGCGGCGAGCCGAGCTTAGTCCTTGGCTTTAAACGTCCAAGCCGCGTGTTACCGTACTAATTTTCGGCTCTTTAATATGATATGGTAAGCCCTCGCCGTTGGTGAAAGTCGCCGACGCGAGAAATACATATAAAAACAAGTTTTTTGAAAGGAATTAATACTATTATGATAAAAATTTCCCCTTCCCTTCTTGCCGCTGATTTCAGCGCACTTGCAAAGGACGTTGCGCAGATCGAAAATGCCGCAGAGATGCTTCATCTCGACGTTATGGACGGCGTATTCGTACCGAATATGAGCTTCGGTCAGTGCGTGGTAGGCGCGCTCCGTAAACACTCGAAGCTTATCTTCGACGTACATCTTATGATTACGAATCCTATACGCTACGTTGAGGATTTCGCTAAGGCAGGAGCCGACATCATCACTATCCACTACGAGAGCTGTGACAATCAGCTTGAAACGCTCAAGGCTATCCGTGAGCTTGGCGTAAAGTCGGCTATTTCTATAAAGCCCGCAACGCCGGCGTTCGTGCTTGAGCCGCTGCTCCCCTACGTTGACATGGTGCTCGTTATGACCGTTGAGCCCGGCTTTGGCGGACAGTCGTTCATTCCCGAAACGCTCGACAGCATTCGCGCCGTAAAGGCGATGATCGACGCGTCGGGACGCGATATCGACATCGAGGTTGACGGCGGTATCACCAAGGACACTATCCGCGCGGCGTACGACGCAGGCGCAAACGTATTCGTTGCAGGCTCGTCCGTGTTCAGAGCGGCTGATATGCCTGCCGCTATCGCCGACCTTCGCGCGGCGTGTGAGTGATTTAAGAGGCGTGAAGCGTTAGTTAGGGGTTACGGTCGCTTTTTGAAGAAAAGCTCCGCAAAAACTTCAAATTGGCTTCGCCTTCCACATCTTGTAAGCAAATGCAACCTCGTGATTTAACGCTCTCGGTATGCACATTGGTGCTCCGAACTTCGTGCACCGCGCCATTAGCAGCCAGGGGCCTCGTCGGCACCCGTGCCGACACCCCGGCGACTGTTTAGCGGTACCGAGCGATGGTTAAATCACGCTTGGAGTAGGTACCCTACACAGCGCTTGGCTTGCGCCAAACCGTAGGGGAGGGGCTTGCTCCTTCCGAAAACAACCACAGGAGAAACAAATGACACAAACCTATGAATACGTCGCAACGTGTCTGTTCGGACTCGAGGCACTTCTCGGAGAGGAGATCGACGCTCTCGGCTACGAGCGCATCGAAACTATAGACGGCCGAGTTACCTTCCGCGGAGATATGGCGACTATCGCGAGATGTAATATAAATCTGCGCTTTGCCGAGCGTTTGTATATCAAGCTCGGAAGCTTCAGAGCGGCTACATTCGCCGAGCTTTTCGACGGCACGAACGCACTTCCTTGGGAAGAATGGATCGGCTGTGACGACGCCTTTCCCGTTAAGGGACACAGCATAAAAAGCGCTCTGACGAGTATCCCCGACTGTCAGAGCATCGTCAAGAAGGCGATCGTTGAGCGACTTTCGGGCGAATACGGCATATCGTGGTTCAAAGAGGAAGGCGTCAAGTATCAAATAGAATTTTTCATTCTGAAGGATATTGCAACGCTTATGATAGATACCTCGGGCGTTGCGCTTCACAAGCGCGGATACCGTCCTGCGGCAGGTGTCGCACCGCTCCGTGAAACACTCGCGGCGGCTATGGTCAAGCTATCGCGTCCGCGTGAGGAGGTTCTTTTGTGGGATCCCTTCTGCGGCTCGGGTACTATCGCTATCGAGGCGGCTATGATGATGACGGGTACAGCCCCCGGTCTCGGACGCAGTTTCGCAGCAGAGGAGTTCTACGACGTTCCCGAGAAGATATGGACTGACGCACGCGAGGAGGCAGCAAGCCTTCGCCACGCGAGCGAGTTTGAGGTGTACGCAAGCGACATTGATCCGAAAATGGTCGATCTCGCACGCGCAAATATAAGGCGTGCCGATATGGGAGCGCATATAAAATGCTTCGTACGCGATGCGACAGAGATCGTCAAAGCTGACCGCCGCGCGACTATCGTATGTAATCCCCCATACGGCGAACGACTTTCGGATATGCGCGAGGTTGAGGAGCTTTACCGCGCTATGGGACGCTGTTTCTCTCGTCTTGCGCCGTGGCAGATATACGTCCTCACGTCCGTGCCCGATTTCGAGCGCCTTTACGGCAAGCGCGCCGACAAGGTCCGCACGCTCTACAACGGTATGATCAAATGCGGATATTTTCAGTATTTCAAAAACGAGGAAAAGCGCGGCTTTTCCTCGAAGCAGGCTTATAAAAAGTTTTAATTTTATGAATTTAACGCCCTCTTTTGAGGGCGTTTTTTGTCCTCGCGCTTTACGCGAACGGGGAAACGAAAAGTGAGAGAGAGTCCTCTCACAGCAGTTGGCAAAGCCAACTGCGTTAGCCGCAAGCGGACTAACTGCCGGGACTCCCTCTCCCTTTTGAACCCTCTCCTACTCGGCTCAAATATATGTAAAAGGGAGCCTTATCACCTCGCCCCAGCTCGGAACGTCGTATTTCCGTAAGCTTCGTACCACAGAGTGTTCGTTTAACGGCGCCGATTTCCTAACGGAAATGGAAATTGGCGCATTTCGGAAGTGGAGAGAGTTCAAAAGGGGGAGGAGGAGCTGTCGGCGACTGAGATAGTTCCTCCTCCCCCTTTTCGTCCTCCCCGAGCGCGCGAGGTCAAACCGAGCGATTACCGCTCAAAATCCCCTCGAGCGCACGCACGAACGTGCGCACTTCTCTCTCGGTGTTCCACACACCAAAGCTCACGCGTACCGCGCCACCGCTCCCAAGCCTGTCGTGCGCGAGCGGCGAACAGTGTAACCCTGCACGCACGCATATACCGCGCGCATCAAGCGCGGATGCAACCTCCTCCGAGGACATACCGTCCACGTTAAAGAGTACAATACCACCGCCGTGATGCGGCACATAAACCTGTACGCCGCGCATCTCGAAAAGCGCCTGTTTCAGCGCACGTGAAAGCGCCTGCTCGTGCGCTAGTATAGCCGACGGCGACCTCTCGCGAACGAACTCCACGCCTGCACGAAGTCCCGCAATAAGCGGCGTCGGCAGCGTACCTGCCTCATAGCGCTCGGGCGGAAGCTCGGGCATATCAGGTGAGCGCGAGTAAGCGCCACTTCCGCCAAATAGCAGCGGCGGAAGTGTTGCGCCCTCGCCGAGTATCATAATACCGCACCCCATCGGGCCGTATAGTCCCTTGTGCGCCGGCAGACACAAAACGTCGATACAGTCGCGCGCCACATTTATGTCACGCACGCCGCCTGCCTGCGCCGCATCTACGGCAAAGAGTATCCCTCTCTCCCGGCAAAACGCGCCTATTTTGGAAATAGGCATATCCGCGCCGCACACGTTTGAAGCGGCTGTGCAGATGCACGTTGCCGCACCCTCTGCTATACGTTCAATCTCCGAGAGGATCATCGCGTCGCGTTCCTCTCCGTCAAGCTCAACGTACGAGTTGAAAACACGCACCTCCCGTCCGCTTGCCACAGCCGGCCGCAGGACGGAATTGTGTTCGAGGTCGCTTATCAGCACCGCTCCGTCGCGAACACGCGCCGCACCTATTGCGAGATTCAGCGAATGTGTCGCGCCTGCGGTAAATATAACTCTCTCGGGCTTTGCTCCAAAAAGCTCCGCCACCGATTTTCGCGCACGGTAGATCTCGGTTGCTGCACGCATAGCAAGCGCGTGAGCACCGCGCCCCGGATTGCCGTCGTTTTTTAACGATACGCTGACAGCGTTTATTACCGCGGCAGGCTTCGGAAAGGTCGTTGCGGCGTTGTCAAAATAAATCATCGTTTATTTTCCTTCTGTCTGTCACTTGTGCCGTGTAAGGCTCGTATATTCAATATCCGCCTTCCTTAAAAGCACCTCGGCACGCTCGGCGTCAGCGCGTGCGAGCTCAAGCCCGAACGCACATCCCTCGGGGCTCTCCCCGGGGCGAAGTCTTACAACTGTCGCCGATATGCCGTATTTCGAAAGGATCTCACGTCCCTCAATTGCGTACGTTACCGAACGCATACCAAGCCGTGATGCACGTGCCATAGTGTCACCTCCCTTCGATATATCCTATGCCGATATGTGGCAATAAGTTCGCGCTTTGTACTTGACTTTTGAGCACGGCTGTGGTATAATATCACCGACAAAAGAATAAACGCAGATCATCGAAAGCGGCTTCGTTTTCGTTGTCGGGCACACGCGTGTGCTCGGGGATAAGGAAAGTGCGGTGCAAATCCGTCGCAACAGCCATTACCGTAAAAGTCGGAATGCTTATCGGTCTGTGACACGTAAAAGTCCTTCGGGCAAATGGGGAGGAAAGCGTGGCAATACCGCAGAGCAGGTGCGGTCTTTTTGTGCGCGTTTAGTACCCCGTGGAGGGTACTTTTATTTTATCCTTTTGCAAAAAAAGAAAGGATATTAAAATTATGAAAAGATTAACAGCAATCATTCTCGCGCTCGCTCTCGTGCTCTGCGTGGCTTCCTGCGGCAAGGTAGACGCCACCGGACTCTGGGCAAACGCTACCTACACCGAGGACACCACAGTCGGACAGGGCGAAAAAACCTTCACCCTCGGCGTAACCATCGAGGACAAAACCGTAACCTTCACCGTCAACACTGACGCTGATACAGTCGGCGCGGCGCTTCTCGAAAACGGCATTATCGCAGGCGAGGACGGCGCGTACGGACTTTACGTCAAGACCGTCAACGGCGTGCTCGCAGACTACGACGTTGATGGGAGCTATTGGAGCTTCTACATCGACGGCGAATACGCTATGAGCGGCGTTGACTCGACCGATGTTGTCGAGGGCACGGCTTACAGCCTCGTTTACACAAAGTAAGATGACAAACAGCCGCCGAAGCTTACTTTCGGTTCGCGAAATGGCGATATTCGCTATGCTCGGAACGATTATGTTCATCTCGAAGATAGTAATGGAGCCGATACCCAACGTTCACCTGCTCGGAACGCTGACTATGCTCTACACTGTCGTATTCCGCAAAAAAGCGCTTATTCCCATCTATATATACGTTTTTTTAAACGGTCTGTTTGCAGGCTTTAATATGTGGTGGGTGCCGTATCTTTATATCTGGACTATCCTTTGGGCAGTAACTATGCTGCTGCCAAGGAAAATGCCAAAGCGCATACGTATGATAGTCTACCCTGCCGTGTGTGCGCTGCACGGGCTTGCCTTCGGCGCGCTCTACGCGCCTGCGCAGGCACTGATGGTGCACTTCACCTTCGAGCAGACACTCGCGTGGATAGCAGCCGGACTGTGGTTTGATGTCATACACACCATAGGGAATCTCTGTCTTGGACTTTTGATAGTTCCCCTCTCCGAGCTATTATACAGAATATTTTATAACAAGCGTATGGTATATTAAAAAATGGCTTCGCAAACTCTTGTTTTCATAAGGGTATTTACAAATTTCGGCAGAGATATTGTTTCTCTGCCAATTTTGTGTTATAATAGAACTAATTAAAAAGCCTCGCCCTGTGGGAGAGGTGTCGGCGTAGCCGACGGAGAGGGCAGAATGGATCAGTTACCAATAGAGAAAAACGAAGATTTGTTAGATATCGCAAAAATTTTACGACGAAATATGACTCGGCAAGAAAAACATTTATGGTACGATTTTTTGCAACATTATCCCGTAAAGATATATAAGCAACGCATTATAGACAATTATATTACTGATTTCTATTGCCATAGTGCCCGTCTTGTTATAGAGCTAGACGGTTCACAGCATTACACAAAACAAGGTAAGCTACGCGACGAAACAAGAACCCTAACTCTCGAAAAATATGGACTATGCATATTACGTTTTTCTAACAAGGACATAGATGAAAAATTTGAAGGCGTTTGCCGTATGATTGACAAAACAATTAACGAACGACTTAAAATCATATCTTAAAACGCCCTCTCACCCGCTATCGCGGGAGCTCTCCCATAGGGAGAGCCTTATAGGTCACTGTCAAACTTTACAGGTGTGGACTTCACCCACTGCGTTTGCAATACGAAAGTGAAATCAACGATAAACCATCGGAGGAGCATATGATATTAGATAACAAGAACTGTATTGTCAAGATAGATATTGATGAAGCATACACTGTTGATTCTACCGATAATCGTTGCTACGATGTGGTATTGAATCCTTTCAATTATAATCACAGCGATTTAACAAAAACCCTTGCCATACACGTTGATTGGTTTTCAAAGGAGTTTTGTATCGCTCTCATTAGCCCTTATTATGTAAGCGATTTAGATTGCGCCATTCTTGACAATGATATTCTGACAGTTTTACAGGATCAGGCGATTACACAAATAAATATTATGGATGGCTCCATTAACCGTCATATTAAACTTGATAGTTTGGGCTGTAATTTTGCAATTTACAAAATCAAGAACGGATATATTATATATGGTGAAATAGAAATCACTATGTTGGACTTTAACTTTGTGAAAAAATGGACTTTTTCCGGAAAGGATATTTTTGTATCAGTTTCCGGAAAATTGCCATTTGAAGTCAAAGAAAATTCAATCTGCCTTCACGATTTCGAGGACAACTATTATGAAATTGATTTTGATGGAAATCTTATCAGATAGCAAATAAAATACCCCGACAGCCTTTGAAAATCTGTCGGGGTATTTTCATCACTACGAGCAGCAGCCCTTATACCGCCCTTTTTACTCTTTTGCAGTTGCCTTTACCTCGTACGAGGTGATGCCGCGGACAGTTTCTCCATCAATTTGAACACTCGTGGGGCGGTCGAACTCGACCTTTATGCTGTGGCCCTCAAGCACGGTCACGTGCTTTGTCTTTTTAACGTGCTCGCCCTTGAATATCGACGGGAATATCATAAGCGTCTGAAGCCTGCCCGAGCCGTGGAACACAAGCACGGACTGCTTGCCGTCCTTGTCAAGACGGTCCTGATTCGGCGTTGCCATCATACCGCCGCCGTAAAATCTTCCGTTCATAGTAGGAGCAAGCCATACTTTCTTGTATTCGTACGTTTTGCCGTCTACCGTGATGACCGCGTTTCTCGGCTTGAAATGAAAAAGGAGTCCCTTTATTGCGATCGAGGTGTAGTTTATTGCCTTTTTCTTTTTTGCGGTCTTATTCGCCTCGCGCATATCGTCGCCGACCTCACAGCAGTAGCCGTCGATACCAAATCCGACGTTGTTGATATAAAGGCTCTCCTTGCCATCAACAGTTACGCGCGGAAGATTTGACACGTACTCGTCAATGCAAAAATCGGGCTCGCAGTATGCGGAGTAGCCAAGGTCGTGCGCGAAATCGTTTCCGCTGCCCGTAGCGTAGTAGAAAATTCTGTTCTTTATTCCGATATCCTTCGTATCGTTGACAAAACGGTTGAGCGTTCCGTCGCCGCCGCAGATAACAATCTCGTCCTCATCGGAGATGCCCGCGAAGAAGTCCTTGTAGCTGCTTATTTCGAGCATATTCACGGCTACGGCATTATCGCGTCCCGCTGTAAGCCTTTCGGGAGTCGCGCTCTCGCTGCCGCCCGAAAGCGGATTGTAAAGCATATACCTTTTTGCAAGCTTCGTTTCTACAGAATTCATATCCAAATCCCCTTTAATTAGTATTGATCTTATAATACAGTAATTGGGTTTAATACAGCTATTGGGTTAGCCATTTGGAATATTTTACACCACAAATCTAAACTGAAACTAAATTTCAGACAAAAATCGACCGTTTGTTCACATTTTTTGCAAAAATTATTGCCCGCGCGTTACGGGAAGCGTTACAGTAAATGCGGTTACGCCGTCCCCGCTCGTGACGCTTACCTCTCCACCGTGCAGCTCGGTTATCTTTTTTACGATAGCAAGTCCGATACCGTTTCCCTTAGCGGAATGCGACCTGTCCCCCTGATAGAACTTATTCCATATCTTGTCAAGCGACTCGGGCTCTATCGTACTGCCCGTATTCGATATGCACACGGATAAATTTTCTCCGGTACTGCCAATCTGCGCCTTTATCCTTCCACCGTCGGGCGTATATTTAAGGGCGTTGTCAAAGAGGTTTATCCATACCTGCTTTAGCATCTCCTCGTTAGCCGTGATCTCATATTCCTCAAAATCGACGTCTATTTCGATCTGCTGCTTGCTCCACTTTTCCTCAAAGAGCAAGAGCGACGAGCGTATCTGCTCGGATACGTTGAAGGTCGCAAGGTCGGTAAGTATGCTCTGGTTTTCAATTTTTGTCATATTAAGCACATTCGTCGCCATATAGGAAAGCCGCATCGACTCCTCCTCGATAATGGCGAGGTACTCCTCGCGCTGCTTTTCGTCAAGATTGCCGCGACGCAGAAGCTTTGCAAAGCCTGCTATGGAAACTATGGGCGTTTTGAACTCGTGCGAGAAATTGTTTATAAAATCGCTTCGGAGAATTTCGGTGTTCTGAAGCTCCTCCGCAAGCTTGTTCATACTCTCGACGATAGGCTTGAACGCCGCCATATTGGCAACGGAATTACGGTAGGTAAGTCGAGCACCGTAGTCACCGTCCGCGAGGCGGTTTACGTGACTTGCAAGGCGGCTTATCGGGTTCATCGGAAATTTTGTAAAAAGGAACGCCACAGCAGAGCCGATAACCAGACTTATGCCGCCCGTAAGGAATACAAGCGAATACGCGTTGCTGACGTTTTCCATTACCGCCGCCGTATGGTCGGGATAGAAGCCAAGGTACAAAACGAGCCATACAAGCAGTGCCGCTATGAGTATAGACACCCATATAACGCCGAAAACGACGAGCGAGAAAAAGAGGTTCAGCGAGCGGCGCTGCTTGCGCTCCTCGTTGCTTGCTCTCTTTAATTTCATACGCTTCATATATGCTTCACCGCCTTATAGCCGAGTCCGCGCACCGATTCGATAGAAAACTCATCAAAGCCCTCAAATCGCTTGCGAAGCCTTCCTATATGTACCGTTACGGTTTCCCAGCCCGTTTCGCTGTCCGTACCCCAAATCTCATCCATAAGCTGTATGCGCGTGAATATCTTGCCGGGGTATGAGAGCAGCTTATAAAGAAGCATAAACTCCTTTTGCGGCAGCTCCTGCTCCGTACCGTGACCGCTGACGGTAAGCGTGTCGTAATCAAGCACAACGTCGCCGATGACGATACGCCGCTCGTTTACAATCTTCGCACGGCGAAGCAGAGCCTTTATGCGAAGAAGGAACTCCTCCTCGTCAATAGGCTTTGTCATATAGTCGTCCGTACCGACGAGAAATCCTCGCTTTTTATCGGCGGGAAGCTGCTTTGCAGATACCATTAAAATAGGCAGGGTGTTCTGCGCCGCACGAAGCGTCGAGGTGAAATCGTACCCGTCGAGGTTCGGCATCATAACGTCGAGCACAATAAGGTCGATATGCTCGTTATCAAGCACCGAAAGCGCACGTGCGCCGTCCTCGGCGAGCGAAACGGTATACCCGTCCGCCTCGAGTATAGCACGAAAAAGCGCGCGCGTATTTTTATCGTCGTCAACCACGAGAATGTGAAACATAATTGTACCTCGTAAAATAAGCGTTATACTTAAATTATACCACTTCTCTCCCGTTAAGTCAAGCATAGAAAAGCCCTGCACACCGAGGTGTGCAGGGGGATTTTAACGGTGATGGTGGTGATGGTGGTGATGACCGTGCGCCGCGTTTGTATCAAATTCCACACGGCACGCTTCCTCGTGACAATGCTCTGCCGTCCCTTCAAGCTCAAGCGTCGCATGGCCGATTCCGTGCTCGCGGAGCTCCTCGCGTACCTTATCCTTGATGTGATGCGCTTCGGCATCCGTCACGATGTGCATCGTAGCGTAGCAGCTTGAACCGTCCATACTCCAAACGTGTATGTGGTGGACTCCCTCAACGCCCTCAATTCGAAGCACGTGCTCCTTGATTTCATGAATATCAACACCGCGCGGTGTTTTTTCGAGAAAAAGCTCAAGCGCCTGTGAAAGCCCACGAACGGCGCCCACGAAAATAAACACCGCAACACAGATAGACATAATAGGGTCAATAAGCGCGAAGTCGGTAAATCGCATCACGATCGCACCGATGAGCACAACTATCCAACCGAGCACGTCCTCAAGCATATGAAGATTGACCGCCTTTTGGTTGAGCGAGCCCCCGTCGTGGGTGAAAAACGCCGCCGCCAAATTGACCGCAACGCCGACAACGGCAAAAATTATCATTCCGTCATAATTTATCTCGCGCGGTTCGATAATTCGAAGCGCCGCATTGTAAATGACCGCCACGGAGCCTATGAGAAGGATAAGCGTGGTGATTACGCTTCCGATCACAGAGTAGCGAGCATAGCCGTAAGTATATTTTTCGTCGGGTTGCTTCTTACTTTTTCTCTCGAGGAAGTACGATATTCCGATGCTTGCCGCATCGCCGATATCGTGCACCGCATCGGAAACGATAGCGACGCTTCCCGTGAAAATTCCGCCGACAAATTCGAAAACGGAAAATGCAAAATTAAGTATAAACGCTATAAGAATATCTCTTGTTGTTTTCATAAAACCTCGTTTGCAATATTGCCTATAAGCGGATTAAAGCTTACCTTCTGGTCAACGGTGACAAAATTTTTACCGTCGTCGCCGCGCCAAAGCTTGTCGATATTGTAGGCTTTGCCCTGCAAGGTATAGCTTATGTATCCGTGCCACTCGTCGGGCATTTCAACCGTCGCGCGGTGTTCATCGTACCCGTCGATATCGTTGGGAATATAATCGGCATTAAAGCGCTCGATATTGAAGTCAATGCAGGTTATGTGGCCGTAGCCGCCAAAATGCGGCAGATGTGTGTTACCCTCGTCGCCACAGTTGATCATGGTAAAGGTCTTGTGAGTTCTCTTGCAGAAAACGTAACCGTAGCAGCAACGGTTCGCACTGCAGCACTGCATCACCATGCGGTCGACACCGTTGAGCTTGAAGCCCGTGTGGAATCCTCCGACCGATACAAGCTTCATACCGACACGCGACATTTCGTCGTTTGAGCTTCCGCAGGAATTGATAGCGATAGAATTTTTAGCCGCGGTTGCCGGCTTAAGGTGCAGATATCTGTCCCTATGGTAGCTCTCGGTGTAAACGCCGACAAGCTCTATATACGCGGAGCCGAACGCCTCGCAGTCGATACCGATTATCTGACGCGACGCATCGAAAACCATCAAAAAGAAATTCTCGAAATTCACGTTGTTAACGTATGTATAGGTATAAAAGTCGCCCTCTGCCTCGGGTTTACGAGGCGTTCCGTAAAACACACGGTACACCTGATCGGGATCCATATTCTTCATCGCGGCCTCGGTGACGTGTATCGTAACGCCGAATTCCGTGTTGTATCCCTTGTTTTCGGTATCGCCGATGAAATTTATAACTCTCGCCTGACCGTTATTGTAACCGAAAAAGATCGCGGAGTTACCCTCGTTCTCAAATGAGTCTATGTTATAGTCGCCGTCAAGAAGCTGCAGTGTTCCGCCTCTTGTAAGTAATTCTATCGCCTTGTTAATGATGATCTCATCATTTTTTCCGCTACAGACAAAATCCGCGGATTGCTTATCTTCATCCGAGGAATTATAAGCGGCGAGAATGATTTTCTTTCCCATGCGTTTATCTCCTATGATAAAACATAAATATACACGATGAGGCTTACGATAAAATCTATCGCAAGCCTCCTTCATTTTTATATAATCAGTCAATAGTCTTCATCGTGGGGAATACAAGAGTGGGCGATTTATAAGCCTCTATACCCCTGCAAAAGCCTATTTTTACGGGCTTTTTCATAGGCTTAAATTACATAACCCTTTGTATCTCTACACATTTATCTGGCATTTTGGTGTAGTAAATGGTGTAGTGTGGTGTAGTAACTTCAACTCGACAATCGCTCAAAATACTCACCCAATGAAGCAAACTCTTTTTGCTTAGCATCCTTTGTGACATCAGCATAAATGTTCAATGTAGTACTGATATCAGCATGTCCAAGCGTGTCTTGAATCACTTTGATATTTACTCCAGCTTCACACAATCTTGTCGTGAATGTGTGACGGAGTGTATGACAACTAAACGGTGGAAGCAGAACTTTCGCATTGGGATTCTTTTCAAGAACCTCGTAGTTGCAATCACGAACGATACGTTTGATTGCCTTGTTGAGAGTCCCCTGATACTGTACATGCCCGAAGCGATTGACAAAGATGAAATCCGTATACAGATCCACCGACTGCTTACAGGTGATACCCAATTCCTGCTGACGCTGACGTTCTATGAGAAAGGCTTCTTTAACGAAATCCATCATCGGCACAGTCCGTTCACCTGACTTAGTTTTCGGTGTGTTAATGCTGAACGAGCATCTTTCTGCGCCACCTTTATCGTAGTAGATCAGCGTGTGGTTAATATCGATCATTCCTTCTTCCAGATCAATATCACACCATCTGAGCCCAACGGTTTCACCGACGCGAAGTCCTGTACCTAGCATTACAGCAAAGATCGAATACCAGTGACCGTACTGCTTGCTGTTCTTAACATAGTCAATAAACAACTTCTGTTCTTCAGCGGTCAGAGCCTTTTTCTTCTCAACTTCAAAGTTGTGAGCCTTCTTTAGTTCCTTCAAAACATTTTCAGACGGATTTACTCTAATGTAGCCACCATCAACTGCCATAGAGAATACTTGATGAAGGACATTATGTATTGTATCCAGTGTGGATACCTTCAAGATTTTCCCATCTGTTAAGGTATTGTAGAACCGACGAACATCAGACTTCTTTACCATTGTCAATTTGAGCTTTCCAAATTGAGAGCGAATGAACTGGTTATACATATATTTGTAATTCTGAAACGTGTTGTCTTTAATACCGCGTTTCAGATCGCACCACATGTCAAACGCTTCATTGACTGTTATAAGCTTAGTTTCAGTTTTGATTCCGTCTCTTACATCAGCCGCAACTTGATCCTCTTTTTCACGGAGTAATTCAAGTGTACCAGCATAAACAGAGTGTCTCTTTCCATCCGGAGTTGTCCAACGATACTCATATACACCGTCCGGTCTTTGTTGTTCACCCTTACGAAGAGCTATCCTTTCTTTATCAAGTCTTCTCGTACTCTTCCCTTTAGTTGTTTTATTCGTTTTTGATGTTGCCATATATGCATTCTCCTTTTAAAAGGAGACACACGATGTTATGGCAACAGTATATCACAACTACCACAACTTTGCAAGTCTCCTTTTGTAAACAATTATGTTTTTATATTGAAAAATGTTTTTCTAAATACTCATCCAGCTTTTTTGCGTTTAATCAGTCTTTTAGTTCCTACCCATAATACAAACTCACAATTATCATCATTTGTCAGTTTTCGCAGCTTATTTATTCCTATTCCAGAGTATGCAGCTGCTTCTTCAAGCGTAAGATTAGTTTTTTCCCAGATCGGTACTTTTTCTACCATGTATTATTTGCTCTCCTTGTTAAATGACTGTAATGCCGCGTCCAACCACCGAACTAGTTCCTATGCCCTCTCGACCATGTATTTTCAGGCAGATGCTATGCATCATTTAATCCGTGGGCACGCTCCGTAACATCATGGCATACTATCCGCAGATCCTGTATCACTTCCGACAGCTGGGTTATTTAATTGTAGAAACGGGCATTTTATACCCATCTACTTAATAATCACAGCCGCCGAAAGAAAAAATCCACACGGGATTTGTAAGTTACCCTATTATTACGATAACTTTACCCGTGTGGAGTTTGTTAAACTGTATACTTCTCTAATCTTATTCTTTAACTACATCGCTTGAGGTCATTGCCTCTTTCATTTTATTTATAGTATTTATACACGCTGACATTTCCCGAAAACCTGATGATACAACTATAATCGCACCATTACGAGCCTTCAACCTAAAACGATATTCACCAAATTTATCAACATATACCTCATACTTAGGATATCTTATAGATGTATACTCTGTTTCTGTTTGATTTTCGATTTCAGCCTCAGAATTAGCCTGTACACTTTTTATTCCGTTCAAGCATGACTCCAACGTTGAGTATAATTCAGATACTGATAAGACTTCCCCACTTGACGTCACAAAATTAAACTTGTATCCAAATGGAGTGGTTTTTATTTTAAAGGTTCCTGGTAACTCTTTTCCCTGTAATTTTTCATACAATTCCTTACCATTATTTAACTCCACACTTTTTAAATTTTTCTTTACAATTGCAGCATTCAAATTGTTTAATAGCTGTTCTCCGGTTTCTATTGTACTTTTCTCATTGACTAATGCAACAATTAAACTAGCTATAACCGCAATATCATCTTTGCGTCCTACAAGTACCCCATTTGAGTTTTTTTCCGAATCTATTAATGAACTTATTTCAAGTAATTCATCAATTGTTCGCTCCTCAAAGTTTATAAAATCCAACAAAACACTAAGTAAATCCATGATAATCTCCTAATAACATTTTAGTCTTCAATAGGGTTTACAACACCATATATTATATCTTGCACTCGTACGAGGTCGAATTCATTCCGCTTTAAATCTTTTATGATATACTCTATCGAAGAATCACTCGCCGCGTCACTCTTAGATACAACAATCAATCGCTTTTTCACAGCTTTTTTGTTTATGAGATATATAACCGGATAAAACTCTTCGTCTGAAGCATATGCCACTCGCATACAAATTTCATCATACTGTTCTTTTGTTATGATCCTCTGATTTAGTTTCTCTGTTGCACCCTTAAGTATTCCAACTTTATTATTATCAATTTCCGTAGCGTGACGATCTCTTTTTATAATCTGTTCCAAATATCTAGTGCATAAAGTTCTTGGATTTGATGTTCCCGGCTGTAATGAAGCGTCGAAAGATTCGGTGCACCAAACATAATGAATATTATTGTAATAATCTTTCGCAATTTTATACGCTAACCAAGTACATGTAGAATACAATAGAAAATCATTTATTTTTATGCTTGCCATTTGCATAAAGTCCCTTCATTTAATCGTCTGTTGTAGCCAATCTTATTCATTGTGAAAATTCAAGCCTTAATATACCGCGTCATCCTTGACTGACCGATTTTCTTGATCTGTCCGTTTTTCACCATACCGCTTAATACCACCTCAACCGTGGTGGGACTAACATCAGGCAATATATCACATATCTCTGCCTTTGAGATAGGTACAAGACTATTAAGCACAGTTGCTTCAATTCTTGCTCTCTTGGTTATCTTATTTCCATTAACAACAGCAAATCTGCGGTCAAGCTCCTTATAACACATATACAACGTAGACAGGAAATTTTCTATAAACGGAATATACGCGTTTTTGTTCTCATGCCACCCAACTGAAGATTCACGCAGCGATTCGTAATAAAACGCCTTATAATTGTTGATCTGCTCCTCAAAAGAAACATATTTTCCCGCATCGTAACCATTTTTGTAAAGCAGGAGCAATGTAAGCAGTCTCGACATTCTTCCATTGCCATCTCTGAATGGATGAATACAAAGGAAGTCCAAAATTACGCATGGTATTAAAAGAAGCTGATTTATGCTCGCATCATTACGTGCATCCATATAGGCAAGCTCCAATTGTTCCATTGCAGTTTCCACTTCTAATGCAGATGTAGGCTTAAATCGAATTTTTCTGTTTCCTGCTTGATCTTCCTCTATAATATAATTGTCGCCGGTCTTATATTTACCGCCGTATTCATATCCTGCAATCTGCATCATCGTTTCATGCAGTCTTAGAATATCCGACTGTCGCAAATCCAAAATATCGTGATTAAGATGAATTGCATTCAGCGCATCGCGGTATCCTGCAATCTCTCCTTCTGTATGATTTAAAGGTGCACTATCCTGATTAACAATAGCGGCAATACGCTCATCGCTTGTGACAATACCTTCAATAGCATTGGAACTTTTAACGGATTGCACCTTTGCGACTGCTTCAAGCTCAGTGAAGATTTTTGCATACTCTTGTTTTCTTACACCTGCCATTGTCTTAAGTGAAGCAATGCTTGATGTCAAATTGATAAGATTTGCAGGAAGCAATGCGTTATTCAAAAAAGAATAATCAAATTTTCTCACAATTATCACTCCTTATCTGCATATATTATACACCAAAATATGCAGAAAGTCAACACTCATCTGCATATTTTATTAAACAATATATGCAGAACAGCTTAGTTCTTGTGCAGTACATATGCTTCGATGCAAATTTTTAGTGTTTCTCGCAATTGACACATTCCATAATGTGTGGTATAATGTTGAATTGTATTATCCCAAATTCAGCGAAAGGAGGTGCGGTGATGCTTTTTACAATGATGCTCGCCTTAATGGAAGATGACGAGCGCAGCTGTGCAGAGGAAATTTACACTCGCTATCATAAGTACATTTATCAGATTGCAGCATCCATTCTTCGAAATCACCATGATGCAGAGGATGCAGTAGACACGGTTATGCTGAATGTCATAAACAACATTGATAAGTTTGTGCATTCTGATAGAAATAAAATTGACTCCCAGATTGTTATATATAGTAGAAACGCAGCAATCAACATTTACAATAAGAACAAACGCAAAGCAGAAACCGAGACTCCTTCCGCATACCGGGATTCGGATGGCGAATGGCATGATGTTGAAATTCATGACGAGGACACCGATACGGAAGAAGTGATTCTGAGCCGTGAAACAGTAGAGATTGTCAGAAAGTATCTCCGTATGCTTCCGGAGGAGTATCGGGACACGATCACGCTTATCTACAATTTAGGGTATTCCTATAAGGAAACAGCGGCAATTCTCGGTATTACTGTCAATGCATGTGGAGTGCGTCGTGCGACTATGTCGGGAATAATATCTAATAAAAAGGAGAGTAAAAAATGACAAAAGATAAAACCCCTATCGGTAGACAAACAAATATTGACATTTTAAGGGTAATGCTCATGATCAGTGTTATAGCCGCGCATACCATCCATTTAATTGCAAATCCCACAATTTATATAGTTTGGAAAAAACTCACTTGTTTTGGCGTTGTAGGATTTTTTATAATAAGTGGCTATTTTTATAAACGCAAAAAGGGTGATATATTTTCCTTTTGGAAAAAGAAAATTAACTCTATAATTATTCCATGGATATTTTGTTCATTAATTACATATACGATTTCATTCATTAATAATTGGAGTTTTATTGGTTATATAAGATGGATTCTTGGTATAGGCACATGGTATTATTATATCACCATATTGTTAGTGTGTATGATTATATTTAAATTCGTAAACAGAAAACCTTTATTAATAATCATTATAGCATTAAATGGTGTTTCGCTTCTGCTGGAACAGATTGGTGCGGATGTTTTAAACCTTTTCACTACTCCATATTTAAATATTTTTAATTGGATGGGTTTTTTTGCATTAGGAATACTTTTGCAAAATGGACTGAATATAGGGAAAAAAGTAGTTGTCATTTGTTTGATTGGCTGTTTATTTACAGGAGTTTATATTCACCTTTATGATATGAGCGAATATTTTAATATTTTTTCTGCAATTAATAGCGTCTGCCTAGTTGCAATATTTTATAAAATTTCAAGTAAGCTAATTAAAATTAAAAAACTTGCAAAACTGGGCAAAAACACATATACTATATATTTGTTGCACATGCAAATAGTTCAATTTGTATGCAAAATAATATGTGGTTATTGGTTGATTGATGCTGTTCTTCCATTAATAGGATTGACGGTTATGATTATCCTTATATACTTAGGCAAAAAGTGTAGTAGCATTTTGCCTAAAGAGGAATATATATTAAGGCTTGTAGGATTAAGATAACTCTTAATGCGTCATAGTACAGTAGACAGCAATCAACCCAGTTGGTCTGCGTTTACGAAAAGCAAAGCAAAAGCTGAAGGAAATGGCAGGGGGTGAATTGTATGGGCGAATCTGAGCAGAAGCGAAACGACCGAAATCTGGATGCATTAATTCTTGCGGCGTCTGATGTTCTGATTGATGAAGATGTCGAATACCTGAACTCGATTGATGTATCTACAACGGTAATATCACCAAAACTCGACAGGAGGATCAGACGTCGTATTCACCGCGAATCACGCAAGGAATCTATAGCAAAGCTCATGTCATACACGCGCAGAGTTGCGGCAGTTTTCCTCGTTATCTGCTCAATCTCTTTCGTTCTTTGCATGAGCGTGGAAGCAATACGCACACGAATATGGGGTACAATTCTGACATGGTTTGACGATCATGTGGAAATCGACTTCGTAGATTCTGCGAATTCTACCACAGGCATTACAGCCTACCGTGAGCCGTCATATTATCCTGATGGCATGACAGCTATGCCTGACGGAAAAACTGCCGAGAAGTATGTCGTTGCCTATATGCGCAATGATAAGTTGGCT
>JAZQZL010000022.1:0-4650 GCA_045634005.1 Candidatus Flemingiibacterium sp. | reverse complement strand
AACATACCGTACCAATAAAGTGGATAGTATCCCTTTTTAGGGTCGCAGGTGTAGTAGTCGAACGCACCGCACCAAACGCTCGGACGGGTATCGTAATACATCAGCATATCGATGTCAGGCGAAGCCTGTGCCGCAGATATGCACGCCATCGTAAATGCCGCACCCTTTATACTCTGGATCTGCATTATCGAATACCTAAATGCCTCTGTCCAATGTCGCATATAATTGTATTCGTTAAGTATAGACTCGGCTTTACCGTAGCCGTTCCTTTCGAGTCTTTCCCTTACAAGTGCTGCCCTCTCGATCATTCTCTCGGTAGTATTACAGTAGAGATGCCACGAGAAGAAGTCAAGCGGGACGTTTCTCTTGCTCATTTCAGCAAGAAACTCATCCGACCAGTCGCCGCCCGATACGGATGACGGACCGCCGATTTTAAGATGCGGGAAGCAGGACTTCAAATGCTTTGCAGCGATCTCGTAGAAATCGAAGAACTGTTCCTTCGTACCGCCCCACGTCGGGCTCTTGGCAGGATTTTCTCTGCCGAGATCGGGCTCGTTCCATATTTCCCAGTACTTGATTCCAAGCTCTAAGCCGTCCGCCCAGCCTTCGTTATAGTGGCGGATGATATGCTCGCAGATCTCTGCCCACTTTTTGAAATCCTTCGGAGGCAGAGTGTGGTGCTTTTTGATCTGATGCTCGATGGTCTGTCCAAGACGGAAGAAGGTTTCGGCTCCTGCCTCGAGAGTCACGAGAATGCTCTCATCTGTGCAAGGGAAATCGTAGGAGGCCGGATCGTTAACGTCTGCATCAAAATTCGGGAATATCGCCGAAATATCGTGCGAATACGGTCCACCGTAAACTCCGACCACGCCGGCATCGTGATTGCGGCAATACGGGATTCTGGCAGCCTTATACGCCTCAAAATTACTTCTCGGCTGATCTGGCGAATGGCGCTTGTGCCAAGGTCCGCCGCGGGTTGCGTTAAGCGGCTTAAACGCTCCGCCGTTAATATTAAGATCAAATTTCAGTTCCGCCATTTCTGTGTACCTCAAAAATATTTTTATTTAAAGAACGTATCAAACAGGCCGCGCACTATCTTTTTTCCAACCTCGCGACCGATCGTATTTGCGGTGCTGTTTATGGTTTTCTGAAGCACGGAGGTCTTTTTACGGCTTGACGTTGTTTTCTTTTTAGCGGTGGTCTTTTTTTCCTTTTCTTTAGCCTTTTCTTCCTTGGCTGCTTGCTCCGCAGCTGCCTTTGCTTCTTCTTCGCGCTGTTCGGTTATCTGCTCGTACGCCGATTCGCGATCCTCCTCGTTGCCGTACTTATCGCGAAGGTTGCTTGCGAGCACGGTAGCCTGAAGCGTCACGGGATCAACCGCCTTCATACTGCTCTTTGGCGGCAGTATGTTCGCTCGTTCAACGATAGACGGAACACCGTCCGCATCGAGTACACTGACGAGCGCTTCACCAACGCCGAGCGCCTGCAAAGCTTCTGCGGTATCAAACTTCGGATTCGTTCTGAACGAATTAGCCGCCGCGTTAAGCGCTCTCTGATCGTTCGGAGTGTATGCACGGAGCGCGTGCTGTACGCGGTTACCTATCTGCGAAAGTACGCTATCGGGAATATCTGTGGGGTTCTGTGTAATAAACCATACGCTGACACCCTTCGAGCGAATAAGACGTGCTACCTGCTCGACTTTGTCAACGAGCGCCTTGGGAGCATCATCAAAGAGTAAATGCGCTTCATCAAAGAAGAATGCTAGCTTCGGCTTATCAAGATCGCCTGCCTCGGGAAGCATCTCGTAAATTTCAGAGAGCATCCAGAGAAGGAACGTACCGTAAAGAAGCGGATGCTGGAAAAGCTCCGAGCATTCGAGAATATTCATCACTCCGCGTCCGTTCTCGTCCCATTCGATCCAATCGGAAAGATCGAGCGAGGGCTCGCCGAAGAAAAGCTCGCCGCCTTCGTCCTCAAGAGTCAGCAGCGCGCGCTGTATTGCTCCGACAGACTGTGCGGATATATTACCGTACGTCAGCTTATATTCCTTTGCGTTGTCGCCGACAAACTGGAGCATCGCACGAAGATCCTTGAGATCAATAAGTAAGAGATTTTTCTCGTCTGCCACACGGAACACTATACGAAGCACTCCACTTTGCGTTTCGTTAAGACCTAAAAGACGAGCTAAGAGCTCAGGTCCCATCTCTGACACGGTGGTACGCACGGGAAGGCCCTCTTTTGCATAAACGTCCCAGAACTGCACGGGATACGAGGTATAATTGAAATCCGTAAGTCCCATCGTATCGATGCTGCGGCGAATATGCTTGTTCTCCGTACCCGGAGTGCACATTCCCGAAAGGTCACCCTTTATATCGGCAACGAATACGGGCACGCCCATATCCGAAAACGATTCCGCAAGCACCTTTAAGGTTACGGTCTTACCTGTACCGGTAGCACCTGCAATAAGTCCGTGACGGTTAGCCATCGACGGCTCGAGGTATACGCGGTTTTCGCCTGTCGCAAGCCATATTTTATGTGTGTTCTTCTGATACATCGTCGTATCCTCCGTTTATTTGGAATTTTCGGCTTTTGAGCCTCTTATATCGTATCTGTAAATTGCCACTCCGATTGAAACCATCGTCAAAACGTCGCCGATCGCCGAGCCGTAAGCCTGACTTGCGATATTATAGACAAGCCAGAACGGTGAGCCGAGGAAGGATACCCTTCTTATTATCTTCTCATCGCTTATCCAGAACGCGCTCGTGTGCAAAAGCACGCCGGCTATGGAAAACAGTCCGAATTTGTCGTGTGTCAATATCATCACGGTAATACCCGCTGCAAATATTATCACGTTTATAATAATCACCGTGAGCTTCGTATGCCTTTTGATAAAGCCCTTGTCCTTATTCTGCGCCGCAACCGAGGATACGGTTCCGAGTACGTCAAGCACCGCTCCCGCATATGCTCCGAGCAGTATATACTGGATTATGTATAAAACTCTAGACGTTGCGTTAAATAAAATGATGTTTTTGCGTTTTTTCTGCTGATAGCTTAAAAGGAACATCGCAACCGCAAAAATTCCGACGACCTGCGCAATATAGTTCATAACGATTCCTTTAACAATATTATTTACTGTTTAATTATAGCATATGACACTGTGCTTTGCAAGAGCAATTTTACGAATATCATTCCCAACGCTCCCGCATGATCTGTGCCCACAGCGCTTTAAGATAGGCCTTATGGTGCTTGTAATCGGGGCAGTACCTTTCCACCTCCGCCCAAAAGCGCGGCGAATGGTTAAACTCGCGCATATGACACAGCTCGTGTATGACGATATAATCGATTGCCTCGGGCGCCGCCATTATGCAGTACCATGAAAAATTGAGCGATGACTTTTTAGAGCAGCTTGCCCAATGCGTTTTGGCAGAGTTTATCTTTACCGCGCTGACCGACAGCTCCATTTTGTCTGCTAAATACAGCGCACGCTCGGTAAGATAGTTTTTTGCAAGCAGCTTGTATAGCTTTATTACCGCCTCGCGCATCTGCTCTGCGGTAAGGCTTGGCGGAACGTTAAAGGCTTCGTCATCATAGCTTACAAATCCGCGTCTTCCCTCGCGTATCTCACGCTCACCGCCAAGAACGCGTACACGCGAGCCGTAGGCAAGTGTGAATGCTTCCCTCTCGGTATTTATTTCTGTCTGCCGTTGGCTCATTTTGATAAGCTTTTCTTCATACGGCGCGCACACACGGAGAAGCTCATTGGCGCTTGCGTATTTTGGCGCGAGTATTTCGGGCGTGCCGTCCTTGCCGATGCGCATACCGACCGTACGCCGATTAGAGCGCTTCACCGTACAAACGGTATTACCTATCCTGATCGTTTCCATATTTGTATTGCCTCGAAAATTCGCAGCCGCAGAAATCCTGTCGGTACAGTCCGTATTCGCGCGATAATTCTATCGAACGCTTGTATCCCTCGCGTTTTTTGAAGTCAGATACCAGCCAGCGTACGCCGTACACGTCTGCAAGCTCCTCGCCGATCTCATTGAGCTTTGCCGCGTTTTTATGCGGACTTACCGTAAGCGTCGTCGCGAAGTAATCGTACTGTCCTACGCGCTCTGCCGCATACCTCGCGGTAGCATCAAGGCGCTCTCTGTAGCAAGAGAAGCATCTCGCGCCGCCCTCGGGTAATGACTCAAGCCCGCCCGTGAAAGCATAAAAGCGCTCGGGCGCGTGATCACACACTGTAAGCTCTATTTTATTTTCGTGCGGCAGAAGGGATATAAGTCGCGCAAGCTCGTCGGCGCGCTTTTTATATTCCGTCGCATCGGTAATATTCGGATTATAGAAATACACGGTAATATCAAAATACCGCGTAAGATATTCGAGAACGTAGCTTGAGCAGGGCGCACAGCACGCGTGCAGAAGAAGTTTTGGCGTGATCCCCTGTGCCGTTATTTTCTCAAGCTCGGTATCAAGTATAGACTGATAATTAATTTTCATTTTTCCTATTTTCTTATTGCAAGTTGTTTTTGTTTGTGCTATAATAAAATTTGGAGTAATATTTAGTCAAAAAACAAGGAAGGGGGAATCCGCTTGAAAAATCACGAAAGCAGACGTATAGCTCCGGCAAACGCAAAGCCGTCCGGTACA
>JAZQZL010000021.1:0-33383 GCA_045634005.1 Candidatus Flemingiibacterium sp. | reverse complement strand
TTTGTCTTGTTTGATTGGTAAGGCTCATTGTAAGTTGTGACTTTAAGAATGGCGGCAACGCCGGCATTCTTATGCAGCCGCGCACCGCGCTGCTGCAAGCAAGATGAGACTCTTGTCACTCATCTATCTCTTTCCCCTCCCCACACCGCCTCACCAAAACAAAAATCGCACACCGCCCGTACTATTTTTTCAAAATTGATTGACAAAATTCGGTTATAGTGTTATAATTATTTAGTATATATATAAAATTCTCACAAAACAGAGGGATAAACTAATGAAAAGAGATTTTGTTCGCTCAATATACGAGAACACCGAGGCGTTTGCAGGCAATTCGGTAACGCTCGGCGGCTGGGTACGTAACCTTCGCGACAGCAAGGCGTTCGGCTTTATTGACCTTAACGACGGTAGCTGCCACAAAAGCGTTCAGGTCGTATTCGAGCGCGAAAAAATAACTAACTACGACGAGATCGCTCGCCAGAACGTCGGCGCGGCTCTCGTTATCACGGGTACCGTAGAGCTTACCCCCGGTATGAAGCAGCCCTTTGAAATTAAGGCTATAAGTATCGAGGTAGAGGGTACTTCTACGCCCGAATATCCGCTTCAGCCCAAGCGCCACACCGTGGAGTTTCTCCGCGAGCAGGCGTATCTCAGACCGAGAACCAACCTGTTTTCCGCAGTGTTCAGAGTAAGAAGCGAGGCGGCTTTCGCAATTCACAAGTTCTTTAACGAGCGCGGCTTCGTATACGTTCATACTCCGATAGTTACCGCATCCGACTGCGAGGGCGCAGGCGAGATGTTCAGAGTTACTACGCTCGATATGGACAATCCACCGAGAAATGAGGACGGCACGATCGACTTCTCGCAGGACTTCTTCGGCAAGTCTGCTAACCTTACCGTTTCGGGACAGCTTGAGGGCGAAACCTACGCTTTGGCGTACGGCAAGATCTACACCTTCGGCCCGACCTTCCGTGCGGAAAACTCCAACACTGCACGCCACGCGGCAGAGTTCTGGATGATCGAGCCCGAGATCGCGTTCGCTGATCTTAACGACAATATGCAGCTCGCTTGGGGTATGATACAGTATATCATCCGCCACGTGCTCGACAACTGCTCGCAGGAGCTCGAATTCTTCAACAGCTTCGTTGAAAAGGGACTTCTCGACAGACTTAACACTCTCGCAGCAAGTGAGTACAAAAAGGTCACCTATACCGAAGCCGTTGAGCTTCTCAAGAAGAGCGGCGCGGACTTCAAATATCCCGTTGAATGGGGTATCGACCTTCAGACCGAGCACCAGAGATACCTGACTGAGCAGGTGTTCAAGTGTCCTGTATTCGTAACCGACTATCCGAAGGAAATAAAGGCGTTCTATATGCGCCTCAACGACGACCAAAAGACCGTTGCCGCTATGGATCTTCTCGTTCCCGGCGTCGGCGAAATCATCGGCGGCTCGCAGCGTGAGGAGCGCATCGACGTATTAACCGCGCGTATGGCAGAGTGCGGACTCAACGAGGAAGATTATTGGTGGTACCTCAACCTCCGTCGCTACGGCGGCACCAAGCACGCAGGCTACGGTCTCGGCTTTGAGCGTATCATTATGTACCTTACGGGCGTTTCGAATATTCGCGACGTTCTTCCCTACCCCAGAACGGTCGGCAACGCAGAATATTAAGGAAGTATTCGTATTATGAACAAGATATTCATTCCCGAGGGCTACCGTCCGCCGCTTGACGCATACAACACGCAAAAGGCGATAGCTTATATCAAGGAGATTTTCCAAGAGGAGTTTGCCTCGGCGCTTAATTTAAAGCGAGTATCTGCTCCGCTTTTCGTAACCGCGGAGTCGGGACTTAACGATAACTTAAGCGGACGCGAGCGTCCCGTTTCCTTCGATATTCCCGCGATCGGCGCCTCGGCGCAGGTCGTACACTCGCTTGCAAAGTGGAAAAGACTTGTACTTAAAAACTACAATTTCTCCGTCGGAAACGGTCTTTACACCGATATGAACGCTATCAGACGCGACGAGTCGCTCGATAACCTTCATTCCATATACGTTGACCAGTGGGACTGGGAAAAGATAATAACCAGAGAAACAAGAAATCTCGATTACCTTAAGCTGATAGTCGAAGCTATCGTCGGCGCTATCTGCGACACGAACGACAAGCTTCGCGTGCGCTTCCCGCAGCTGCTCACCGAGCTTTCGCGCGACGTTTCCTTTATCACCTCGCAGGAGCTTGAGGATATGTATCCCGATATGACGGGCTCTGAGCGCGAGAGTGCATACGTGAAAGAGCACAAGACCGCGTTTATTATGCAGATTGGCGGCAAGCTTCGTTCGGGCAAGCCTCACGACGGCAGAGCACCCGACTATGACGATTGGGAGCTCAACGGTGACCTGTTCTTCTGGAACGACGTACTCGGCAGAGGAGTTGAGATATCCTCAATGGGTATTCGCGTAGACGCAGAATCGCTTGACAGACAGCTTACGCTGTCGGGCTGTGACGACCGCCGCAGTCTCCCCTTCCACAAGATGCTTCTTGCTGACGAGCTCCCGCTTACCATCGGAGGCGGTATCGGTCAGTCAAGACTTTGTATGCTTATGCTCGGCTGTGCGCATATCGGCGAAGTGCAGTCAAGCATTTGGGACGCGGAAACTATCCGCGCTTGCGAGGAAAACGGCATACCGCTGCTCTAAAGCTATTTTCAAAAACAAGGAACGGTTACACGTTCCTTGTTTTGCTTCGCATATGCGCGCCCTACGCCGTGAATGGTAGCGATAGTTTATTTATATTTGAAAATATCCGCCCAATTTGATATAATGATAGTATATCGGTTATACAAAGAAGGGAGAGCAGTAATGACTATCCAACAGTGCAGATACGTTCTCGAGATTGCGCGGACCGGCTCGTTCAGCGAAGCGGCAAAGCAGCTTTTCGTTGCACAGTCCTCGCTTTCTATAAGCATTAAGCTTCTTGAGCAGGAGCTGGGTATCAAAATCTTCGAGCGCTCGAGTAATGGCGTTTACCTCACCGAGGACGGCTCCGAATTTGTCAGATACGCAACCCAGATAGTTGACGGCGAGGATTTCGTTATAAACAGATACAAAAACGAAACCGTTTCAAGCAAGCTCCGTATCGCAACACAGCACTACGATTTCATCGCCGACATATTCGGCAACTTCTTAAAAGAGATCGATGCGGAATGCTATAAATTCTCTATCAAGGAGATTGAAACCTACAACGTCATACAAGAGGTAGAAACGGGAACCAGCGACATCGGAGTTATCGCCATAAAGGACGGCGATTTCGACGTTATGAAGCGCTATCTCAGCAAGAAGGGCATTTCCTTCGTCGAGATTTTGAAGGCTTCCCCGCACGTGTTCTTCAGACGCGAGCATCCTCTTGCGGCACGTTGCTCGCTTGAATACCGTGAGCTCCAAAGCTTCCCGTACGTGTCCTACGAGCAGGGCGAGCACAGCAGCTCCTACTTTACGGAGGAGATGCCCGACTCTCTCGGAGTGAAGAAGCACGTCGAGATAAGCGACCGAGCAACCCTTATGAATCTGCTCCTCATAACCGACTCATACACCATCGGAACAGGTATAATGCCCTCCACGCTTAACGACGGCGACATAGTAAGTATACCGCTTGAGTGCGAGGAGTGCTACATTATAGGATATATACTCAACGACAGCAGAAAGCTTTCCGAGATGACCTCAAGGTTTATAAAAAAGCTTGAGGGCTCTATTAAAGATATTACAACCGAAAAGGAGAAGAATATATGAAGGCACTTGTTAAGAAATACCCGGAAAGAGGACTTTGGTTCGAGGACGTTCCCGAGCCTGTAACAGGCCCTAACGACGTTAAAATAAAGATACGCAAAACGGCCATCTGCGGAACCGATCTGCATATCTACAACTGGGACGAATGGTCGCAAAAAACCATCAAAACTCCGCAGGTCATCGGCCACGAATACGTTGGCGAGATTGTTGAGCTCGGCAGCAACGTAACAAATTGGAAGATCGGTCAGCTCGTATCCGGCGAGGGACACATCGTCTGCGGCAAGTGCAGAAACTGCCTTCGCGGTCACGGTCATCTCTGTAAGGACACGATCGGTGTCGGCGTAAATCGCGACGGCGCGTTCGCAGAATATCTCGTTATCCCGCAGGAAAACGTACGCAGATGCGAGAACGGCATCGACGAGGAGCTTTACTCTATCTTCGATCCCTTCGGAAACGCAGTACATACTGCCCTCTCCTTCAACGTGGTCGGCGAGGACGTTCTTATCACAGGCGCCGGTCCTATCGGTATTATGGCGGGTGCTGTCTGCAAATTCGCAGGCGCGAGAAACGTAGTTATCACCGACGTAAACGACGACAGACTCGAGCTTGCAAAGAAGCTTGGACTCAGGTATACCATCAACACCGCGAAGGAAAACCTTCGCGACCTTATGGATACGCTTCTTATCCGCGAGGGCTTTGACATCGGTCTTGAGATGTCCGGCAGCGAGATTGCGTTCAACGGTATGATCGACCATATGGTTCACGGCGGTAAAATCGCTCTGCTCGGCATCTTAAAGAGTGATGCGAAGATCGACTGGTCGAAGGTAATATTCAACGGTCTTACCATTAAGGGTATCTACGGCAGAAAGATGCACGAAACCTGGTACAAGATGTCGGCAATGCTTCAGGGCGGACTTGACATTGGTAACATAATCACTCACAGACTCGACATTCGTGACTACGAAGCAGGCTTCGAGGCTATGAACAGCGGCAAGGCAGGCAAAGTAATACTCGATTGGTCGAAGCTTAACTAAACGGGAGGATACGGCAATGAAAAAAGATGTACTTAAATATTTCACAGAGATATGTGACGGTATCGAGCGCGACGGTCTTAAGAAAAACGAAAAGGTTATGACCACACCGCAGGGTGCGCGCGTTGGACTTTCGGACGGCAAAGAGGTCGTAAATATGTGCGCAAACAACTATCTCGGACTTGCAAACAACCCCGAGGTCATTGCGGCGGCAAAGGCAAGCTACGACAGCTACGGCTACGGTCTTTCGTCCGTAAGATTTATCTGCGGCACGCAGGAGCTCCACAAGAAGCTTGAAAATAAGCTCAGTGAATTCCTCGGCACGGACGATACGATTCTTTATTCGTCCTGCTTTGACGCAAACGGAGGTCTTTTTGAAACTCTTTTAACCGATGCGGATGCAGTTATCAGCGATGAACTCAATCACGCAAGCATCATCGACGGTATACGTCTTTGCAAGGCAGCAAGACTGCGTTACAAGAACAACGATATGGCAGACCTTCGCGCAAAGCTTGAAGAGGCAAAGGATGCAAGAATCAAGCTTATCGCAACCGACGGCGTATTCTCTATGGACGGCACCGTTGCAAACTTAAAGGATATCTGCGACCTCGCGGACGAGTACGGCGCGCTTGTAATGGTAGACGACAGCCACGCATCGGGCTTTATGGGTGCAACCGGACGCGGCACCGCCGAGCACTGCGGTGTTATGGGTAGAGTCGACATTATCACAGGTACGTTCGGAAAGGCTCTCGGCGGTGCGTCGGGCGGCTTTACATCCGGTAGGAAAGAGATAATCGACCTTCTCCGCCAGCGCTCAAGACCTTACCTTTTCTCGAACACACTCGCCCCCGCCGTTGCGGCAGGCTCTATCAAGGTACTCGAGCTTCTCGAGAACGACACCTCAAGACGTGATAAGCTTTTCGCAAATACGAAGCTTTTCGCAGAGAAGATCAAGGAGATCGGCCTTGACGTGCAGGACGGCGGCACGCCGATAATCCCGGTTATGCTTTACGACGAGCACAAGGCTGTCGAAATGGCAAAGCGTATGATGGAAAAGGGCGTGTACGTGGTAGCGTTCTCCTACCCCGTCGTTCCCAAGGGACGCGCGCGCATCAGAACGCAGATGTCCGCAGCGCTCTCCGAGGAAAATATCCTCTACATCGTAAATGCCTTCAAGGAAGTAAAGGAAGAAATGGGCATATAAGTCAAATAAAAAAATCCCGACGCTTGTCGGGATTTTTTGTTTATTGCATATCGGTTATATTCTTTCGTTAAGCGGTGCCTCCGCGATCATATCGCTCATCAGCGCACCGCGGTATCCTCTCGCGTAAACGTACTCGCAGCAGTCGTGAACACGCTTCTCAAAATCCTCAAGGTAATATACTGTATCGGGATAGAAATACTGCTCGTGTATCATAAGCTCAATAAAACCGCTTCGAGTGGGAGCTTCGACAGCCGTGCGAAGCTCGTCCATTATAAAGTCGTACGTCGAAAGATTCATTACGACGTCGATGCGACCAAAGAAAATATCCGTTTCGCGGTCGTACCAGAAGTCACGCTGTCCGATATGGTCGAGCAGTTCCTCGCTTACGTAGTATGAAACCGTTCTCACGCCCTTGCTGGTACGGGTGAAGTATCCCGAAAGCGAGCGGTGACCGAGAGCGCGCAATGCGCCGACGCACTCGACAGTCGCTTCGCCAAAGTGAACGGTAGTAGTGTTGGTGATGCACTCTGCACCCGCAAAGCGCTTGATCTCGTTATGTATCCTTGTGCAGTCCGCGGTGATCTCCTCCGCCTTTGCATTTATATACGGTCTATCGGGAAATTCCGCCTTCGAGTGAAACGCGAGCTTGAGCCAATCGCTGTTCGCGATGAACTCCTGCTTAAATTTATCGGTCATCATCGACAAATTGAAGTACGGGCGCTCACTGCTAAAATACGGCTGATTTCCGCATTCGTAAAACAGATTAAGGTGTACCGGCACACCGAACTTGTCGTGAATCCGCTTGTACATCGCAAGGTAAGGGTTGTCGAATATCGACGTGTATACGTCCTTATTCGACGTTATATCCGCGAGGAAAAGTATATTGTCGTCGCTCGAAACGCGGAATTTCTTAACGGGATCGTTAAGCTTAAATACGGTAATGCGCTCCTTGAGTCCCGTTGTTTCGTCGAGGGCGGTAACGAGATTTCTGAACCCATTGAAAACCACGTCGACAGAGTAAATACCGTCAGCGTAGTCTGCAGCAACCGCATTTATATATATGCTGTGTCCCTCAGGCGCCGAAAGCTTTACACGCACCCTAACCCCCCCGTCGACAGCCTCACCGTCGTAAATATTAACGCAGTCTCCGTCGATAGGAAATATAAATTTTAAATTTTCCATTGTCAATGTCCCCTTTATTATCAACCGGCAAGTCCGAGAGCCTGCTTCTCCCATCCTTGTATCTCTCCGATCAAATTCAAAATCATTCTACCATACCGCTTTGCTAATGTCAAGCGCTTTGAAAGAAATATTTTATCACCGATATCTTCAAGTAAGTCAAGGAAGAAATGGGCATATAAGTCAAATAAAAAATCCCCTCTCTCGAGGGGATTTTTCATTTTATCTCAATACTTAACCTCAACGTTAGTACCCTTTTCGATGGACTCGTTGATTGCAAGGAGGAATCCGAGCGTGTTGTAGGAGTCCGCATAAGGCGAGCGTATCTTCGAAGCGTCGCCCGAGATAACCGCCTCAACGAACGTGCGGTCGCAGCGAATCGCGCAGTCGGGGTTACGCGGAATGAAGATGGTGCCGTCCTCACGAAGCTCGGCAGTTTCGCCGTAGTCGCGCTTTACGCTCTCTGCGGTAGCCTCAACCTCGCCGCGGATGATACATCCGACGCCTGCAAGAAGCTCTGCTGATCTGTCGTTCGAGCTGAATAGGAGTCTGCGGGAGTTGGGATAGCCTTCCTTCTTGTTGCGGCAGATGCCGCTCGAAATAGTAGCAACTGCGCCGTTATCGAAGCGAAGGATAGCGACAATATGGTCCTCGATGCTATGCTCGGGAGCATCCTTCGCAAATCCGTTCGCAGCAAATGCAGAAACCTCGGTAACCTCTGCGCCGAGGATGTATCTGAACTGGTCGAACTCGTGGATACCCGACTCAACCTGCTGACCGCCCGAGAGCTTTCTATCGTGCCACCACTCCTCGGTGGTCGGAGTTACGCGCGGTCCCTGAAGGCGGTTACCCTCAACGTGATAGATCTTATACTTCCGGCAGAACACGCGTGCAGCCTCAATGTAATCGAGGTAGCGCATCTGAAGTCCTACCGCTGTGATAAGTCCCTTCGCAGCAGCCGCGTCACGGATACGCTTTGCGAGATCCATATCAAGTGTCATCGGCTTCTGTACGAAGAACGGAATACCGCGCTCGATAAGGTCGAACTCTATATCACCGTGGCAGTACGGAGGTACGGCAATGAAAACCGCGTCGGGCTTTACTTCGTCGAGCATAAGCTTATAGTCGGTGTAGACCTTGCCCGTGCCGCCGCATCTGTTTGCGCGGTCCTCGGCACGCTCGCGAATGAGGTCGCAGAACGCAACAGGGGTCATAATGTCGCTCATTTGGTTGAAGTCGTCGGTATGCATCTTGGTGATCTCACCGCAACCGATAAGTGCTACTCTTAACATAATATTTTCTCTTTAATTTTATGTATTATGGGACGTGGGGGATACGCGGCTTTTTTGAAGAAAAGCAGTCGTTTTCAACGACGCAAAAACTTTAAATTGGCTTCGCAGCCACATCTTGTCAGCGAAGTGGGAAGCGGAATTTAGCGCTCCCGATTCTGAACATTGCGCCCGAAGCGCGGACGCTTCGCTGCGCGCCATAGGTTAGTGTACGTAGGGGGAGGCGTTTCGCCTCCCGTTCAAACGTCTGCACGCACATCCCGTAGGGGCCGGCGTCCCCGACGGTCCGCCGTCGAAGCGCGCATCCCGTAAGGGCGACCATTGGTCGTCCGCACAAAAGCCTCGCCCTTTGTGAGAGGCGGCACGGAGAAGGCGCCAAAGTTAGCGTACGGTAGAGGTTTGCTTACTTTTCGAGGGCTACGATCTCGCCGACCTGTGTTTCTACGAGCTTGTAGAAATCGGTGAACGACATTTCAGGATCGCTTCTCATAACCTCTGCGGTGAGGTATCCGTTAAAGCCGATCTTCTGAAGCTCCTCAACGACACGCTCCCAGTTTGCGCTTCCGTTATTTACGCCGACAAATGCACCGCCCTTGAGGGTTCTGATGTTTCTGAGGTAGTCCTTAACGTGAACGAACTTGATACGGTTGCCGAGAATTTCTATCCAGTCCTCGGGATTCGAGAACGCAACGCAGTTTCCGACGTCGAAGTACATACCGATCGAGGGAGAGTCGATAGCGTCTACGAATCTTGCCGCATCAAACGGAGAGAGGAAGAAAAGGTTCCACACGTTTTCAAGAGCAACGGTGATGCCCGATGCCTCGACCTCATCCTTTATTGATCTATAAAATTCAAGTGAGGTTTCGTGTGCCGCCTTAAGGCTGATCTCGGCGTTCATACCGCCGGGAACCGTAAGAATACCCTTCGCGCCGAGCGCCTTTGCGAACTCGATCTGCTTGAAGATAACGGCCTTCATCGGCTCCCAGAACTCGCGCACACCGGAGGTACCCTTAAGCGGATTGGTGGTGGAGATAGAGGTGATCGGAAGCTCGTATTTATCGGAAAGTGCCTTGATAGCCGCGAGATCCTCTGCGGTCATATCCATAGCGAGCGAGCGAGGTCCTGCCTCAGCCTTGAACTCCTTGTCGATATTAAGCTCAACGCCTTCGAATCCCGCCGCCTTAAGCTGCGCGAACATATCCTCGAAGTTTGTGTCCTTATCGACTGCCCACGCGTTAATTGATTTTTTCATAAGAATCATAATCCTTTCTCAAAAAAGTTGTCAATGCCATTGACATTTTTACAATTTAAGTATATAATATACCGTGTAGGTTTTCAAGTAATAAACCGATGAGATTTGGGTACTATTCGACGGAGATTACAATATGCTGCGACAACTGTATTACATAAAGAAGGCGCCATACGACAATGCATACGACACCTCGCGACCGCTCATTATAAACTGTACGGGCTATATCGCGAGCACAAAAAAATTCACATCGGAAGCAATCCGCCACGACTACTACCTCCAGCTTGTGGACGTCGGCTCGTTAACACTCGGCGACGGCAGTACACTCGGCACGGACAGCTTCATAATCCGCACGCCCGAAACCGCGTACAAATACACGAACGACGGCTCGCCTCTTGGCTACTACTGGGTGCATTTCACAGGCTCGCACGCGGCCGAGCTTCTCTCCTCGCTCGGTATCAAGACCGACTGCATACACGATATATCGTCGGTAGACGTAGAGCGAATAAAGCGTGATTTCTCGCATATGTTCAACGAGATAATGTTGCGGCGCGACGGCTTTGAGGAGATGTGCAGCTCGCTTTTGCAGGCTATCCTCGTACGCCTATCTCGCCGTATCGTCGACAATCCCAACCGCGAGCAGAACGCCCACCTTCGTACAAGGCTTAAAAAATCACTTGAAGCTATAAACAGCACCTACTGTGAAAAGCTTGTAATAAGCGAGCTTGCCGCGCTCGAGCATCTGTCGGAGAGCCGTTTTCGCCAGCTTTTCCGCGCCGCACTCGGCACCTCGCCCGTCGATTACATAACCTCGCTTCGCTTAACTCGCGCCTGCGAGCTTCTGTCAACGACGGACCTGTCCGTCACCGAGATAGCGCACGAATGCGGCTTCGATGACGAGCCGTACTTTTGTCGTGTGTTTAATAAAAAGATCGGCACCTCGCCGCTTTCGTATCGGAAATCCGTTTAGGATTTCCGATATTTTTTGTCGCGCTTTCGCGCTGGGAAGAACGCAAGGCTTCGCACTATTCCTTGTAGGGATAGGCGTCCGCGACCGTCCGCTTACGAGCGCGTATCGCTCGGGGATACGAAAAGGGGGGAGGAGGAACTTACTCATACGCCGACAACTCCTCCTCCCCCTTTTAATCCCCCTTCACCTCTTGGCTGCGCCGCTGAAAAGACAGCGGCGTGCGATAACCGTTTCTCTTTCTGCGCGACGGTGCGCGATTCGACGGCTATCAGCGGCACGCTTGCGGTTATGGAATTCCCGTAGGGGTCGACGCCCACGTCGACCCGTTTGCGCGGCAAAATGCACTCATTTTCATGAAGCGTAGCGAGAAAATGAGTGCCGCTAAATAAGCACTCTGTGGTACGAGATCCACCTCGAATGAAGCGGGCGAGGACAGACTTCCCACGCGCATCGGCTCGGTCACATACGAACAAAATTCGTAATTTTCAGTTGAAATGTCCAAAAAAATGCTCGGATTATACCTTGACTTTGTCATCCTTACGCGTTATACTGTTCGTAGAATAATAAATCCGCGAAAAGGAGAAATTAACAATGAACAACAAATTAGCTATGATCGGATGCGGCGGTATCGGCGGATACCACCTCGGACACTTCCTTGAGTACGGTGATCTCGTGGAGCTTGCAGGCTTTTGCGACCTCATTCCCGAAAAGGCAGAAAAGTTTGTTGCAAAGGCAGGCTCGGGCAAAGCGTACACCGATTTTCGTGTAATGCTCGATGAGGTAAAGCCCGATATGGTATTCGTTTGTGTGCCTCCGTACTGCCACGGCGAGATCGAGGAGGAGCTTCTTGCGCGTGAGATACCGTTTTTTGTAGAGAAGCCGCTCTGCCTTGACATTGCGTTTGCAAAAAAAGTGCGCGACGAGATTGAAAAGAAAGGCATTATCACCGCGGTCGGCTTCCAGTGCCGTTACAACAACTTCACAGACGCGTGCCACGATTTCTGTATGAATAATCAGATCGTGTACGCGGACTGCACTCGCTTCAACGACGTGCCGAAGGTATTCTGGTGGCGCAAGAAGGAGCTTTCGGGCGGTATGCTCGTTGAGTCCGGCATACATAACCTTGACTTACTCCGCTATATGATGGGTGACGTTGTTGAGGTTTGCTCCTATGCGACTCGCGGATATGTAAACGACGTTGAGGATTACGACACCGACGACTGCAGCGTGACCATCGCGAGATTTGAGAGCGGTGCGCTTGCGACCATCGGTATGGGCTGCTATTCGAGAAGCGGCGACAGCTTCGCGCCGAGTATGATATTCTCCGCGCCCACAAAGCGTGCTGAATGGCGAATCGGAAACAGCGTCGAGATCTACGGCGAAAAGCCCTCCGAGGAAAAGAAGGACGGTCCCGTATATGCGGTATCCGGCGACGGTGCACTCGGTGATAGCGGCGAGAAGATCGTGGTAAAGCGCGATATCGACGCCGGACTTCGTTGCGACCGCACGTTCATCGAGGCGGTTCTTACGGGCGACGGATCGAAGATACGCTCGACCTACGCGGATGCATACAAGACGCTTGCGTTTGCACTTGCTTGCAACGAGTCGATGGCAACAGGAAAATCAATAAAGATCGAATATTAAAATGGCGAAGCCTTCCTCGCGGAAGGCTTCGTTTTTTGTATGAGCGATTTCCGCTTTCTCCGTAAGGGAGGCGGTTTCGCCTCCCGGCCAAACGGTTACCGTCCCCTACGGAGGGAGCGAAGCCCCTTGCGTCCTCCCCGAGCGCGCAAAGCGCGAGAGGACAAACCGAGCGGTTGCCGCTAATAAAACAGCGAAGCCTTCCTCACGGAAGGCTTCGCTGTTTTAATATTCAACCTTTACCGGCTTGCCCGTCGCCATCGACTCGTTGCAAGCGAGCACGAACGCGAGCGTCTTGTACGCGTCCGCGTACGGCGAGCGTATCTTCGACGCGTCGCCCGTGAGCACCGCTTCGATAAACGTGCGGTCGCAGATAAGACCGTTGTCGCCTGTGGATTCTATGCTTATCTTCTCGCCTGCCGCACCGATCGCACCGTCGCCCTTGATGACGAATTTAGCGTCGTCATCCTGCTTGGTAGGCTCCTCGCCGTAAATGTCAAGCTGCTTGAAGTATTCGATTCTCTTGTCCTTTGCAGAAAAGATAACCTTGGAGGCAAATGAGTTGCCCGACTTCGCATAGCAGCCACCTGCGAATACACCGAGTGCTCCACTCTTAAACTTAACCGTAGTCGCGGTGCAGTCGTCGGTATCATAAGGTATCGGCGACTCTTTTACAAAGCCGCGCGTGGAGTATGAGAACACCTCATCAACATCGCCCACACAGTAGCGGATAAGGTCGCACTCATGTATAGCCGCCTCAACAAGCTGACCGCCGGAAAGGCTCTTATCGCCCCACCAATCTATCTTCGGGATACCGCCGATACGCGTGCCGTTTACGAACACTATCTGATTATCCTTGCAGAACTGGTGCGCGTAGTCCGACTTGTTGGTGTAGCGCATCTGGAAGCCGACAGCAGTGATAAGTCCTCGCTTTTCAATCTCGTCGCGAACCCATTTAGCGAACTTAATATCAAGGCTCATCGGCTTTTCAATGAAGAAATGGATATTTCTCTCAAGAAGCTCCCTTTCTACGTCACCGTGGCAATACGGCGGAATGCAGACGAATACCATATCGGGCTTCGCTTCATCGAGCATTACACGAAAATCGGTGTACGCCTTGCCACAGCCCGCCTTTTCTACAAACCTATCCGCCTTCTCTGGTATAAGGTCGCAGAAGCCGACCATTTGGACAAGGTCGCCATACTGCATAAAGTGACCGAGGTGATAGTCACCGATACCGCCGCAGCCGATCATTGCAAGCTTGTTGTTCATAACTATAGCTCCTTTTAGAATTTATATTTCTACAAACAGTATACCACGGTGCGCGCTCGCCTGTCAACTGACAAATCGACTGTTTTTATGCACAAATCGACGGTGACTCAACGCAGGCGCTCCACGTCCTCGCCGCCCGATATATCGCGGCAGATAAGCGTACTCGAGTCGAGGTTCACGCCGTCCATTGTGAGCGCACGAACGCGGCGACTACCGTACGTCGTGAAAAAATACGCTCGCGCGGACACGTCAACACAGGATGCATAAAGCGTGAAAAGGCTCTCGCCCGACGCATTTTTCTCGCACCCACGCGGCACGCTGACCGTGTCCAAAACGTGAAAAAATGCGCTCACACGCTCGCCTTGCGTGCCGTCGAGCGACGTGTGGCCTTTCGCGAACACCGCGCGTACGAACCGCGATGGCGACGAGAAATCGCCAGGCAACCCGACAGCGGCAATTCCGCCCGAGTACGGCGTCAGCGGCACACCCTCGCAAAGCGTGTTTTCGGGATATCCCGAATCGAGGTGCATAAAGCCGCGCACGTGCTCCAGATGGTAACAAAACGGCGGATTGTTCGTCAGCACACCGAGCGGATTTTCGTATATCTTCAGCCCGTGTGCGACGCTCTCGACGACGATAGCCGCTTCCCCGTCCGCCACGATATAATGAAGCGGCGACGGTTTTGTATCCTCGGCGAAATCGTCGTTTGTGACGTTGGTTTTTGAGAGAAGCTCACGCGCCTGACCGAGCGTTTTGCATTTGCCGAGCACCCACCATATAAGCTCGAACGAGGCAACATTGTGCTTGTCCGCGCACGGCGCGTGATAGACGGCGTTTTCGGGAAATTTGAGCGCCGCCATACAAAGCCCTTCCTCGTTGACGGCGTCGTAATAAAGCGGCACGCCCCCTCTGACCGATGCCATTCCGAGTATGGCAAGGTGCTTATGAAGCGTGCCCTCGTGACGAAAATCAAGCGGCAAAGCGCGAGGCGTCAAAGCGACGCTCTCGCCAAACGAGCGCTCGATATCAAGCGTGCGCCCGAAAAGACCGTGTGTGTTTACTGCTGTGCACATAATATCCTCCGAAATATTGTTTCGGTGATATTATGCCCGCTTTTTCGTCTATTATCTGTTTTTCATCTTGTGGCGGTATTCTGACGGCGAAACACCGTGCAGTCTGCGGAATACGTCGCCGAAATAGTTGCTTGTAGAAAAGCCGCACTCATCTGATATCTCACTTATGTTGAGGTCGCTCGACAGAAGCAACGACTGTGCCGCGTTTATGCGTGTGCGCGTCAGATACTCGCAAAAGCCAAAGCCCGTCAACGTCTTGAAGCGCTTCGAGAAATACGTTTTCTCCATACACGCCATTTCCGCGGCAAAATCAAGCGTTATCTCCGAGGCGTAGTTTTCGCTTATGTAGGCGGCGACAAGCTGTATTTTGTCAGCGCCCTCGCCCGTTGCACAGCTTTTAATTCTGCCGTGACGGAGCGTTTCTATTATAATATCGCAAAGCAGATTTTTCTCGGCTGCATAGGCAAATTCGTCGCCGCGCATCTGCTCGGCATACATCGTATCGAACCGCTCGCGAAGCCTTTTTACATACTCGGGCGAAAACTGCACGCATCCGAGCGACAGAAACTCGTCGAGCTTTTCCTTACCCACAAGCTCTGTTATACCTTCAAGCGCTTCTATCGAAAAATAAGTAACGTATCGCTCGTATCCCATTCCGGCGAGCGCGCCCGTGCGGTGAAGCTCGTTCTCGGGGATTATAACGAGATTACCGGGCGACACGGAAAATATCTTATGTCCGACAAAATAGCGGCGCTTGCCCGAAAGCAAGAAATAAAGCTCGTGATGCCCGTGCGAATGTGTTTCGGGCATATCCGTCGCAAGCGGAGATTTGTTCTTTTCTATTATTATAGACTTGCCCGTATATTCGTCCCTTAAGTATATCATATCAAAGCCTCCGTGCTATTCTTTTGATATATGATACCACATTAGAAGCGAAATTGCAATATTTCTGTAAAAATATATGTGAAAAATTCAAAATACCGGTAGAAATTACATAGATTTTGTAGTATAATTACAGTGAGGTGGTGTGTAAAGCACTGCTACAATAAAATAAGTAAATTTTATGGCACCCCGATGGGTGGGAAAGGACATATTTTATGAAAGAAAAAATTATACAGTTCGGTGAGGGCGGATTCCTTCGCGGATTTGCCGATTGGATGGTGAAGAAGGTAAACGACGCCACCGATTTCGACGGCAAGGTCGTCGTCGTACAGCCTATCGAAAACGGCATGTGCGATATGCTCTCTGCACAGCACTGTGAATATACACACATCTGCCGCGGCGTTGAGGGCGTTGAAATTCAGAAGAACGACGTTATCTCGCGCTGTGTAAAGCCCTACGACGATTTTGACGCGTACATAGAGCTTGCAAAGAACCCCGACTTCCGCTTCATCATCTCTAATACCACCGAGGCAGGCATCGTGTACTGCGTCGACGACGGCTTCGGCGACAGACCTGCAAAGACCTTCCCGGGTAAGCTCACCCAGCTTTTAAAGGCACGCTTTGATCTCGGACTTCCCGGATTTGTGTTCCTTCCCTGCGAGCTTATCGACAAGAACGGCGCAAACTTAAAGAAGTGTATCCTTCAGTACGCAGACCGTTGGAACCTCGGCGAGGACTTCAAGGCGTTTGTTCAATACGACAACATCTTCTGCAACACGCTCGTTGACAGAATCAACACCGGCTACCCCAAGGACGAAAACATCGTGTTCGACTGGGACGACAAGATGATAAACACCTCCGAGTACTTCCACCTTTGGGTGATCGAGGGCTATAACGACCTCTTTAACGAGCTTCCCTTCGACAAGTGCGGACTCAACGTTATCCTCACCGATAATCTCGAGATGTACCGCACGAGAAAGGTTCGCATCCTCAACGGTGCACACACCTCGCTCGTACCCTTTGCGCTTCTTTCGGGCTTTGACACCGTCAAGTCCTGCATCGACGACGAAAAGATGCGCGAGCATATCAGAAAGTGCGTGTTCGACGAGATCATTCCGACTCTCGACCTTCCCCGCGACGAGCTGCTCGAGTATGCGGACAACGTGCTTACCCGCTTCGCTAACCCCTACATCAAGCACTATCTGTCCTCTATTGCTTTAAACTCCGTGAGCAAGTTCAAGGTGCGCGTGCTTCCGTCTATTCTTGAATATATCAAGAGATACAATAAGACGCCCGAAACGCTCATCTTCTCCTTCGCAAAGCTTATCGACTTCTACAGAACCGATATGACCAACGACGACGCAGACGTTACTGCATTTATGAAGACTGCAAGCGTTAAGGACATTCTCGCAAACACCGCTCTTTGGGGTGAGGACCTCTCTTATCTTGAAAGCGAGGTTTTAAAGTATGTTAATAAATAAGCTTGATAACGTCGAGGTAAACCTCGCCGACGGTCACAAGTACGCTGCGCGCGACATTAAGTGCGGCGAGAACATCATAAAGTACGGTCAGCCCATCGGTCACGCTACCGAGGACATCAAAAAGGGCGACCACGTACATACCCACAACGTAAAGACCAACCTCTCAGGTAAGCTCGAATACAAGTACGAGCCCGTGCTCTATCCCGCGGAAAAGGTTGATGCGGCTCCGACGTTTATGGGATACCGCAGAAAGAACGGCAAGGTCGGTATCAGAAACGAGATCTGGATAGTCAACACCGTCGGATGTGTAAACAAGACGGCAGAGCTTATCGCCAAAAAAACGGGCGCGAAGTACTTCCCTCACCCGTTCGGCTGCTCGCAGCTCGGCGGCGATATGGAGATCACGCAGAAGATCCTCGCAGGTCTTGTTAACCACCCGAACGCAGGCGGTGTACTCGTGCTCGGACTCGGATGCGAAAACAACAACATCGACGTATTTATGCCCTTCCTCAAGGACTACGACAAGGAGCGCGTACGCTTCCTCGTTGCGCAGGACGTCGAGGACGAGGTCAGCGAGGGCGTTAAGATTATTGAAGAGCTCAAGGCTATCGCGGCGCGTGACGTTCGCGAGCCGATAAGCGTAACAGAGCTTGTAGTCGGACTCAAGTGCGGCGGAAGCGACGCCTTCTCCGGCATCACCGCAAATCCGCTCGTCGGACGCTTCTGCGACAGACTCACCGCTATGGGCGGCGCGTGCGTGCTCACCGAGGTGCCGGAAATGTTCGGCGCGGAGCATCTTTTAATGAAGCGATGCGAGAATGAGGCGGTATTTAACAAGGCGGTTGACCTTATCAACAATTTCAAGGATTACTACGAGCGTCACAATCAGGTTATTTACGAAAATCCCTCGCCCGGAAACAAAAAGGGCGGTATCACCACTCTCGAAGAGAAGTCACTCGGCTGCACACAAAAGGGCGGTCTTTCCACCGTTGTCGACGTACTCGGCTACGGCGACGTTGTAACGAAGAGGGGTCTTTCCCTTCTCGACGGTCCCGGCAACGATATCGTTGCGGTGACCAACCTCACCGCGGCAGGCGCACATCTCGTGCTCTTCACCACCGGTCGCGGTACTCCCCTCGGAGGCGCTGTACCGACCGTCAAGATCGCAACTAACAATTCCCTCGCTACTCGCAAGGCTAATTGGATCGACTTCGACGCAAGTCCCGCACTTGACGGTAATCCCCTCACCGATGAGCTTCTCGCCTACGTAATCTCTGTTGCAAGCGGCGAGCTCGCAAAGAACGAAATTAACGGCTACGAGGAAATTTCAATCTTCAAGGACGGCGTTGTGCTGTAAGCAACGCGCAAGGAAACGCGAAGGAACGCGGCTTTTTTGAAATGAAAAGCGACCGTATCCCCCGTCCCCCGTTTCCCAAATAGATAAGGAGAAAAAATTATGTTCAATAACGTAACACCCGAGCGCGCCGGAATATCATCAAGAGTTGTACTTGAGATGTTAAAGGCGCTTGACTTCTACGGCTTTGCCACGCACAGCATAATGATGGCGCGCGGCAACGACATCTTCCTTGAGGGCTACTATAGTCCTTTCGACGAGAAGTTTTTGCACCGTATGTACTCGGTGTCCAAAAGCTTTGTCGGCGTAGCGATCGGCTTTGCTATCGACGACGGACTTTTAACGCTTGACGACAAGATCGTTGACTACTTCCCCGAATACGAGAACGAAAATTTCGACGAGCTGCAGCGCGAGGCGACAATACGCGACCTTCTTACTATGAGCTCGTCAATGCTTGTGCCGATACACTGGTTCGACAAGGGCGTTGACGACCGCACGAAAGTGTATTTCACCAAGAAGGGCGAAAAGATTCCCGGCACGCTGTTCCGCTACGACTCTCCAGGCTCGTATATGCTCGGACACATACTCGAGAACGTAACGGGCAAGGACTTTATGAGCTATATGCGCGAAAAATTCCTTGATGACATCGGCTTTTCGAAGGAGTCGTACTGCCTGACCGTCCCCGGCGGACACTCGTTCGTTGACTCGGGTGTTATGTGCACCACGCGCGACCTGCTTGCTTTTGCGAGATTTGTGCTTAACCTTGGCGAGTGGAACGGTAAGCAGTATTTGAGCCGCGAGTATATGAAGGACGCGACCTCAAAGCTTGTCTGCAACGACGTGGACGGCTGTGCGCTCACCGCATACAGCGGCTACGGCTACGGCTATCAGATATGGAAGGCGCCGAACGACGGCTTCGCGTTCGTAGGTATGGGCGACCAGCACATAATATGCGATCCGAAGACCGATTTCATATTCGCGATCACGTCCGACAATCAAGGCAACACCGACAAGACGCGCGCTATTTTCTATCACGAAATATACAACCGCATAATCCCGAGTCTTGGCGAGCCTATGGTCGACGATCCTGCGGCAAAGGCAGAGCTCGATAATTACCTCGCGACTCGCGAACTGACGCATTTTAATAAGACGCAGTTCGGCGCATTTGCCAAGGAGATCGAGAACGTGACCTACGAGCTTGAAGAAAACCCGATGGGCATTAAAAAGCTCCGCTTTAATTTCGACGGCGACAAGGGTACCCTCTCCTACACGAACGCACAGGGCGACAAATCGCTCGTATTCGGCATCGGCTACAACGAGTTCACGCTTTTCCCCGAGGACGGCTACTCCGACCTCGTCGCAGGCACGGTCTGCCCGGGCAACAAGTACAAATGCGCGGTGAGTGCCGATTGGGCGGAGGAAAAGAAGCTCCGACTCAAGGTGCAGGTCATCGACAAGTATTTCGGCAACGCCTGCTTTGTGTTCAGCTTCAAGGACGAGCGCGTGAGCGTTCATATGGTAAAGCACGCGGAGGCGTTCCTTGAGGAGTATAACGGCTACGCGCAGGGTCGTGCGGTAAGGTGACGGGGAGAACGCAAGGAGAAACGCGGCTTTCTTGAAACGAAAGCGTCGTTTTCAACGACAGCAAAGAACTTTAAATTAGCTTCACCATTACAGAGTGCTCGCGTAAACTGTACCCACTCTCTCGGTGCTAGCAGTTGGCTTTGCCAACTGCTAGCACCGACACCCGTGTCGGTGACCCAACGACCGCGTAACCAAAATCAAACAGCTTCACATCTTTGGCGTTTCCGCAAGGCGCGGACGCTTCGCTGCGTGCCGAAAGTTAGCGTGCGGTGGGTGGCGCTTGCTTCGCTCGCGCCGAAAGCTACAATGTGTTTTGGGTTAGTTTTAATTTTAAAAATTATATAAGAAAGTGAGAAAATATTATGAAATACGTAAACAACAAAGTAGAAGATCTTAAGATCGCTTACATCGGCGGCGGTTCGCGCGGCTGGGCGTGGGGACTTATGTCTGACCTCGCTATGGCTGACGACATCTCCGGCGACGTTTATCTTTACGACATCGACTATGAGGCTGCAAAAAACAACGAGGTCATCGGTAACAAGGTAAAGGAGCTTCCCGATTCCAAATCCGTTTGGAACTACAAGGCTGTAGAAACCATCGGCGAGGCACTCACCGGTGCTAACTTCGTCGTTATCTCCATTCTTCCCGGTACATTCCACGAGATGCAGAGCGACGTTCACACCCCCGAAAAGTACGGCATCTACCAGTCTGTAGGTGACACCTCCGGCCCCGGTGGACTTATCAGAGCACTCCGCACCGTTCCTATGTTCGAGGAGATTGCGCTCGCAATCAAGGAATACTGCCCCGACGCTTGGGTTATCAACTACACCAACCCGATGACCGTCTGCACCAGAACCCTCTATGCAACCTTCCCCGAGATCAAGGCGTTCGGTTGCTGCCACGAGGTATTCGGTACACAGAAGCTTCTCTCCCGCGCACTTCAGGACATCTGCGGCCTTCCCTTTATGCCTCGCGAACAGATCAAGGTTAACGTACTCGGCGTAAACCACTTCACTTGGCTTGACAAGGCACAGTTCCAGGATATCGACCTCTTTGACGTATACGCAAAGTTCTGCGACAAGTATGCAGAGAGCGGCTATACCGAGCCTGTTGACACCAACTGGCAGAATAAGATGTTCCCGAGCCACGAGAGAGTTAAGATGGACCTCTTCAAGCGCTTCGGTCTTATCGCCGCTGCAGGTGACAGACATCTCGCAGAGTTCTGCCCCGGCAAGTGGTACATCGAGAATCCCGAGAAGGTTGAAGAGTGGCAGTACAAGCTCACTCCCGTTTCCTTCCGCTTCGAGGACCTCGAAAAGCGTCTTGCAAGAAGCAAGCGTCTGCTTTCGGGCGAGGAAGCATTCGAGCTCAAGCCTACCGGCGAGGAAGGCGTTGAGCAGATGCGTGCGCTTCTCGGCCTGCGCGACCTCGTAACCAACGTTAACATCCCGAACTACGGTCAGGTTACCAACCTTCCCATCGGTGCAGTTGTTGAAACCAACGCTACCTTCCGCACCAACGAGCTTGAGCCTGTATTCGTAGGTGATATTCCCTCCTCTATCTATCCGCTCATCTCCCGTATCTGCGGTCAGCAGGAGCTCACCATTGAGGCAGCTATGGAGCGCGACCTCGAGAAGGCGTTCAAGGTATTCATTAACGATCCGCTCGTTCCGCTCTCTATGGAAGACGCAAGAAAGCTCTTCGACGAGATGGTTGAGAACACCAAGGCATACCTCGGCGATTACTTCGCTTAAATTATAAGAAAGGTGTCCCTCCCGTTTGAGGGAGGGATCGCTGTATTATTATGAAAAAATATCTTCTTCCCGAATCGTACAATGCCTACAAGGCAAATCTTCATTGCCACACCGAATGCTCGGACGGTAACATCCCCGCGGCGGAAATGAAGGAAAAGTACGTCGCGCGCGGATTTCAGATAGTGGCGTTCACCGACCACGACGTGCTCGTTGACCACTCTTACCTCAACGACGAGAACTTTTTAACAATTCTCGCCTTTGAGATGGACAACACCGAGCCTCTCAACGAGGACAAAAGTAATCTCGGCAACCGCAAGAACCTTCATATGAACTGTTTTGCAAAGAGCCCGGATGCGCGTCAGCCCTATTTCTACCGTACACAGTTCGTTGAGCAGTACAAGGGCGACTTTCTTGAAAAGTACAAGGATCTCATCCGCTTTGATCCGAACGATCCCGGACGTGAGCGTATCTACAATTTCGAGTGCATCAATGCGATGATCAAGGAAGCTAACGATATGGGCTTCCTCGTAACGCTCAACCACCCGATAAACTCGCGTCAGTGCTACAATGACTATATGAACTATGAAGGTCTTGCCGCTGTGGAAATGTTCAACTACGGCTGTATTTCGCGAGGCTTTGATGACCACGCGAACGTCATCTACGACGACCTGCTTCGTACGGGTCAGCGCCTTTTCATCACCGCCGGCGACGATTATCACAATGAGGACGAATGCGAGCCGATCGGTCCCGATGAGGTACCGCACGGCTACAAGGCATACACAGTGATCAAGGCTCCGAAGCTCGAATACGGTGCTGTAATCGATGCGCTGATGAACCGCCGTTGCTATGCGACTATGGGACCCGAGATTCACGCTATATGGGTTGAGGACGGCAGAATTCACGTTAAGTGCTCGCCTGCGCGTACTATCGGACTTATGTGCGGCTTCAGACGCGGCGAGCTTCACGAGGGCAAGAACGGCGAGCCCTTCACCGAAACCTCGTTTGCGATTCGCGAGAAGGACAGATACTGCCGTATAACCGTTACAGACCACGAAGGCTACGTTGCGGAATCCTGCGCGTACTTCACCGACGAAATGTTTGATTAAGGAGAAAAATATGAAAAAATATCTTCTTCCCGAAACTGGTAACTGGTACAAGGCGAACCTTCACTGCCACACCGAGTGCTCGGACGGTAACGTTCCCGCAGCCGAAATGAAAAAAAGTACGTTGACCGCGGATTCCAGATCGTTTCGTTCACCGACCACGACGTGCTTGTTGACCACTCTTACCTCAATGACGAGAACTTCCTCACTATCCTCGGCTTCGAGATGGATAACACAGAGGCGCTTGCTCCCGACAACAGCAATCTCGGCAACCGTAAGAATCTTCATATGAACTGCTTCTCGAAGACGCCCCATAACCGTCAGCCCTATTTCTACCGCACGACCTACGCTGACAAATACACGGGAGAGTTTCTTGAGAAGTACAAGGATCACATCTGCTTTGACCCAAGCGATCCCGGCAAGGAGCGCGTTTACAACTTCGAGTGCATTAACGCGATGATCAAGGAAGCCAACGATATGGGCTTTCTCGTAACGCTCAACCACCCCGTGTGGTCGCGTCAGAACTACAGCGACTATATGAACTACAAGGGGCTTGCAGCCGTTGAGATGTTCAACTACGGCGGCATCACAGGCGGTCACCTCGACTACGGTCACGTCACATACGACGATATTCTCCGCTCGGGACAGCGTCTGTTCCTCACCGCGGGAGATGACTACCACAATCAGGACGAGATCATTCCGCTCGGCGAGCACGATATGCCGCACGCATACGGCGCCTGGACGATGATCAATGCGGACAAGCTCGAGTACGGCGCTATCATCGACGCGCTTATGAACCGTCAGTGCTATACCTCTATGGGACCCGAGATCCACGCTATCTGGGTTGAGGACGGCAGACTGCACGTTAAGTGCTCACCTGCACGCTCGATCAGCATCACTTGTGGATTCCGTCGTGCGAATATGCACGTTGCGAAGCCCGGCGAACCCTTCACCGAAACCTCGTTTGAGATTCGCGAGAAGGACAAGTACTACCGCGTAAGCGTTTGCGACTTCGAGGGCAAGACAGCCGAATCCTGCGCATATTTTATGGACGAAATACTGTAAAACCAAAACAGCCGCCATACGGCGGTTGTTTTTTTGTTTTCTCCTCCTCCGCCAGTAAATAAAAAGCGCCCCTCACATAATCGTGAGGGGCTTTACTTTTATTTTACCATGCACCGGTAGTTGTTCCGAGGAATACTCGCTTGATGAGAGTGAGCTCACCGGATGCAACCGCGCCATCCTTGTTGTTGTAAGCCGCAAGCTTGTTGAGTGCGGATGTGTTAAAGTTCTTGTCGAGATACAGGCGTCTTGCAAGCGTATAGTCGTTGACCAGTATCCTGCCGTCGCCGTTAACGTCACCGTAGAATCTGATGATGATCTGCGAATTTTCGGTAAGGGTGGTCTTGAATCTGTATCTGCCGCTTGTTGCAGTCGCGGAAAGTCTTGTGTAGGTTACGCCGTCGTGAGTTACGAATACGCGGCATACCTTATCGCAGCTTACGTAGAACGTATTGTTAACGTCAGCTATCCAACCGCTTGTCGGAGCAGTAACGACTGCCGCGCCGCCCGTCACGTTGATAAGATTGTCGGTTTCGAAATTTTCGATAATATTGGGTGCATCACATACGTAGCAGTATCCGTCCTCGAACTGATGTCCGGGTGCTTTTTCGGTTACAGTCGTACGGCTTATCTCCTCGTCACAAACCTCGCAGTAAACTACGCTGTCGTACGAGCCGTCCGTCGTACAGTCGCCCTTAACGACGTTTTCCTTTACAGCCGCCGCAGGAGTATGCGAGCCGCCGCCGACAAGCTCTTCCTCGTAATGAGTGCGCTCAAGCTCTATATCGCATATCGCGCAGTAGATTACCTCGTCGTAGCTTTCAGCTATAAAGCAGCTTCCCTTAACGTAGTCCTCGATAACGGGATCGTTGTGAACGTGCGTCACAATAGGCTCTGCAAGCACGCAGTTTACGCTGATACCGTATACGTCGAACGGCTCATCGGTAACGTTCTTCTGAACGTCAGCCGTTGTAGAGGTTGCCTTGTCATACTGAAGCAGTGTGCTGGGACTTGTTACGACGGTGCCGTCGTTAACGATGTCAATGCCTGTACCCGTGAACTCTACGCGGACGATAGTCTTTGCAGAAGAAAGCGTGAAGGGGAAGGTAAGCTTCGTAAATACGTACGCGCCTGCGTCAAGCGTATCCGCGGACGCGCCGCTTGCAGTCGCCGTAGTGCTGGTGCCGTCGCTGAAGTATACCTTCGCGGTAACGTCAACGCCGTTGTAGTTTGCGTCAACGTAGTTAAGCGTATTAGTGTGAACGTAGGTAAGAACGCGGCGAGTGTATGCGCTCGATACGCGGAAGTATGCGCTTACAGACGCGCTTCCTGCCTTTGCAGCAACACCATCGTAGAACTCGTATGCGATCTTGCCAACACAGTCGGTATCGCCGGTCGCCTCGGACTTCACATACTCGACAACCTCGGTCTGTGCGCTTCCGCACGTTATGGTAACGTCGTACCAATCCACGTAGTAGGGCGTATACATATCCGACTCGTCGGTGGAGAATATCACATCTCCGGCATCGTATACAGAGCCGCTCGCGGGACTTACCACGCTGATTACCAGATTGTCAATGTCGATACTCTGAATATGAATTCGGCTGGTGGAGCCGCAGAACGAAAATACGCCGGTGCCTGCCGATTCGGGCGTGAAGGTAAACTCGGCAGTCTGCCAACCTGCACTATGTGCAACGTTGGTGGGATTCGGCGAAAGCTGAAGGTCCGTAACCACGACCTCGCCTGCTGTATTAGTCTTTGTCGCAACGCCTGTCACAAAAAGTCGAAGCGTCGTTGCTACATCAGAGTCGTTGTTTCTGTAGGACAGAGAGAGCTTATAGGTCGTACCGACCTCAAAAGCGTCTACGGTCTGGATCGCCCCCTTCGAGCTATTCGTCTGTCTTACGCCGAAGTGAGCGTACTCGTTGGTGTTGACGCTCGTCTTGGCGCCGCCGGTCCACTTACCCATACCCTTCGTAAGCTCGGTATCGATAGCGGTAAGCGGAATGAACGTGTAAAGCTTTTCTGCTGCAAAGGTCTCTGCAGTAGAGCCCTCGTAGCCGTAGAGCACGAAATTATCCGCCGTTCTGTAGAAGGGATCGCCGTTGATCGTTGTCGACTTTGAGTTGATCGTTACCGACGCAAGCTTGTCGCAATCGTAGAACGCCTGCGCGCCGATCGAGGTCACGTTAGTCGGAATGCTTACGGACGCGAGCCTGTCGCAGTCGTAGAATGCATTCGCACCGATAGTCGTGACTGCCGAGCCAACGGTAATGCTCTTAAGGTTATCCGCGTAAGCGAATGCGTAAGGATTTATAGTTTTAACCGTGCTCGGAACGGTGTAGGACGTGTCGGACTTTCCTGCGGGATAGCAAACGATTCCGGTCTTTGGATAAGTATAGGTGTAAACATACGAAAACGAATCCCAAGACCACTGTTTGCTGGCCACGGTTTTAGTAACAGAATACAAAACACCCGATTCGGCTGCATACTTCTCGTTATCGCTCGCTACGCTTATGCTAGTAAGCGACGTACAGCCAAGGAACGCATAGTCGCCTATCGTGACAGAGGAATTAGAAAGCGAAATGCTCGTGAACTTCTTACAGTTATAGAACGCATACGTGCCTACCTTGGTAAGCTTGCTTCCTAAGCTGAACTGTGCAAGCTTTTCACAGCCCGCGAATGCGTAGTCACCGAAGGTGGTGGTGTTAAGCGAGGGGTTTACGTATTCAAGGCTCTTACAGTTGTAGAACACACCTGCGTTGAAAACGGTTACAGCGTCGGGAAGAACCGCGCCGCGAAGGCTTTCACAGTAGCCGAATGCGTACGCACCGATAGCGGTAACGCTCGAGGGGATATCAATAAGCTCGAGGTTCTTGCAATTGTAGAACGCATACGCTCCGATCGAGGTCGCGCCCGACTCGATGTAAACGTTCTTGATAAGGTCGCGGTATTCATACCACGTTGCGTGGTCGGTGCCCGTCCACTCGGCGTACATATTACCCGTACCGGTAATATACATATCGCCGGTGTCGTAAAGGTCCCAAACGAGATCATCGCCGCACACGCCGAACGCGATAACGTAGGGCTCGTAGAAATACGTGAAGGTGAGGCTGTTGTCTTTAGCGTAGGTGTACGCCGCGGAGTCCTTGTAAACAACGAGCGTTGCGTACTGCGACTCTGCAACTATGTCCTCGCCGATAGCAGTAACGCTCGCGGGAATGCCGAGCGAATAGAGCCATTCGCAAGCCGCAAACGCACGCGCACCGACCGACGTGACGGTTTCGGGAATTAAAACGTAGTTAAGAAGCGAGCAGCCTGCGAATGCGGACTCGCCGATCTCGGTAACGTTCGAAGGCCAGTCGATCTCGGAGAGCATATAGCAGCCCTCGAAAAGTCCCATAGGGATAGTCGCCATTTTATTGGGGAGCTGTGCGCTCGTCAGCGACTTACACTTGTAGAAGGCGTATATTCCGACCGAGGTAACGGTTTCGGGAAGGGTAATACTCTCGAGTCTGTAGCAGTAACCGAACGCATACGCGCCGATCGAGGTAACACCGCTCTGGATATCTATCTCGACAAGCCTTCTACAGTTGTCGAACGCATACGCGCCGATAGTCTTAACGGTGCTTGAGAGCTCAACGCACTCGACATTCGTGAGGTTACGGAACGCGGACGTACCGATAGCGCTGACGCCGTCGCCGACAATGATAGAATTGATAGTATTAGCGCTTTCGTACCACGGAGTGTCCGCAGCATTTGCAAAATCCGGAATAGCACCCGTACCGGATATGACGAGCGATCCGTCGCCGTAAACGGTCCACTTAAGTCCGGTAGAAAGCGTACCCGAAGCGGAACTTGAGGTCGTACCGTAAAGCGCAGGCTCTTGCGTTACCTCCTGCGTCTGAACAGGCTCCGTGATTTGATCGGGCTCACCCATTCCTATGGACACATCTTCCTCAAACGATTCCTCGGCTACCGGGGCTTCTCCTTCTCCAAGCGTGTCGTCGGCGGCAAAGGTTCCGCCAAGCTGCAAGAGCATTGCCGCGGCAAGTAATATGCTTATCGCGCTGTGGGATAATTTCTTCATTACTGTCCTCCTATGGTAAAAGGGCTTATATGCAAATCTTATAGATGTATTTTCGCATAATATGACAATTCTATTCTATTATTTATAACATACACGTGTCGAATAGTCAATAGAAATCCAATGATTTTTCTATATTTTTCTACTCTCTCGCCAAATAAGCACGACAAAAAAACGCCATTGACAAACGGAGCATTTAGAGGTATAATATTGTCAAAGCATATTACAGTTAAATATACATTTTTTTAGGAGAAAAATTATGAAAAAAAACTTCATCAAGCTATTGTGCATCGCGCTGGCTGTTTTATTGCTTGGCGCTGTGGCACTTGCCGCAAGCGAATCGCTCAAAACCATCAGCGCATATCTCAATTACGCCGTAACCGTCAAATATAACGGCGAGGAGCAGAAAATGTACGACGCCAATGCCGAGCGCGTATACCCGATCACGTACAACGGCACGACCTATCTGCCCGTCAGAGCTCTCGCGGACCTTTTCGGCATCGCGGTTGACTGGGACGGCGAAAATAACGCCGTACTGCTCGGCGAGGGCGAGTCCTACGTTAACACCGACTCGTCGATACTTAGCGTATACGACGGATACAGCTTTACACGACTTCCCTTCGAGGTTGACGGAATCAGGTTCAACTCCGTATCCGTTGACGGAACGAGAGTTACCGTAAGCGTTACCAACAACACGGGCAAGGCTATCGGCGGCAACTCTACCGTTATGTACTCGTGCGACGCCGGCTCCTCGACTACTCGCGAAAAGGGTACGTTCTATCTTGAAAATATGAATGACGGTGAGACCGCGCTCGTAAGCTTCGTGATTGACAAGAAAACGCTCCGTATCATCTTCAACGGAGTCACCGTGCGTCCCGGTGCCGCTACCGACAGCGATGCACCTACGTGCAGCATAATCGAGGTAACAAAGCTTCCGTACGAGGTTGACGGCATCACCGTAAACTCGGTTTCCATAGACGGCACGAAAGCGACTGTCAACGTAACCAACAATACCGGAGCGGCTATCAAGGCGATCTCCAACATCGCGTACAAGCTTTACAACGCAAACGGCGAGATCATCAAATCGGGCGGTATGTCCCTTCCTGCTATGGCAAACGGCGAGTCTGCCGACACGGTTCTCTATCTCGAGGCCGGCACAGCCACCGTGCTGTTCGGCGACGCTGCAATATACAATCAGTAAAAACAAAAACCACCCTCACGGGTGGTTTTTTCTTGCTTTATCACAGATCAGTGCTCCTGGTCGCACAGCATCAGTATACCGGCGATAGTGCTCATGAAGAGGAGCGTGCAGACCTTGAGAGCGATGCTTACAGGACGGCCTTCCTTGACAGCCTTAAAATAGCTTACAGTCATAGGAATGCACCAAGCGAGCGGAATAAGCATCCAGCCCATTCCGACAGTTGCGAGTATCAAAAGCACCTTAACAGCAACTACGATACCCGAGTCAGCCTTGGGAGCAGCGGGTGCGCTCGCAGGCGCCGTAGCGGTATTTGCATTTGTGAAGGTACCGCAGTTCGAGCAAGCGTTAGCCTCGTCCGGAAGCGCGGTTCCACAGTTTCCACAGTATTTCATAACATTTCACCTCTGTAAGTATTACTCCACCAATTAACGCGGTGAAGCAATTTAATTATACACGACTTTTGCGAATTAGTCAAGATTTTTGACACAAAAGGTGCTGTTTCGAGCATTTTTTTAACTTTCGCCCGACCCCATCAAAAGAAAACCGCCCTCAAGGGGCGGTTTTTCCGTCTTACGACAGCATTATCTTAATTATCTCCGAATCGGTCTTGCGCATACCGTCTACCGCAAGGCGGTTGACGTTGCGGATAGTGTTTTCAACACCCTTAGACACGATTCCGTCGCCGTCAAAAAATTGACTTCCCTCTTTGAACATCTGCATACCGAGCAGGCCGGCCTCAACGGCGGACGCTATCTTCGCCGCACAGCTCGCTTTAGCGCCGTCGCAGATGACGCCCGAATTTATGGCTATGGCGTTGACCACAGTGTGCGCGATCTCGCGGAATTTGCCGCCGTACAGATACGTTATGCCTGCCGCCGCGCCACAGCCTGCGCTGATAACGCCGCAGTACGCGCTGAGCGGACCTATACCGCTCTTTAAGTGAAGCGTCACCAGATTCGACACCGCAAGCGCGCGGTAAAGCGCCTCGTCGCTCACACCAAGCTCGCGCGCGTATACGACTACCGGCACCGACGCCGTAATGCCCTGATTGCCCGAGCCGGAATTGATGATAACCGGCTTTTCACAGCCGCCCATGCGTGCGTCTGACGCCGCCGCGGCGTACGCCTTCGCACGGGTTATAACGTCATTTTTACGCGTAGCAAGAATAACCTGACCGATGCGTGCACCGTAATTTCCGCGAAGTCCCTCCTCAGCAATCGCCATATTGCACTCGATCTGGCGGTCAAATATCGCCTTTACGTCCGCTATATCAAGGTTGTCGGCAAACTCGACTATGCGCTCGACCGAGAGCTGGTCCTTATCCTCCGAGGGCTCGGTCACGTTACTCTCCGTGTTACGGTCGTACACGCTCTGACCGTCGCGCTCTATATGAACGATGTTCGTGTGATCGCCCGCGATACGGCAAGCCGCCGTGTGGCCGCCGCCCGAAAGCGTGATGAAAATGTCGAAAAGCGCACCCGAGTCCGACTCGCGCACCGTGAACTTTGCACTTTTCAGATATTCTCTTATCTTCTCCTGCTCTGCGGCGGTGATAGCGCTTATAACGAGCAGCTGACGGTCGGGATCGCCTGCGACTATACCTGCCGACGCCGCCGCCTCAAGACCGTGCATACCGCCCGTGTTAGGCACTATAACGCTCTTTACGTTTTTGATTATATTCGCGCTGACACATATATCGACCCTCTCGGGCAATACGCCAAGCTCGCGTGCGGCGGATGCCGCCGCATAAGCTACCGCAATCGGCTCGGTACATCCCATAGCCGGCACAAGCTCACGCTTTAAAAGTCTTATATACGAGTTGTAAATCTCCTGCTCCATAAAATCTCCTAAAAAGCTATCGCATCGTTGCTCAAAATTCGCTGTATAACTACATTATATCACACTCAACCTGATTTTTCAATACAATATGAAGATTTAATGCTGATAAGCCGGCAAATGGCAAAAAACCACCCTTCCGGGTGGTTTTTTAGTGTATAAGGCTTACTTCTCGTTCTTGTAGATTTCCTTAAAGTACTTGTATGTATCAACCTTAAGCTCGCCGCAAGCCGCCTCATCGCAAGCGATGATGCCGTCCTTGTGCATCTGAAGTGCGCTTATGGTCCAAGCGTGGTCAACACCGCCCTCAACGCAGTGACGGAGTGCGCGAGCCTTGTTGTGACCGCTGATGAGAAGCATTACCTGCTTTGAGTCGCAAACAGTACCTACACCAACGGAAAGCGCAGTCTTCGGAACCTTGTTCACGTCGTTATCAAAGAAACGGGAGTTAACGATGAGGGTATCCTCGGTAAGCGCGCGAACTCCGGTTCTCGAGGTAAGAGAGGTAAAGGGCTCGTTGAATGCGATGTGTCCGTGAACGCCGCTGCCGCCCATAAAGAGGTCGATACCGCCGTAGGAAGCGATCTTGTCCTCGTATCTCTGGCATTCTGCCTCGAGATCTGCAGCCATACCGTCGAGAATGTTGATGTTCTCTGCGGGGATGTCGATGTGGTTGAAGAAGTTGTCGTGCATAAAGTACCAGTAGCTCTGGTCGTGCTCTCTGGGAAGACCGACGTACTCGTCCATATTGAAGGTAACAACGTTCTTAAAGGTAACCTTGCCTTCCTTGTTCATCTTAATTAGGTTTCTGTAAACACCGAGAGGCGAGGAGCCGGTGGGTAAGCCGAGAACAAACGGGCGGTCTTCCTTGTGGTTGTTTATCGCGTTAGCAATATGCTGCGCAGCCCATTCGCTCATTGCTTCGTAATTGTCTTTGATGATAAGCTTCATGGTTATTACTCCTTGCTTGGTATAAATTTAAATTACAGTACTAATTATAGCACCAAAAAATCGGTTTGTAAAGGAATTTTGAGAGATTTTTCGAAAATATTTGTGTGATTTTTACAAAGGGGGCGAGATTTGGGCGGCTTTGCGGCCTCCGCCTTATCGCTTCGCCCTGTTGCCGTCGCGTGTCGTGAGGCTCGTCGTGCTCATAACCCGAAAGCGGAGGGACAAAACTTGCCTACAGCGAGTTAAAACAGAGGACACCCGAATGGGTGTCCTCTGTTTTAATTGGCAAGTCAGACCCAAAAAGATATCGGTTTATTTTGAACAATTTTTCAGACAATTTACAAGATTCATGAAACGAGGATTTTCTCTTAATCCGTCATATCTGGATTGTGTTGTTAATCTTTCAAGCATATCCTGCAAAGCAGTTTTGTCCCACAAATTATGTTCGTCACACACAACTCCACGCAATGCTACAGATGCATAAGCTTCCCCATCATGATAAACATCAAATGCTTTGGCATATTCAAACGCAAGTTCAAAATGATCAAGTGCTTTATCACTCTCATTTTCAAGAAGCCATAAGCATCCGGTAATTCTATTAATTTCATAAAACTCGCGGTTTTGAGAAAGCAAATTGTTTCCGTAAATGATTTTCAAAATGTCAAGTATTTGTGTCAGCAGTATGATTTTTTCAGATACATCCAATTTGTACGATAAATTTTTGCAATTCGGGTCAGCCAAAGAATAGATAGTATCTGTCAAGGCTGTTGCATACTGCTCGATCCATCCACGATAGAAACTTTCTTTTTCGGTATCCTCCAATAAATCAAACCGTCCTATGAGATATGAAGCGGTCTGAATGTGACCTTTGGGTAATTGATTTGCATAGAAAAGCGCTTGCTCCTTATCATGCTTCTTTTCCGCAAACAATCTGCATAGAGCGGAGGTAGCTCTAAAACGCAAAATATTATCTACTGATTTATCGAGTATCGACTTGTAAAGCAGGATTGCTTCATCGATATTTTCTGCCTTCGCGGCATTGCCTCCACTTGTAAGTGCAAATGCAAGCTGACCAATCAATTCCATGTTGTTTGGCATTTCGCGATAAGCTTGCCTTGATAATTCAAGCATTTCTTGATATTTATGTGTTTTGTAAAGATCGGAAATTGCTTTTTTGTACGTTTCTACTTTTTCCTGAACATGAATCGCATCAATTCCCAGCAGTTCATCAGAAGTTACACCGAAAATATTCACAAGTGCAGGTAACAACGAAATATCCGGCATTGCGGAATCTGTTTCCCAACGGCTGACTGCCTGTGAGGAGATAGACAGCATTTCAGCAAGCTCTTCCTGCGTCATATCCGCATTTCTGCGAAGTCTTTTGATATTCTGACCGATTGTC
>JAZQZL010000020.1:0-19606 GCA_045634005.1 Candidatus Flemingiibacterium sp. | reverse complement strand
ATATCTCGACCGAGTTTTCGGCATCGGAATAAATTACGATTTCGTCGGGCGCGAGCGCGTCATCGCGGGACGGCGCGCGAGATTTTATTTCGTGGACGGCTTTGCAAACAGTGCCGTTATGGATAGGCTTTTCATATATCTCGCTGAGCTTGAGAGCCTCGACGGAGTAAGCGACGCCGAGGCGTTCGCCGCAGAGTATCTGCCTCACACCGAGGCGACGGTACAGCGCGATATTGACAGCTTTGTATATGCCGTTATGAGCGGCACTATGGGAATTATAATCGACGGGATCGATTCAGTCGGCATAACCGTCGACACGCGAACGTACCCTATGCGAAGCGTCGGACAGTCGGAAAACGACCGCGTGCTTCGCGGAGCGCACGACAGCTTCACCGAAACGATAAAGCAGAACACTACCCTGCTCCGCCGACGTGTCCGCGACACAAATCTGCGCTTTGAACACTTGTCCGTCGGCGACGTTTCGCCCTGCGACGTTGTTGTATCATACATCGACGGCAAGGCGGACAATAATTACGTCCGAGAGCTGATAAACAAATTCAAAAAAATAAAAGTAGACACATTAACGCTCGGTCAACAGAGCCTTGCGGAGTGTCTTATCGGGCGCGGCTGGTTTGATCCGTTCCCGAAATTCCGCTACACGGAGCGGCCGGATGCCGCGGCGGCGCACCTTTTCGAGGGGAGTGTTATAGTTTTAGTCGACACCTCTCCCGAGGCGATGATACTGCCGACGTGTCTTTTAGATTTTATGCAGGAAACAAACGATTACTATTTTCCGCCACTCACAGGCTCGTATCTTCGGCTCTTACGCTATTTCGTATTCGCGCTGACGCTTCTTCTCACACCGACGTGGTATCTTCTCATCACACACGAGACGTGGATTCCCGAGTGGCTTTCGTTCATCACTGTAGACACCGAGTGCAATATGCCGATACTTTTGCAGTTATACACCGTCGAGTTCGCGCTCGACGGTCTAAAGCTCGCATCGATGAACACGCCAAGCTCGCTAAACAATACATTCGGCGTGGTCGGCGGTTTGATACTCGGAGATTTTGCGGTACAGATAGGCTGGTTCGTGCCCGAGGTTATCGTTTATATGGCATTCGCTGCGATATCAAGCTTCTCGCAGTCGAGCTATGAGCTCGGCTATGCGATCAAGTTTATGCGCCTTTTACTTCTCACAACCACCGCACTCGGCGGTCTGTACGGATACGTCATCGGCATTGTTTTAATAATTGTCCTCGCCGCAACAAACAAAACGGTAAACGGAGGGCGCCACTACCTCTATCCGCTCATTCCGTTTAACGGCAAGGCGTTAAAGCGCCTCATAGTACGCGAGCGGCTGCGGACAAGGGACCGATAGGACAGCGAAGGGGAACGCGACACGGGCAGTTGGGGACCTCGCCGACACCCGTGTCGGCACCCCAACGACGGTTTAGCGGTACCGAACGATGGTGAAATCACGCTTTGAGTGGGCACCGAGGGCGCAAAGCGCGCGATGACAAAGCAAGCAATTACCGAAGCTCGGTGCTCGCCTTCATATCGTTTGTGCAGATCTGGAAGAACGTTTTACCGCGGTTGATGAGAAGCTCCTCACCCGCCTCATTGTAAAGCTTAACGGGCGAATCCTCGTTCGTCTTTTTCCAGGTTATCTTTTCGTATTTACCCATTGTGAGATAGTAGCCCTCACCCGTACCCACGGTGTCAACGTCCATATGTCCGTAGCTGTCACCCGTATGCACAGTCGGCAGATAGAGCACGATAATATTCGTGAAAGCGATTTGCTTACCGTTTCCGTTGTCGATATGCTTGTCGCCGAGGAACTGCCAGCGATAGTAGAGGCAGTCGCTCGCGTTGTACTCAAAATAAGGCTTGTGCGCGGTCGAATAGGTAACGCGCAGGTAAGTCGCATCGCCGCCCTCAGGCATCTTTACCGTATCGTACGGTACGAAATCGAGCGGAGAGTCAAAGCCGTTTGCAAGCTCGGTGCTGTACTTTTTGTACTCAATTCCCGCGGCGATCTTCTCGCCCGAGGTCATAAGACTGTGCTCGTAGCCCATATTGTTCATACGCCACGTGTCGCGCCAGAAGCATCTGTAGGAAACGCCACCATCGTTAACACCGTCGAGGTTGTTAACGTAGCGCTGCCATATCTCCGTGTACGCCTGATTGCTTCCGCCCGCGTGCATATAGATAGCGTTGTGATTCGCAGCGAAATCGAGGTAATATTCGCGCGAGGAGCGCACGGAGCCGACGGTAGGCAGGCTCTCGTAATCGGACACGAGCATCATAAGGCGCGTCTGTCTGCCCTCAACGATACACTCGTACATAATATCGGCGTACGAAATACCCTCCTGCGGAGTTGCAACCTTGATGTTGTTTATCATAATAGCGATAGGACGGCGAAGCTCGTAGTCGACATCTGCTTCAAGTCCCGTCAGCGGATTTATTATATCGGGCTCGTTTACCACGGGTTCAACGACGGGAGGCTCCGTCACGTCAGGCTCGGTGTCGGGCACGACGTCTGTTTCGGGAGGAGTGACCGTGTCTACGCCGAATGGATTTTCAGTAGTATCGGCGCTGCCGTCGCCACCGCCGCACGAAGCAAGAATGGCAAGCGTTGCCGCGAGAAAAGCGGCGAGAATGCTGACTTTTGTAGACTTATTTTTTAACATAATATGTAAAACCTCGCGTTATTTGTTTTTACCTATATATTATACCCCAAAAAGTAATGTTTGTCAATGGAGGCGGCGCATATACCGCAAATTTCCTCGGCTGTGTATGTTTTTTAATTTCGCAAGATAATTTACAATTTGTTTGTATAATTCATCGAAAAAATATGTTAAAATAAATATAACTATAAATGTTTACGGAGGTTTTTCGATGAATACGATCAGCAATGATAAATATATAATGTTCCGCGGCAAGCCCCTTGTACGCGAAGGAAACCAGCTTTGCTACGGCGATATGGACGAGAAATACATTCTCTTCCTCGGTATTATGACCACAAAAAAGGTCGGCGACAAGGAGGTTCCCGATCAGGTGCTCATCCAGATCCAGAGCACCGATGACAAAAAGGTCGTCAAGTTCGGTATGAAGAACGGTCTTCACGAGGCGTTTGAATACGGACTTATCTGGCTCGAAACCGAGCTTAAAAAGGGTTAAAGTAAAAGAGGTTGGCAAAACGCCAGCCTCTTTTTGTTGGTTTTCGAAAACCCAAAAGAAGGGATTAGTATCGAGAGCGACAACTAATCCCTTTTCTATTCTCGTTCAAGATGTGGTGGCGAAGGCAATTTGAAGTTTTTTGCTGTCGTTGAAAACGACGCTTTTCATTTCAAAAAAGCCGCGTTCTCCTATAAGTTTACTCCTCGTCGGGAGTAAGCGTAACCTCTTCCATAACAACGTCGCGAATGGGCTTGTCGCGCATATCGGTGTCGACGCACGCGATGCGGTCAACGACCTCGATGCCCTCTACTACCTCGCCAAAAGCGGCGTACTGACCGTCAAGGAAGGTTGCGTCAGCGTGGCAAATGAAGAACTGCGAGCTTGCACTGTCGGGAATCTGTGTGCGTGCCATCGAGATAACTCCGCGCTTGTGGCTCAAATTGTTGGGAACACCGTTAATTGCGAACTCTCCCTTGATGTTGTCAGCAGAGCCGCCCATACCCGTACCCGTAGGATCGCCGCCCTGAACCATAAAGCCTGCGATTACACGGTGGAATATAAGTCCGTTGTAAAAGCCCTCGCCGACAAGCTTTTCAAAGTTTGCAACCGTGATAGGTGCAACGTCGGGGCGGAGCTTCAGCTTGATGATTCCGCCGTCTGCCATTTTGATCTGTACCATTGTTGTTCTCCTTTATATAAATAAAAATTATTACACGTGAAAGCGCTTTTTTAGCTCGCTCTTTGTCCTTTTAGAGGAAAATACAAGCGTGAGCAAAAAGCAAAGCGCAGAGATGAACGCCGCGGTTTCGACGGGCCACTCAACCTCCGACCAGCCAAGTATCCAAAGCAGTACCGACATAACGCCAAGCACAGCTATAACGAGCTGATATATCGTGAGCGCTCGGAATTTGAGCGGGCGAATGAGCATCATAAGGGTAAGCGCGAGCGAAGCCGCTATGATAAGAAACGGTATAACGTAATTTACCGACCAGCGGTAATATCCGGTCAGAAAATCTATTGCGAACGTAAGTCCGCCAACGCTTATGAGCTGACACAGTATGATCGACGCGGGATTTGGCGTATGACGAAGTACGTTTATTGCGCTTATCCAAAGATATATGACCGCCGCGGCAACAATAAACACCCAAGGACTTGTCGTCGGCACAAAGTGGTCGACCATAAAGCTTACCGCCAAAAATACGAGCGCAGTAAACGTTATAAGCTTCAAAAGAAGCCCGCGCGAGAAACGGCTTTTTACATATGGGTAGTCTAGCGCGAAATCGCCGTTCGTTTGCTCGGTCTGCATATCGCAGAGCGGGCACGCCTCGATGTCGTTTGCGAGCTTTACGCCGCAGTGTGAGCAATATCTCATTGCTTCTCACCCCTCTCGCGCTTTTTGGCGGCTTTATTAGCCTTTTTCGCCGTCCTTGCGGCGGCTTTTTTTGCCTTTTTATTCGATTTGGCGACGGCTTTGTATGCCTTGCGTGTCGCCTTTTGCGCCTTCCTTTCGGACTTTTTTAAAAGCTTCGCTTCCTTTTTCGCTGTCTTGTCGCGTATTGGCGCAGGTGTTTCATTCGAGGATATAACAACCTCAACGCCCTCTTTTGCAAGATGCGAGAGCATAAACTGCTCGAGCGAGTTACTGTCGACCGTCGAGGAAAACGTCAGCGCAAGATTATTCTCATACGAGCAAAGCGCCACCTTTTTAACGTGCGTATCCGATGCACCGATTATTACCTCAAAGCGCTCCACCCTCCCCGAAAGCATCGGGGGAAGCGTAATGCGGCCGAGATTTGAGAGCGTTATCGTGTGAAGCCTTGCGTTCTTCTTGAAGTAGTAGCGCATAACCGCGTTTTTTATCGCGAGCGGCACGAGCTTTATACCGGGTATGCGCTCGATATTTACATGCGAGGTTATCTGACGCTCGAAATACGTGCGTGTCATACAGCGCTTGAATTGCACCTTTACAGAAGCGAGAACGTCGTCAAAGCGGGTGCTCCTGTCCGGCGTAACGCTTACGTTCACGTGCCCGAAAAAGTTGCGAAGCGTGCTTGAATCGAACATCGAACGAAGGTTTACTGGTATGCTCACGCTTATCGGACGCTTCATTGAGCTGCGCCTGTAGGTTGTGTTGTATATCGACCAGATAAGCAGCGCCGTAAGGTATTCGCTGAGTGTGGCACCGTGCTTTTTCGAAAGCTCTAGCATAGCGTCAACGGGCAAAAGCGCAGTAAGCACGCCGAGCCGCGAGCTGTCGTAACTGTAGCCGCCGATGCGGTAGGCGTCAACATCACACTCACTTTCGGTGTCATCCCTAAGAGAATCCGATGCACTTTTGGTAAAGCTGTCCTCCCCGAAATCGCGCGCGACTATATCGGATTCGCAGCGTATAAAGTCCTCTGGCACCTGCTCGGGATTTTTCAAATTAAAATAGCAATAAACGAGCAAACGCATAAAACAAAGAGCACCAAGTCCGTCTGCCAGCACGTGGTACATCTCAAGGTTGATACGCCGCTCAAAATAGGTCACGCGAAAGAGGAATCCTTTTTCTCCTGCACGGTATATCGGGCGACAAGGATAGGTGCGCTCGGGCTTGACACGCGGATGCTCGGTATTCGTGTCGAAATAGTACCAGAACAGTCCGCGGTGCAGCTTGAGGGAAAAGGACGGCATTATCGAGAGCGCCTTTTCGAGTGCGGACTGCAGTATCTCGGGCTCGACCTGCTCAAAGAGAACGGCGGTGAGCCTATATACGTTCGGAGAGCGCGACGTGGTTATGGCAGGAATCATTTTCGCCGTATTGTCAAGGCTGTCCCAATACGCCTCGTCGATGGCACCGTGCGGCGCACGTCTTTTTCTTGCCATATCACACCCTCCTTACAGCACAAATTTTCACTATTACATTATACAAAGAAACGCAAAAAAAAGATAGCGCGATTTTGTTAATTTTAATCGCGCCATAATCTTTTTATTTTATTTTTCCCCGTCGCCTACGGCGTGGTTATGGAAGCCCTCGCCCGTAACCTCCGAAACGTCGGAGATAACTACGAACGCACGCTCGTCACACTCGCTGACAAGCTTCTTTAACATAAAGACCTGTCCGCGTCCGAGCACGCACATAATAACCTTTTTCGAATCTCCCGTGTAAGCGCCCACACCTTCGAGTACCGTTACGCCTCGGTCAAGCCGCTCGAAAATAAGCTTTACAATCTCGTCCGGCTTTTCCGTAACGATAAACGCCTGACCTGCACGGCGCGAGCCGGATATCATCATATCAAGCACACGCCCCGCCGCCCACGCACAGATGACCGAGTAGAAAATGCTCGTGAAATCACGCGTGATGAATGCCGCACCAACGATAATGAGTACGTCGGTTATCATAATTATCGTGCCCATCGACACGCGCTTGAACTTGATGCGTACAAGGCACGCGATAAGGTCCGTACCTCCTGTCGTATAGCCGCGCGTCATCATAGCGCCTGCACCGGCACCCATCGCGATACCGCCGAGTATCGCGCAGAGAAGCGGATCCTCTGTGGTTTGGGGGAAGAACGTGAGCACGTCGGTTGCAACTGACGTCGCGACGACGCCGATAAGCGTTCTGCGAAGAAAGCCCGTGCCAAGGAAATACGTATTGGCGATAAAAAGCGGAATATTAAGAGCGATTATCATTAAACCAACGGGCGTATTGAAGAGTATATTAAGCACCGTCGCGACACCCGTCATACCGCCAAGGACAATGTTCGCCGGAAGCAAGAACATATTCATTGCAATCGAGAACATAACCGAGCCGAATATGACAAGACCGCACTCGTAAAGGATATTTTTAACGTTTTCGCGTTTTATTTTCATACTGATATTCTCCCTAACGTCAATTATGTATACCCTAACTATTATAACCCAAAATTATGATGTATGTATGAACACGCAAAAAATTTTACACCTATAAAAAAGCGGGCATATACTGTGCGTATATGCCCGCTTATTTGCTTACCCCTCGTATCCGAGATCCTGCTCGGAGTACACACCCATATATTCAAGCGGATCGACGTACTTTCCGTCAACCTTCATCTCGAGGTGAAGATGCGGTTCCTCGGCGATTTCGATCATCGCGCTTTCGCCGACAGCACCGAGTGTTTGTCCCATAGAAACCTTCGCGCCGACCTCAAGCGACGTGCCCGACTCCTCGGAGAGGTTCATATACGTCGTGTAGATACCGTCGCCGTGATCGAGCATTACGCAGCGGCCCATAAGCGGATCGTTCCAGATCTTGCATACCGTGCCGCCCGATGCCGCAACCACCTCACTTCCAAGGTCTGCGGCAACGTCAACGCCCGTATGGGCGCGGTAATCGTTCATCGTGAGCGAATAGGTGGGAACGTCGATTTCAAAATTCTTTGCAAGGGAGCCCACAACGGGCATCACAAAGTAACGCACCTCACTCGACACAGGTGTATCCTCACCGTTCGAGGTGGGTTTTGCGCCGGTATCGGCGGGCTTCTCTGTATCTGCAGCGGTACTCGTGTCGGCGGCGTTGTCACGCTTTGAGGTATCTGTGCCGCGCGGCGTATCGGAGGTGTCTATGCCGATGGGCGTGTTTGTGTCTGTTGCGACTTGAGTGTCCGTACTCTCGCTCCTGCGAAACGAAACGGTGAACACCGATACGATGACCACAAGTGCAAGCATCGCCGCTATAAGCGAATAAATGAGTCTGTCGATGGATTTCTTCGATAATTTTTTCTCCATGTAATATTACCAACCTTTCAAGCTTTAAGCTTCTTTTGCGACATAATGTCGGTTTGGTAATATTGTTCTCCGTAATTTTGGCGTTTATACACACACATAAAAAATAGATTGCCGTTTATTACGATATTTCCGAGAGCTTCACGAGCTTAACGCCGCCGTCCTTGTATCCGCAAAGCACCGCTGAAAATTCGGGGGAAATAAGACTTATGCGGTATTTTCCGTCACGCAGACGAAGAACGTCCTCGACGTTGTACTTGACTCCGCCGCAGAGTATCTGCACATACGTGGACTTATTGAACATACTCTTGCTCATACGAAGCTTTTTAATCATTTCATCAGTGAGAGTCAGACTATCAACGTCGATAACCTCGGCGGAGATTTTGTTAGGTCGCTTGGTCATTTCTGCAATCGTCAGCACGTTATGCGGTACTTTCGTTTTCATAATTCCAAAGCCCTTCTGTGTATTATACGGCGCGACGCCATAGGCACACGCGTCGTACTATTCTATCATATATGCGGCATCTTGTCAATAGAGTACAGATATTTTATATATTATCTCACAAAAATGTGCAAAACGTTTCACATTTTGTCTGCATTTGGGGAACGCCCTCGAGAGCGCAGAGCGCACAAGGTTATACGTGCGCCACCTGCGCAAACAAAAAAATCGGCGACAGTAAAACTGCCGCCGCAATTATTCAGTCAATTTTCGCGTCGATGATCTCAACTACCTTCTGCGTTTCGCCCTCGTAGGTTGCCTTGTAGTTAAACTGACGAAGGATATTCGAGAGGTTCTTGTAGTTGTCAATATAGTAACAGTACACGACACCGGTGCAATCCTTAAGAAGACCGTCTTCCTCGGTGTCGAAGCCGTCTGCATACGCAGCCTTCATTGTGATCTTATATTCCTTGAAGCCCTTTGCCTGCTGGGATACCTCGATCTTTTCTACGTCAGAGGCGCTGAATCTAATCTTAAACTCCTCGAAAATATCGGGAGCCTCGGTTGCGATATCTCCGCTTCCGTTAAAGAGCTCGACCATAAACTCGCCCTCTTTTGCAAACTCGTATTCCAAAGTTTCGTCGCTGTCGCTCGAAGCGGACGTGCGTGTCAGATTAAAGTCGGGCGCACCCGTATTGTTTCTGAACTGAACGAAGGTTTCCTCCGTAACGCCTGCGAGAACATCCTCGATGTCCTTCTCAACGGATACGTTTCTGTAAATGAGGATCTCTCCGCTTTCATCGCTTATCTCCGACACACACACCTCAAAGATCAAGTCAAGCTTTTCTGAAATGTCCTTCGAGTTACGGCAGCCTGCAAAAGCCGCAACGCATATAATAAGCGCCGCCGCAATCGACAGTATCTTTAAAAATCTTTTCATTTATCATTCTCCGAGAAATATAAGTTTAATTGGGATGCGCAAAGGCATAAAACCCACATTCTGCCGCAGACCGACGGTCTGCGGCAGAAGCGGTGCTTATTTTTGTGTATATATCAGAGGTACTTCTTGATGGTTTCGGTTGCGTCCTCAACGGGAAGCGAAACGGTCATCGTGCAGCGAACGTCGCACTTGATAAGAAGCTCATTTACCTCGTCGCAAAGCTTGTCGAAGCTTGCAAGATCGTTGTTACAGATTTTGAGTGCGGAGTCGATATATATATCAGTAACGTCGTGGTTACTTGCGAAAATACCTGCTACGAAGCCGAACAGCGACTGTGCATCGCAAATTCCGTACGCATCGGTATCTATAAGACGAGCGGTATGCTTAATATCGTAGGTCAGCTTAGTTCCCTTTTCTATGCAGACAACAGATCCGTCGCTCTGCGCAGAAGCGGTATTGACCATTTCGATAAGCTGCTTGGTCTTGCCGGTGCCCTTGACGCCAATGATTAACTTTAACATAGTGAGTGTCCTCCTTGAATTTGGTAAGATAATGCAATATGAATTATCTCTATCTATATTTTACACTAAAACTTCAAAAATTTCAAGAGGATTTCTCAACAAAATGTACGATTTTGCAAAGTTTTTACAAGTTGTACAAATCTTTGGCAAATACTTGGTACAACCGACGAAATTTTATCGCTTTACTTTGCTATTCTCGCCTCAATCTCCGCTTTTTCAGCCTCGTATCCGGGCTTACCGAGCAGTGCGTACATATTTTTCTTGTACGCCTCAACGCCGGGCTGATTGAAAGGATTAACTCCGAGCGTATATCCGGAGATCGCGCAAGCAAGCTCGAAGAAGTAAACCAGCCAACCGAAGGTATACTCACTTCTGTCGGCGATGTCGATAACGATGTTCGGAACACCGCCGTCGACGTGCGCGAGAAGGGTTGCCTGCATAGCCGCCTTGTTTACAGAGTCAAGCTCGCGGCCGGAGAGGAAGTTGAGTCCGTCGATATTGTTGGGATCGTTCGGGATAACAACTGTATCGTTCGACTTTTCTATGTTTACAACGGTTTCGAAAAGGTTGCGTCTGCCCTCCTGAATATACTGTCCAAGCGAGTGAAGGTCGGTCGAGAAGATAACGGACGCCGGGAAGATACCCATATTGTCCTTACCCTCGGACTCACCGTAAAGCTGCTTGAACCACTCGTTCATCATAAGCATAGCGGGCTCGTAGGAGGCGAGAACCTCGGTGGACTTACCCTTTCTGTACATAATGTTGCGAAGCGCCGCATACTTTGCCGCGTCGTTCTTTTCGATGTCGTCGGAAGCGTACGCCTCACGTGCGTCAGCCGCGCCCTTCATCATAGCATCAATATCACAGCCTGCAGCCGCGATAGGAAGAAGTCCGACAGCGGTGAGGACCGAGTAACGGCCGCCAACGTCGTCCGGAACCACGAAGGTTTCGTATCCCGCCTCGGTCGCGAACGCCTTGAGCGTGCCGCGTGCCTTATCGGTGGTGATGAAGATACGCTCGCGTGCGCCGTCCTCGCCGTACTTGTTAACGAGCAGCTCGCGGAAGATACGGAATGCAACTGCCGGCTCAGTAGTGGTGCCGGACTTGGAGATCACGTTGATGCAAACGTCCTTGCCCTCGCAAATTTCAAGAAGGTCAGCAAGCGCCGAGGAGGAGATATTGTTGCCTGCGAAGTAAACGGACGGAAAATCCTTCTTCTTTTCGTTGACCGACGGACCCTTTACGAACTCGATTGCCGCGCGTGCGCCGAGGTACGATCCGCCGATACCGATAACGACGAGAACGTCACAGGTCTTTTGGATTTTAGCCGCCGCCACCTTGATGCGAGCGAACTCCTCCTTATCGTAATTTACGGGAAGATCCACCCAACCGAGAAAATCGTTGCCGAGTCCGTTTCTGTTCTTAACCTGTGCAACTGCCGCAGAAATTGCGGGAGCAATACCGGGAAGATCCTCTGCGGTGAGAAATCCCTTTGTGTATTTATCGTTTAATCTAAGCGTCATAGTAAACTCCTTGTAAAATAAAATATGATGTTATTATATACAAATATTCACAATAATAATATTACTATAGATTCACCTTTTTTTCAAGTAGATTTTCGCATTTTCCTCTTTTGCGGACGAGAAATATTTTTGCGTTACGGGTGTTTTTTTGTGTGCTTTGACCAAAACAGCCCAAAATTCATTTTAAATCGGCTACAAATCATAAGAATATGAGATTTTTTCAAAAAACTTTTCAAAAGCTATTGCAATTTAGGAAAAGGTATGGTATAATAATTGTTGCGATTTATGAATCAGCATCGCCATGCTAAACCCACATGGCGGCTTAAATATCGGAGGTAATTACAATGGCAAAGTGTAGCATCTGCGGAAAGGCAGTTCAGTTTGGACAGGCTGTTTCCCATTCTAACAGAAAGACCAACAGAACCTGGAAGCCCAACATCAGACGCGTTAAGGCTGTCGTAAACGGCGCAACTAAGTCCGTTAACGTATGCTCTCGCTGCCTGCGCTCGGGTAAGGTTGAAAGAGCGGTCTAATTAAAGTAATAGAAGGAGCCTGTGCATTTGCACGGGCTTTTTTCTCTTCAAAGGAGAAGCTATGTCTTATCTTTTGCTCGGCGAGCCCTGCTTTAATATATATGCAAAAGCGCTCGAAAAATACGGATACACGCCCATCGCGCTCCAATCCGACTCACGCCTTAACAAAACTGTATCCGCACACGCTGACACGCTCATATTCGCGTGCGGCGATGAGTACGCCGTAAACGCCGACTACGCGCGCACACTTCCATCTTTTATAAAGAAGCGGCTCACGCCGGTGAGTGACACTCCGTGCGGCGCGTATCCGACGGACACCGCGTTCAACGCGCTCGTTTTGGGCGGCGCGCTTTTCGCGCGTCTTGACTCGCTCTCGGACGCGGTACGCGCCATCGCCGAGAAGCGTGGACTCACGCCGGTGAACGTTCGCCAAGGCTACGCACGCTGCTCTACCCTTGCACTTGATTCGGCAAACGCAGCAATCACAGCAGACGCCGGAATGGCACGGGCTTTGTCATCGCGCGGTATTGATGTTCTTACAGTCAGCCAAGGGCACATCGCGCTCGACGGCTGCGAATACGGTTTCATCGGCGGCGCTTCGTTCGTCGACGAGTCTACGCGCTGTGTCTACTTCTTCGGCGACGTTTCATCTCACCCCGACAGCGAGCAGATAAACGCGTTCTTAACGCGCCACGGTTACGCCCCGATATCACTCGGCGGCACGTTGACCGATTTTGGCGGTGCGGTGACTCTGTAGGGGAACACGGATAGCGCGAAGGAGGAACGCGGCTTTTGAAAAAAAAAGCCCGGCAACTCTTTAGCGGTACCGAGCGATAATCGCTCATAAAAAAGGGACGGCAAGCCGTCCCTTTACTGTATATTTGCGAGTTTTTTGACCACGTGTCCGCCAATGATAAGTCCCGCGACTGACGGCACGAACGATACCGAGCCGGGTACGTTACGTGTCGTCGCCCCCGCAAGCTCCGATTCGCACACAGCCTTAATCGGCAGCTCGTCAGAGAACAGCACGTCACAGTGCGCCACACCAAGCTCACGCAGCTTGATACGCATCACCTTTGCAAGCGGACAGGTATGCGTTTTTGTTATATCCACTATCTTAAATCCCGTCGGGTCGAGCTTCGCGCCCGTACCCATCGACGATATGACGGGTATACCGGTGTTTTTCGCGGTGACGATTATCGAGAGCTTCGATGTAACCGTGTCGATCGCGTCCACTATATAGTCGGGGCGCACCTTATCGATAAGCTCGGGGATATTCTCCGGGGTCGCGAAAATATCGTAACGCTCGACGGTGATCTCGGGATTTATCGCGCGCACACGCTCTGCGGCGACCTCGGTCTTTAATTTGCCAACAGTAGTGGTATCAGCGATTATCTGACGGTTGATGTTTGTCAGGCTGACTGTATCGTTATCGACAAGCGCAACGTGTCCGATACCCGCGCGGACAATCGCTTCAAGCGCGTATCCACCGACACCGCCGACACCGAACAGCAAAACCGTTTTATTTTTAAGGCTGTCCACAGCCGCGTCGCCGAGCATCATTCTCTCACGGTGTAACCAATCCGACATAATCGCACCTCACAAATCTTCATTAATATATTTATTATACACTTTCCGCCGACTGTTGTCAATATTCTGTCCGCCTAAACGGGCGTATAAACTTTTTTAGAAAAAATTTTCAAAAACTCTTGACATCAGGGAAAGTCTGTGATATAATAACAGAGTTGAATCCAAAGACCGTAGGTTACAAGGCGCGAATACGTGCTTCGTGTAAAAGGATTTCCCTTCCTACCGAGGAAACACTCTATAGAATAATTCTGTAATTGTGTGTCCTTCGCAAGATCTTGGATTTGCGATGGATTTTTTTATTTTATCGGGAGGTGAAATCATGGCAAGTGAGAAGATTTTAACCCAGAAAAAGCAGATGGTTGCTGAACTGACCGAAAAGATTCAGGCAGCTCCCGCAGGCGTTATCGTTAACTACTCCGGTATCACCGTTGCAGACGATACTGCACTCCGCGCGGCTCTCCGCAAGGCAGGCGTATCCTACAGCGTATACAAGAACTCGATCACCGGACGTGCTTGTGAAGCAGCAGGCTATGCAGACCTTAAGGGCGTTCTCGAAGGTATGACCGCTATCGCAGTTGCTACCGACGACCCGATCGCTCCCGCAAAGGTACTCAAGGAATACGCAGACAAGATCGAAACTTTCGAGCTTAAGGGCGGCTTCGTTGAAGGCAAGGTGCTTGACAAGGCAGGCGTTGAGGAACTCGCAGCAATTCCGCCGAAGCCCATTCTCGTCGGCAAGATGCTCGGTTCTATGCAGAAATCTCTTTACGGTCTTGCTTACGTACTTCAGGCAAAGATCGACAAGGACGGCGGAGCAGAGGCTCCCGCAGAGGCGTAAATTCGCTACGGTACAGTAACGTACCACAACAAAAATTTTATTATTAATTTGGAGGTAATTTAAAATGGCTACCGAAAAGACTACTAACATTCTTGAAGAAATCAAGGCTCTTACTATTCTCGAACTCGCAGATCTCGTTAAGGCTCTCGAGGAAGAGTTTGGCGTTTCCGCTGCTCCCGTAGCAGTTGCAGGCGCTGCTGCTGCTCCCGCTGCTGCTGCAGCTGAGGAGAAGACCGAATTCGACGTTGTACTCACCGATGCTGGCGCTAACAAGCTCGCAGTTATCAAGGTTGTACGCGAACTCACCGGTCTCGGCCTTAAGGACGCTAAGGACATGGTTGAGGGTGCTCCCAAGACCATCAAGGAAGGCGCTTCCAAGGAAGACGCTGAAGCTATCAAGGCTAAGCTCGCTGAAGCTGGCGCAGTTGTTGAGCTTAAGTAATTTAAGTCTTACACAAAACGAAAGGCTGTCCGTATGGACAGCCTTTTTGTTTTGCCTATTGACTTTTGTGCGAGGCAATGCTATAATTATAGCATCTCAATAACCAAGGAGTTACTTTTATGAACGCGATAACCAACGCAGTTGAGAAAAACCGCAAGCTTATTCTCGATACCGAACGATATATCTGGGCTAATCCCGAAACGGGCTATAAGGAATATAAAACTGACAAATATATGGCGGACACCTTCAAAGCGCTTGGATACGACATCGTCCACGCCGACGGTATTACGGGATTTTACACCGTAATCGATACAGGTCGCGAGGGTCCCGAGGTGCTCGTGCTTGGCGAGCTTGACTCGGTAATATGCCCTTCCCACCCTGATGCCGACAAAACTACCGGAGCGGTACACGCTTGCGGTCATAACGCACAGTGTGCGGCACTCGTCGGCATAGCGGCGGCACTGCGTGAGCCCGACGTGCTCGCAAAGCTCTGCGGTCGCATACGCCTGTGCGCCGTACCCGCCGAGGAGCTTCTTGAGATAGAGTTCCGCCGCGGACTTCGCAGCGAGGGCAAGATCAAGTACATGGGCGGCAAGACCGAATTCCTCTCGCGCGGCTACTTCGACGGCGTCGACCTCGCGCTGATGATACACACGGGCGGCTCCTACTACGCCTATGAAGGCGCGGTTGGATGTGTTGCAAAAAAGATAAGCTTCAACGGTGTGTCCGCTCACGCGGGCGGTGCGCCCTGGGAAGGCAAAAACGCGCTCTATGCGGCAAACTGCGGTCTTAACGCGATAAACGCGATCCGCGAAACCTTCAAGGAGCCGGATATGATCCGCGTCCATCCGATCATCACCCGCGGTGGCGACATCGTAAACGCGATCCCCGAGTGCGTAACGCTTGAAAGCTACGTGCGCGGCACCAACTTTGAGGGCATTGTAAACGCGAACAAATCCGTCAACCGCGCGCTCGTCGGTGCGGCACTCTCGCTCGGCACAAACGTTGACATCACCGACATCCCCGGCTATTCCCCGCTCAACAATGCGAAAGGTATGATCGACCTCTGCGAGGACGCTTTCCGTGCGATATTCCCCGATAAAGAGTTCACCAGATACCGCGGATTTGAGTCGGGCAGCACCGATATGGGCGATCTTTCGATGGTAATGCCCGTCGTGCACCCGTACTGTGCGGGACGCACCGGCAAGTCACACGGCGCTGACTATCAGATCACCGCTCCCGAGGAGGCGTGCATTAACTCGGCGAAGTGGCAGCTCACAATGGTAACTATGCTTCTCGAAAACGGCGCGGCACGTGCGAAAGATATCCTCGCGAATTTCACGCCGACGTTTGCATCCAAGGCGGAGTTTCTCTCCTACCTTGACAGCTTAAACCGAAGCGGCGAGCGCATCACCTACGACGGAGATACGGCAAAAATCGAATTATAAAAAAAGGATGTCTGCATTGCAGACAGCCTTTCTTATGCGGGATTAAAAATAATACATACTTTCCATACCGATAGCACTGATTCCCAAAATTATCATCAGAATATATGCTACGATAAAAATGATGTATGCAACGATAAAAAGAACGTACATTACAAGGCTGACTATGCCGAGAACAGTACCTGCCGTCGCCATACTGCCTTTGTAGCCTTCTTTTTTGGACACGATACCGAAAACCGTCGCTATCACGCCAAGCGAGATTCCCGACAGTGAAATAACGCCTATGATACCGCATATGAACGATACGATAGCCATAGCCTTGCCGCAGGAGTCTTGCTTGGGAGCAGGTGCTGCAGCAGCTTGGACCGTCGCTCCGCAGTTAGCACAGCAAAGTGCGCCATCTGTAAGCTCGGCACCGCAAACGGTACAAAACTTCATATTCTCTCCTTTCGATTACGTATCAAAGCGTGTTAGAATCAAGAGCGGCTTAATAATAGTAGTAAGCGCTCTCGGAGATAGCAGCCGCAATACCTATGCCGTAAACAACAACAAGAATTACAACCGCAATTACCATAAGAGCAATACCGACAGCACCGAGAACGATACCTGCGGTAGCCATACCGGATTTACTTCCCTGCTTCTTTGCGATGATACCGAATACAAGCGCAAGAATGCTGAGAGTACCGCCGGAGCAGAAAAGAGCTACAAGACCGCAAACAAGCGATGCAATAGCCATACCCTTACCTGCCTCGGGAGCAGTTGGTGCAGGAGTTGCCGCAGGAGCAGGTTGAACCGCGGGGGTAGCTACAGTAGTAGTCGTGGACTCAATTGCCGCGCCGCAGTTTGTGCAGTTGTTAGCGCCTTCAGCAAGCTGCGCGCCACAGTTAGTACAAAAAGCCATAATAATCTCCTTTTCAATAATGTATTCTTACAATATAATTATACATAAAGCGTGGTAATTTGTCAATATATTTTGAAAAAACGACGTTTTCGGCGGTGTCACAAAAAAATTACGCAACACGCCAAAAATGAGGATAGCCGCCACGCTTATCCACATCAGCGTGTAAATAAAGCGCTTGTTCCTCACAAGCCTCGTTTTATCAATTATGCACAGCACACCAACAATATTCCATAGCCAAAACAGCACGAACAAAACCGGATTATAGGAAAATGCCGCGGCAAAGTCAAGATGCGCCATACTGATAAGCATATGTGTCACGCCACACGTACCGCACTCAAAACCAAAAAGCTCACGCGTCACACATTTAGGCTCGATACCGGTAAAAAATATCAGCGCGGCGTACACAGCACCTATTATGATGATCCAAAAATAGACCGTCAGAGCTTTCTTTCTCACGCTCACACCCCCAAAAAAATCAAGGACGCCTTACGGCGTCCTTTGACCGAGTTAAAATCAGCCGTTTATGTTATAGTTCATCGAGAGCAGGTTCATAGACTTGAAAAGCTTATAGTAGTAGATGAACGGACCCACGCAAATAGCTGAACCGAGAATACCCCAGCCCCAGAAGGAGCCTGCGCCAAAGCTGTACGCGATGCCGCGGCGAGCAAGCTCGTCACCGATTCTCGCGGAAATTCTGTGGAACCATACGAGCGGTGCGATACCGAGCGTGAGCCACGAGAAGATGAACATAAGCAGGCAATAGTGCATAGTCTTTTTGCCGTCGTATCTCGATGCGATAATGTTAATGCTCGAGCTTACCTCGGACATTACCACAATTCCGTAAATACCGAAGGTAATTGCAGAGAGGAATATGTACTTTAAGAGTCCGCGGTTTGTTGCAAGCTTAGCAGCGGGAGCATTGTTAATCTGATTGTTGTCCATTGTTTGATCCTCCAAAACTAATTATGCAGCCGAGTATCGGCTGATTTAATTTTATCACATACAAAAGCGATTGTCAAGGTGGGATACGAGAAAATACGACATTATGTGCGCTACTTGAAAAAATTGCATACTTATGGTATAATAGAGATGTGAAAACAGTTCGAGAAAAGGGAATTTGTAGGTGTGATAATGATAGATATTACTGCTTGGACGAAAAACTTCTTGCAGACATTAAATGAAACTTTCGCAAACCGTGTATGGTTTGTTGGTTTGCAAGGTAGTTATGGTCGTGATGAAGCAACAGAAACAAGCGACATTGATATTGTTGTAATTTTGGATGAATTATCTGCTATGGACATTCAAACTTACCATAACATGCTGGACACTATGTCTCATAGGGAACTGATTTGTGGTTTCCTTTCGGGAAAAAAGGAAATTATGAATTGGGAGCCATCTGACCTGTTTCAGTTTTGCCATGACACCACACCAATCAAGGGGAGCCTTGACGAAGTAATGGCTGTTATTGACGAAAGTGCTGTGGACAGAGCAATCAAAATCGGTGTCTGTAATATATACCATGGATGTGTTCACAATATGCTCCATGAAAAAAGAGAAGATATTTTGCAAGGTTTATATAAATCGGCTTCTTTTGTCGTACAGGCAATTGCTTTTAAGCAAACAGGAAAGTATATTAGCCATCAAAAAGATTTGCTCCAAGTTGTATCTTCCAATGAACAGGTAATTGTCGAAACATTTATGAATTTAAAAAATGGCGGAACCGTAGATTTCAATTTGATGTCCGAAACATTATTTGCTTGGTCAAAAAAATGGATTTCAGAAAACAGTTAAACAAATTCCAACTTGTCGAACAGTTGAATAGAAAGAAAGCGGAGGTTTAGACCTCCGCTTTCGTTTATTTTATTATGTGAGATTACTTGAAGTATCTTGCGAGAAGTCCCTCAAATGCCTTGCCGTGTCTTGCTTCGTCGCGTGCCATTTCATGTACGGTGTCGTGGATAGCGTCGAGACCAAGCTCCTTCGCCATCTTTGCAAGCTCGGTCTTGCCTGCGGTTGCGCCGTTTTCAGCCTCAACGCGCATTTCGAGATTCTTCTTGGTAGAGTCGGTTACAACCTCGCCGAGAAGCTCTGCGAACTTCGCTGCGTGCTCTGCTTCCTCATACGCTGCCTTTTCCCAGTAAAGACCGATCTCGGGATAACCCTCACGGTGTGCAACTCTTGCCATTGCGAGGTACATACCAACCTCAGAGCACTCGCCTTCGAAGTTAGCGCGGAGATCAGCGATGATGTCTTCGCTTACACCCTTTGCAACGCCGACTACATGCTCAGCTGCCCATGTCATTTCCTCTTCCTGCTTCTTGAACTTGGAAGCCGGAACCTTACATACCGGGCACTGCTCCGGAGCTGCTTCGCCTTCGTAAACGTAACCACATACCATACATACAAACTTTGCCATAATTAGATCCTCCAAATTTAATAATAATTTTTTATACTGAAGCGTTCACTCATTCACTTCAGTTTCCTAACTTACCGATCCGGCCTTGAAGC
>JAZQZL010000019.1:0-9439 GCA_045634005.1 Candidatus Flemingiibacterium sp. | reverse complement strand
CTCGTTGTTTTTTATCTGTAGGGATTCTGCGAGAGCGGAAGGGCGCTAAAAATTCCCCATACATATTCCTGATTTTCTATTGACATAAATTTTATAATATGGTATAATGCTCGCGTAAACTATAATGTTTCACATAACATTTATAATAATGAGGTAGCAAAAATGAGCATCATTCTCGAAAACAGCAAATTCTGTCTGACGCTCGGCGAGAACGCCGTCGCAGAAAGCCTTATCCTGAAGGCAAGCGGCGAGGAGTGCATAATGAAGGGCTGTGAGCTTCCCTTCTTCTCACTGACCGAGGAGCGTCCCGTTAATAACGAGATCAAACTCGCTCACCCCAATAAGCGTATGACATTCGGCGCTAACCGACTTCGTATGGAGGACGGTCAGCTTATCGTCGGCTTTGAGCTTATCAAGTTTGAGGCAGTCGTTGACGTGAAGATCGCTGACCGCTATATGGCGTTCACGCTGAACAAGTTTAACGTAAAAATGGAGGATCTTGCCGTTCCTACAATGGTTGAGCCGCCCGTTTTGGAGTTCCGCCTCGTTCAGCTTCCCGTAAAGCCTCGCGAGCACTTCGGTGAGGTTCTTAACGTCGTTTGGGACGAAAAGGCGGCGATAAACGTCCTCGCCTGCGATCCGTACCCTCGCATCGACTTCGAGGAGCACAGAGATCACAAGGTGCTTTTCGGCGAATCGCTTCGCGAATATTACCTTAAGGGCGCTACCGTCGGTCTTATCGTTTCCGACAAGGATGAGCTGCTTGATGCTATCAATGACATAGAATACGACTACGATCTTCCGAAGGGCGTCGAAAGCCGCCGTTCGGGTAAGCTCAACCGCTCCTACTATCAGTGCGGCGAGCTGCTTCCCACAAACGTGGACGAGCACATCGCATTTGCAAAAAAGGCGGGATTCAAAAACGTAATTCTCTACTATCCCTCGATCGCCAAGGATCCCCCGAAGCGTCCTTACGGCGGATGCGGTAACTACAATCTGCGCGAGGAGTACGAAAACGGCCTCGACAGTATGCGCGAAATGCTCGACAAGCTTCACAACGCAGGCCTCACCGTCGGCTATCACTTCCTTCACACCCACGTCGGTCTTTACACCGACTACGTAAGCCCCGTCGCTGACTACAGACTCAACACCACGAGAAAGTTCCGTCTGTCGAAGCCGCTTTCTCTCGAGGACACCGAGATCTTCGTAGAGGAGGATCCCACCGGACCTATCGTTCACCCCGACTGCCGCGTGCTTATGTTTATGGGCGAGCTTATTTCCTACGAGGGCTTCACCACCGAGCGTCCGTACAAGTTCTACGGCTGCACGCGCGGCGCTTATAATACTACTCCTCGCACCCACGAGGTTGGAGAGTGGGGCGGTCTGCTTGACATCTCCGAGTTCTGCGGCAACAGCGTTTACGTCGATCAGTCGACCTCGCTTCAGGACGAGATCGCAGACAGGATCGCAAAGATCTGGGACTGCGGCTTCGAGTTCGTTTACTACGACGGCTCCGAGGGAACACAGGCTCCGTTCGAGGTAACCGTTCCGCTTGCACAGTACCGCGTATTCAAGAAGTTAAATCCTGCGCCGATCTACTGCGAGGGTGCTGCAAAATCCCACTTCTCGTGGCATATGCTCTCGGGCGGCAACGCGTTCGACTCCTTCGGCCCCGATATATTCAAGGAAATGATAATCGAGCATCCGCTCGCCGAAGCGCCCAGAATGGCTGACGACTTCACCCGTCTTAACTTCGGATGGTGGCGTATCAATATGGATATGCGCGCCGACGTGCTTGAATACGGTACGTCGAGAGGCGCGGCTTGGGACTGCCCCGGCTCAATTTCCATTAAGAAGGACGTTCGTGAAAACCACCCCCGTATCGACGACATCTGCAAGGTCCTCGCTCGCTGGGAGGACGTTCGCGAAAACGGCTTCTTAACTGACGAGCGCAAGGAAATGCTTAAGGATACAAAGACCGAGCACACCTTACTTATAAACGAAGCAGGCGAGTATGAGCTTGTTCCGTACTATCAGGTCAAGGAGCTCACCGAAAGCAACGCGGACGTTTACGCGTTCACGTTCGAGCGTCTTGGCAAGGCGTGCGCCGTCATCTGGCACAACAGCGCCGACGCAAAGCTTGATATAAAGCTCGGCGGAGCATTCACCTACAAGGACGAGATCGCAGGCGCCGACGTTGCCACAGAAACGAGCGGCGACAAGACCGTTCTTCCCATCGCAGGCAAGTGCTATCTCACCACCGATATGACGATGGACGACCTTCGTGCTGCTCTTATGGCTGCAAAGGTTATGTAATCAAGGATACACAAAAGCTACCGTAACAAAATGTTTCCCACAAGCTGTAAATTCGGTTTGTGGGAACTTTATTTCTATGGGTAAAAGAGGGAATTAGCACCAAGCCTTCCCCAATAGGGGAAGGGGGACCGCGGCAGCGGTGGGTGAGGTGTTCCTAACGCCGTACGAGCTCCTCATCCGTCAGCCTTCGGATGCCACCTTCTCCCACAGGAGAAGGCTTTTCATTCCCCCTCGCAGACTCAGATAAAGGCTCCCTTGTGTAAAGGGAGGCTTTTTGTTTGTCAGTACCCCTCTCACCGGTGCGACGGGGCGTAAAAAAGGCCGATACGGATTAAATCCATATCGGCTTTTACTATTCTTTAGCGTCTGTGCGTTCCGCTTCTTTATTTACTTTTTTTCGCTGTTTCCTTTTCTGTATTTGAGGGGAGATATTCCCTTCTCCTTTTTGAAGGTCTTGCTGAAATACGAACCGTCGGCAAATCCCGTGCGAAGCGCTATCTCCTCAATGGAGAGCGTGTTGTCCGAGAGAAGTCCGATCGCCTTCTCGATGCGCGCTTTGTTTATGTAACGGCTTACCGTAGAAGAAAAGTTCGCGTGGAATCCACGGTAAAGCGCGCTCTTGGAGATGCCGGCGTTCTTGGCGATGCTTTGCACCGACAGCGGCTTTTCAAGATTTTCGTTTATGTAGCATACAGCCTTCTGTATATTGTCGTCAAGATCGGGACGGAGCATATTCTCAAGCAGTATATGCTTGACTATAATCTGAGCAATGTTTGATATACTCTGTATCCTTTCCTCATCGAAAACGGCTATCTCGCCGTAAAAGCGTTCCATTTCCTTCTCGTCAAGACCAAGCTCGGAAATATACGCCCGAAGACTCGAGAAGCCCTCCTTCATCTTTATCTGACCAAAAATTACGTAACCGATAATGCCATCATTATATATAACGGGCACAGCAACGTCAACAAGTCCGGCGTGACAAACGTGCATCTCTGCCTTTTTGCTGTCGCGACACTTCTTTAAAAGGTCAGCATCCGAGCAAAAACACGCCTTCATTCCCGTTACAGTGTTCTGAACCGCTCTGCAATAGCGTCTGTTTTCCCAAAAGCTACGGTTCCCTACAAAGGAGAAATCCTCCTTCAAAAGGTCCATACTTATACCCGTAGCGTTATAGAAATCCTTCAGCATACGGTTTATTTTTGGGATATCGTAATTTATGACCATAGACTCCTAACCCTCCTTATGGCCGCGGCGTGAATACATATATGACGTGCGTTTTGTTAAATTATATACAACTATGCGCGCACTTTCAATAGACGAACCAACGCTTCTTATGGACAAAAAACGGTTTGCCGCCGCGAAGCGAAGCAGCTTTATGATATATATACTCTGCATTATATATACAGCACGTATTATAACAGCACGTATTATATATATAATAACATTACAATTATACTGCGAGTGCAATTTTTTGTCAAGGAAATCACCAAAGATTGACAAAAACTTCGCAATACGCCAAGCCGGCGTTCACCGCCCATATATGTATTATTTTATCCCTAAATATGGAGTTTTTGTGTTTTTTTGGGGGTGCCCGATGTGTTCATTTTAACAAACAGTATTACAGATTTATTGCGTTGTATAATTCATTTTATAAAACGATAGACAAAAAATCAACAGTTTTTGATAACTGTGAAAATTAAGTTCACAATTAACATTTTTGCCCTGCCACATTCAGTATATCAAATATCCGCGACAAAATCAATGTCTTTTTCTGTGGAAAACGTGCACTTTTTTTAATATTTACTAAAATCATTCATATCAGTTCGTCTTACCGCAGCAGAGCGTTTTTGTCAATTCAGTCTGAAAATCGGGAATATAACACAAAATTTTGGGAAATTTACATCTTCTCTATCGCGCAGATATTTGATATAATTAGATTACCGGATATTATTTTACTACACAAAGGAGAAAAATTATGGGCAAGGCAACAGATTTCCGTTACAATACGGGAGCTACCCGCGTGCCGTGGGCAGCAGTAGGCGAAAACTACAACGTACACGATCTTATGGAGATCATCAAATTCTTAATGCAGGGCGAGGGCAAGGAATACGACGACGCTCTCGAGGCAGTATGGCAGCAGGTCAAGAAGCTTGACGCGCTCGCAACTCCTCCCGGAAAGCTTTCTCTCGGAAGCAAGGTAGAGCTCGCAGAAAAGGCGTGCAACGACTATCTTGGCACCACCTCCTCCACCTTTGTTACCAACGCTACCGCAGGCTTCGAGATCGCGTACAAGTACGCTAACTTAAAGCCCGGCGACGAGGTCATCGTTCCTGCGATCACCTTCGTTGCAACTATGGCATACCCGCTCGCTATCGGTGCGAAGCTCGTATTCGCAGACGTTGATCCGAGAACCATCAATATGGATCCCGCAGACGTTGCAAGAAAGATCACCGACAAAACCAAGATGATCGTTCCCGTACACATCGGCGGTTACCCCGTTGATATGGACCCGATCATGGAGCTTGCAAGAAAGCACGACATTCTCGTTCTCGAGGACGCGGCTCATGCGTTCGGCGCTATGTATAAGGGCAAAAAGGTCGGCACTATCGGCGACTTCGCGGCATTTTCTATGCACGAGGTTAAGAACATCACCTCCTTCGGCGAGGGCGGTATTCTCACCACCACCGTACCGGGCTTCGAGAATGAGATGAAGCGCGCGCGCTTCCTCGGTCTTGACTTCTCCTGCCCGATCAAGGATTGGCTCTACAACATCACTCCCATTCAGGGTAAGTACGCTCCGTTCGTTCCCGGAAACTCCTCCACCACCGAAATCCAGGGCCTCGGCCTTGCACTTCAGGTTGAGCGTAACGAGGAGATCATCGCTGAAAGACGCCGTGCAGCTAAGTACCTCTCCGACCGTTTTGCTGAAAACGATGCTATCATCGCTCAGGATATAGGAAACGACGACATCAAGCCCACCTTCCACCTTTACCTTCTCCAGATCAATCCCGCAAAGGCTGGCGGTGACGTTCAGGTTCTCAAGAAGAAGCTCGAGGCAAAGGGTGTTACCCAGATCGCTCACTTCGGTCCTCTCTACCGCTTCAAGATAGTTGAAGAGATGGGCTACAACGCAGACGAGATTGCAAAGACCTGCCCCGTTTGCGAGGAAGTATTCTACAAGCGCTTTACTCATCTTCCCCTCTACGGTCTTTCCGACGAGCAGCTTGAATATATGGCAGACGCAGTTCTCGAGTCCGTTCGCGAGATGCAGGAAGGCCGCTAAAAATGGCAGACAAAAAAAATAAAATGGGGTGTGATCGGCTGCGGCGGTATCGCACAGCGCAGAACTATCCCCGGTATGGTGCTTTCGGATAAGATCGAGCTCGTTGCGGTAATGGACACCAATTTGGATGCGGCAAAGAGCGTTGCCGAAAAGTACGGCGCGAAGTACGCGTTCGCTACCGAAGCGGAGCTTTTGGCTCTCGACGAGATCGATGCTGTTTACATAGCATCTCCCGTATTCTGCCACAAGAAGCAGTGCGAAATGGCGGCAAAGGCTAAAAAGCATATCCTTCTCGAAAAGCCGATGGGCCTTTCCATCGAGGAGTCCGAAGAGATCGCGGCTATTTGCGATCGCGAGGGCGTAAAGCTCGGCGTTGGCTTCATGATGCGCTTCCACGCGTACCATCAGAAGATGCGCGAGCTTATCGCTGAAGGTGCGATCGGCGAGGTCGTTTCCGCAAGCTCGAGATTTTCCTGCTGGTATCCCGAGATGGAAAACTGCTGGCGCCAGGACAAAAAGCTTTCGGGCGGCGGTGCTATGCTCGATATGGCTATACACGCCGTTGACCTTATCCGCTATATATCGGGGCTTGAGATCGTAGAAACCACCGGATTTGTCGGCAATCAGGTATTTAAGTACAGCGTTGAGGACGCAGGCGTCGGCGTTTACCGAATGAACAACGGCGCGATGTGCGTCGTTGAGTCGGCGTTCAACGTGCCCGACGAGGTTTCGGCGAGCACGCTGGCCTTCTACGGCACAAAGGGCTGCATCATCGCAAACGGCACGCTCGGTCAGGCAGAGGGCGGCGACGTTCAGGTACTCACGGTCACCGACGGCGGCGACTACGATGCAAATCAGAACCGCTCCACGGTAACTCCCGTGAAGCTTGACGTCACCTTCGGCAATATGTATCAGAAGGAAGTCGAAGCATTCGGCGAGGCTATCCTCGGAAATTGCGATATTCCCGTAAGCGCAGCGGACGCTATCCGCTCGCAGAAGGCGATCGCAGATCTTTACAGATAATATCAGGGCTACCCGAAGCCATGCTTCGGGTAGCTTTATTTCGCGCGTTTTTATCAAAAGGTTGCTTTTCTCAAAAAGATGTGATATAATATACCCATCTGTAATCTGATAGGAGTACATCAATATGAAAATCAAAAAGACATCAGAGCTTTTTTGGCTCTTTGGAATTATCTTTGTAGCGCTCGGCGTTGCTATATGCAGTAAGGCGGACCTTGGCGTATCTATGATCGCCGCGCCCGCGTTCGTCGTTTACGAGGCTATAGCATCGCTTTGGAGCGGACTCAGCGTTGGTGTCACCGAGTATATCATACAGGGACTTATGCTTATCGTTATGTGCATCGTAGTTCGCCGCTTCAATTGGCGTTATCTGCTAGCGTTCGCCGTTGCGGTGCTCTACGGCTACGTGCTCGACTTCTTCTTGTGGGCACTTGGCGGCATATCGTTCGACACGGTATGGCTTCGCTGGGTGATGCTCATCGTCGGAGATATAATCACCGCGTTCGGTGTTGCCTGCTTCTTCCACACCTATATGCCGCTTCAGGTATACGAGCTTTTCGTGGCAGAGATCGCATCGCGCTTCAATATCAGCATAAACAAGGTCAAGCGCGCGTTCGATATTACCCTGCTCGTGCTCTCGATCGTACTTGCGCTCGTGCTTTTCGGCGATGTACGCGAGTTTGATTGGTCGACTATATACTACAGAAGCTTCCACAGCATCGGTCTTGGAACGCTTGTGACAACGCTCATCAACTCTCCCATAATCGCGGCAATAAGCCGTTTCATCGATAAAATATCGGAGCCGACCGCTATGCTCCCACGGCTTGAAAAAATACTAAAGCGCGACTGACACATAGAAAGCCGCCGTCATATGAAATGACGGCGGCTCTTTTTATTCTGTTTTGTCCTTGTCGCTTGCATCGACAATACCTTCGCCGACGATATATGCTATAAGCGTCGCGCCTGCGGTGATGATCGCCGTTACCTCGGCGGCGGTGGATTCACCGACACCGAACCCGACCATAAGCGCAGTCACAAAGCCGACGACCGCCACCCAAAATTTGCGCGAGGTAAGCTTGCGCTTCCAATCGATCTTCATAAAGTGTCCTCCGTATCGTTACGTTTGTCTTTTTCACGCTTGTATCGCAGGCGCTCCGCCTCGCGCGTTTCAAAGAACGCCTTGCAAAGGTAGCCGAGCACCGTCGCTATGATAACCGATGCCACCGTCGACGACAGGCTCTCCGCTATCTGCATCGCGCCGAGAAATGCAAGCACGTACGAAAGCGTTATCCATACACAGCCAAGCCACAGAAGGCGTGACACCCACACCTTTGTGAACGTCTTTTTCTTGGTTTCAACCGTTATCTTCACAGCGAACCACCAAGCTTTCGTATCAGGTCGGGCAAATACTGCACCTTGGCTGCGTTTGCTCTCCAATAATCAGGCGTGTTTATAACGCCCGCCTTCACAAGAGCGGTAAACGCCATATCAAGCGATGCACTCGCCTGACCCGCCTTTGTTACCCTATCCGCCGCGCGAATGAGCAGCGTATCAAGGTACTGGATATCTCTCGCGTGCACGTGCCAATACTCGGGCGAATTTATCACGCCTGCCTTTGCGAGCATGTCTACAGCAAGGCTTACGCCGTCGTACGTACCGGGCGTGTTCGCGATACCGAGATATTCCGCCGCGTCGATATGCTTCGATCCATAGCGGCACTCGAAATGCAAATGCTTGCCCGTAACCTGTCCCGTCGCGCCCTCAATACCGATAACGTCGCCTGCCTTGACCTCCACGCCGAGCGCCACCAAGCGCTTGGCAAGGTGACAGTAGTAGACTGTCACGCCATCGTTACCCGTTACAGCTATATACTCGCCCCACTCCCACGTCGCGTTGGATTTGTCCGTGACGATGCGGCTGCGTACAACCTTGCCGTCGGCGACGGCGACGACCTCGTCGCCGCCGATAGCGACCAAATCAACACCGCCGTGAAAGTGCATCCAGCCGTTTATCGGGTGTATGCGGTAACCGTACGGCGAGGTCAGGCGGCATTTCTGTGATTTGAACGGTAGCATATCAGACGCCCTCCATTTCAAGCGGAAGATTGTCTATCGCCGCCATAAGAAGGTCCGCGTCGCCGTTGCCGCCGAGCTCGTTGTGATAAAGCTCGTGCCACTTATGCATCATCTTTCTATCCTCCCACGTAATACTGCCGCTTTGTATCAGCTCCGTACCCTGCCAGCGTATCATAAAGAGCATCATATACCGAAGCGCGGTCGTGTGCGCGGCGGAGATTTGCCGTTTTTCGTCGCTTATTGCATCCGCGCGCTGAATTTTGTATATGATAATACTCATTATTCCTGCCGTTGCCGCCGCGCCGATACCACCCGAGAGCAGTGCGACTACAGCCTCGCTCATTCGCTCACTTCCTCACTCGCGAATATGGCCTCGTATTCCTCGCGCGTTATCTCATAGAAGCGTGACGCGTCAACCCCCTCGGCAAGGTATATCACCGTGCCGTAGATCTCGCCGTTGGTGAGCACGTGTCCGTCTGCTGCAGTTATCGTTTTTCTCATACTCTCCCCTCCTTACACGAGCGATATAGTCCAATTTGGCCGCAAAGCGATTAGGTCTTGCCACTCTGCACCGCTTGCGCCGTCATTCGCACCCTCAAGCTGCTCAAACGCCTTATTGACCGCCGTTTTGGAGAGCGTCACGGTAAGTCCGCTCGTCGTTGTTGAAAGCGCGTTTATGATGCTCACAATGCTATCGTGTGAGAGCTTTGTACTACGGTTAATATTAAATCCGTTCCGACCTATA
>JAZQZL010000018.1:0-76246 GCA_045634005.1 Candidatus Flemingiibacterium sp. | reverse complement strand
CGGCGGAACCAAGGAGTCGCTCCTCTGCCAGTTTACCGCTGATGCATGCGGACGTCCTGCTTATGCAGGTCCCGTTGAGGCTACTGCTATCGGTAACATCGCTTGCCAGGCTATCGCGGCAGGTGAGCTTAAGAACGTTGCTGAAGCACGCGAGGTCGTACGCAACTCGTTCGACATCGAGTGCTATGAGCCGCAGAACAGCGAGGCTTGGGACGAGGCTTACGAGCGCTTCAAGACTCTTATCGAAAAGTAATCACAAAAAGCAAATACGGTGTGACCGTTTCGATCACACCGTATTTTTATATAATGCTTTTATTAAACTCGGGAATAAAGCTCTCGCTTGCCGCACTGCCGTCCTGAACAAAGCCGTTTTTGATGCCGAGGGAGAGCGCGTGGTCGATAAGCTTCTGATATTCGTATGTTGTAACTCTGCGGGCAAGCTCGGGATACGCTTCTGCGTCAAGTGCCGCAGTTGGTGTGTATTGACTCATAAGACTATAGTAAATGCCGTTGCCGTATTCGTCGAAAAGATAGTCGAGCACGCGTATGGATTCGGTGAGCTGACCGGGTAAAAGCAGATGGCGGACGATAACTCCGCGTTTCATCATACCGGCTTCGTCAAACGATACGCTGCCGATTTGATTTACCATATAGGATAGCGATGCTTTGGCATAATTCGGGTAGTCTTTGGCCTGTGAGTAGTTTTTCGAAATGTCGGGCGACAGATATTTGAAGTCGGGCAGATAAATATCTATTTTATCCGCCATATGCGAAAGTCCCTCAACGGTTTCATATCCGCTCGTGTTGTAAACTATCGGGATAGTGAGTCCGCTAGCCTGTGCTATATCAACCGCTCTGCGAATTGCAGGCGCGAACATTGTTGGCGTGACAAGGTTGATATTATGCACCCCGTCTTTCTGGAGCTTCAAAAAAATATCAGCAAGACCGTCTGTGCTGACGGTCTCTCCGCAGGGATCTTCACCTTGGCGCGAGATAGCGGCGTTCTGACAGTAAACGCATCCGAGTGTGCAGCCACAGAAAAACACTGTTCCCGAGCCGTGTTTTCCGGATATGCACGGCTCCTCCCACATATGTGGGGCGGCACGCGCTACGCGTATTTGATCTGTTTGTCCGCAAAAACCGCGCTGAACGGATCGGTCAACGCCGCAGCTGCGTGGACAAAGCTCACATCTTTCCATTTTAATTACCCATCGGAGAGTCGCTCTTGCCGTTAAGAAATGCATTTACGGCAGAAATTTCCGCCTCGTTTGTGATGATACCGGGCTTATAAAGCTCGGTGTAAACATAGCAGGGAATTATCTCCTCGCTTATATCGACGATCTCGTCGCCGAGGACAGTAACTGTGTGTCGGTAGACGATAGTGCGGTTCTCCTCGCTCCGAGAGCCGCCGAAAACAAAGTTGCCGAGCGAGTGTACGATGGTTTTGCCGTTATACACCTCAATCGGCTGGAGAACGTGCGGGTGACCGCCTATTACAAGGTCGATGCCGCCGTCTATCATTCGGCGACAGCCATCTGCTTTCCATTTGTCGGGCGTGTGCACACGCTCCGTACCGCCGTGAAAATAAACGATTTTATAATCGGCATCAACCGATGCCATTTTCTGAGTAATTAAAGTGTCAGCGCCCCTGTAATAAAAGGTGCAAAGGTAAAGCGCGACGGTGAAGCCCTCTTTTTCGAGCAGAAGCACCTCGCTGTTGTCGCCCCACAATACGCCTGCCGTATCAAGCGCGGTACGCGTGTCATCGTAGCCTATAGCTCCGTAGTCCTCAGAATGGTTGTTTGCAAGCGAAACTATATCAATGCAGCCCTCTGTGAGAATTGCAGTATTCGCGGTGGTCGATTTGTACCAGTACGCGGGAGTGTAGCCTTTGTTTCTCATCGTTGCATCGGGGCTGTCCGTGAACACGTTTTCGAGGTTTGCGACCGTCCAATCGTCGCTTGCAAAAAGCTCGCTGAAATCCTCAAAGAAATATGACGGCTCGACCTCTGCGGCAAGGCGGTTGAACGAGCCTTGATAGTCCGCGCCGCGGTCTGTCGCGAGCATACAGTCGCCGATAAACGAGAGAGTTACTGTAAACGCCTCGGGAGGCAGAGCGTCCTCGGGCGCACACGCATCTGCCGGTGCCCCGGTGGGGAGGACGGTTGTGACGATATTATTGTCGCCGCAAGCTGTTAAAAGCGTGAAGGCGAGCACCAACGCGAGCAGGGCAGATAGAATGGAATATTTTTTCATTGCGTATCTTCCTTCTCATCAAGATGTATTTTAGGTAAGCTCCAGCGGTATTTCGCCGCGAGTATACGTACGGCTATAACGAGCAGCAATGGGGCAATAGAAACGTACGGGCTGTCGCCGACGTACGTGCGCAGAATAAAATAAAGCAGGCTTCCGCCGATAGAGGCGAGCGCGTAAATGTGCTTTTTGAAAACGTACGGCGTCGTATCCGTAAGCACGTCGCGGATAATACCGCCGCCAACACCCGTTATCATTCCGAGCATAACGACAAGAAAGCCGTTATTAGCAAAGCCGTTTGCGAAGGCTATCTCCGAGCCGATTACGGAAAACGCCGCAAGACCGAGCGCATCAAAAAGGTTGTTGATATGCTCGATGCGATGTCTGAACGGGGTGAATTTGTGTCGCCTCGAGTAGGATATTACAAAAACGATTATCGAGGTGAGTGCCGCGAGTGCGCACATATGGTAGCTACCAAACACCGCAGGAGGATTTATACCAAGTATAAGGTCGCGCATAATACCGCCGCCGAATGCGGTAATACAGCCTACAAACACAACGCCGAATATATCGAGGCTTGCGCCTATTGCGACGAGTGCACCTGATACGGCAAAGGCTACCGTGCCGATGATTTCGAGAATTTTGATTATTTCAGTCATATATTTACTCCGATATGTATTAGAGGTGTTATTTAGCATATGAAATATTGCAATACATTGATTATAGCACAAGTCTGCAGTAATTTCAACAAAAAGCATCAAAAACAGAGGATATATATTTTTGATTGCACGCATACAGTATTTGGATCATAAGCTGTACCAAAGGGAGGTACATATATGCCTGAAATAAGAGAATACGACCGCCTTCGTGCGCTTGCGTATGCGCGCAGGTGGGCGCTTGATAGAAATCCGCTTTTCTTTGATTTTACCGGCGGTGGGGGCAACTGCACGAATTTTGTATCGCAGTGCATACTCGCCGGCTGCTGTCAGATGAATTTTACACCCGATTTCGGGTGGTACTATCTGTCCGCCGATGACCGCGCGGCTGCGTGGACTGGCGTTGAATTTTTCTACAACTTTATCACGGATAACACCGAGGGCGTAGGCAACGGCCTTGGACCGTTCGGGCGTGAGGTCGGACAAAGTGAAATACTAGCGCCGGGCGACGTGATCCAACTTGGACGCGAGGACGGCGACTATTACCATACCTTACTCGTGACCGGCTACCGACGCCGAACTTATCTCGTGTCCGCTCACAGCGACAACGCGTACAACCGACCGTTATCAAGCTATAACTACCGCCGCATACGCTACATTCACATCGACGGATACCGCACTGACGAGCGCTTTGTAAGCTCCTGCTTTGATGAACTTATAACGGGAACGTCGCTGAATTCATAAGAAAAAACCACCGCCAGAATGGCGGTGGTTTTGTTTCGGTTAAATAAGCTTTTCAAGCTTGTCTGCTGCTTTGTCAAGGTAGTCGATCTCCATAAGCTCGAGCATACCCTTGTCGCAGAGCGCTGCAAGACGGGGATCAATAGGCATCTTTGCAAGTACGTCGTATCCAAACTTTTCGGCAACCTCTGCAATGTGACTTTCGCCGTAGATGTTGTAATCCTTGCCGCAGTCGGGGCACTTAAAGTAGGACATATTCTCAACAAGTCCGAGCACGGGAATGTTCATCATCTGCGCCATATTTGCCGCCTTTGCAACGATCATAGAAACAAGCTCCTGCGGGCTGGTTACGATAATGATGCCGTCAAGCGGAATGGACTGAAACACGGTAAGCGGAACGTCGCCGGTTCCGGGAGGCATATCGATGAACATAAAGTCTACGTCATCCCAGATAACGTCCGTCCAGAACTGCTTTACGGTTCCTGCGATAACGGGGCCTCTCCAGACAACGGGAGTGGTTTCCTCGGGCAGAAGAAGATTTACGCTCATCATTTTGATGCCGGTCTTGGACTCAAGCGGGAATATTCCGCCGACACCGTCGCCGGTAACCTCACCCTTGACACCGAATGCCTTGGGAATAGAGGGGCCGGTGATGTCTGCATCGAGAATGGCGGTGCTGAAGCCGCGGCGGTTCATAAGCACGGAAAGCATGGATGTGACGATGGATTTACCAACGCCGCCCTTGCCGCTGACGACACCGATGACCTTTTTTACGTGTGAGAGCTCGTGCGGCTTTTCGAGAAGGCTTGTCTTCTCTCTGGACGCACAGTTAGAGGAGCAGGTAGAGCAGTCGTGAGTACAGGAGGACTCGGGCTTTGCCTGCGTATCATCGTGAATCATTGTTAAAGATGCTCCTTTCAAAATTATAGCAAATATATTATAACTCAAAAAAATTTATTTTGCAATACTTTTGCAGTTTTAATGAAATTTTTACGCTTTGTTGAAGATTTAAAGCAGAATAGTACGCATTTTTGTAGTATAATTATCGCATACGCTCACGTTGGAGGAGAACAATGAATAATTTACTTACAAAAATCAAGCAGGCGCTTGTCAAGTTTTTCTGGGGACGCTACGGTGTTGATAAGCTCGGATACACCATAGTGATAATTTCTCTTATAATGTCGTTTGTTTCTACGGTGCTTGCATCGAAATTCTTTATTCCGTCGCTTATTTTGCAGCTCATCAGCTATGGGCTTCTTGTCTGGGCGCTGTTTCGCGTGCTTTCGAAAAACAGACCGGCGAGATACCGCGAGAATATGATGTTCCAGAATCTTTGCAAAATGATCAAAAAGTGGTTTAAGCTGCAATTTTGCAAGCTTCGCGACATACGTACGCACAAATATTTTTCCTGCCCGAAGTGTGGGAACAATCTCCGCCTTCCTAAGGGCAGGGGCGAGATCGTGATCACGTGCCCTGTTTGCAAGACAAGATTTGACGCTAAAACCTGATAAATTCCGCCGCATCTTTATAGTGCGGCGGATATTTTTATGCTGCAAAATAAAAATTTGCGATTTTTCTTGAATATCTTACAATAATATGCTACAATATATAATGGTTAATTATACATACGTATATTCAGAGGTGGCGTAATGAAAGAAAAGTATCTTGAATGCGGAAAGATAATAAATACTCACGGAGTACGCGGCGCGTGCAAGATCGATGCCTGGTGCGATTCGCCTGAGGTTATATGCGAGCTTAAAACTGTATACTACAAAAAAAGGGACGAATACCTGCCTCTCGAAATTACCAAGGCGTCGGTACACAAGGGCTGTGCGCTTGTATATTTTTACGGCATTGACTCGATCGAGGCTGCGTCACTTCTCAAAAACCGTGTGATCTATGCTGACCGCGATGATATTGAGATAGACGATGACCGCGTGTTTGTTGCCGATATTATTGGCCTTGACGTATTCGACGAGCGCACGGGTGAGCGCCTTGGTGTGCTTGATGATTATATTGAGAGTGTGGCGTCGGACATATTCGTTGTTAAGACCGACGATAAAAAAGAGGTGCTCGTTCCCGCGGTGGACGAGTTTATAGGCAGAATTGATGACGATGGAGTTTATCTCAGACCCATCGTAGGAATGTTTGGGGACGGCGCGGAGGTCATTACTGATGAGGTTTGACATTATGACGCTCTTTCCTGACGTTACCGATATGGTGCTCGCCTCGAGTATAATCGGACGCGCGCAGGAGGGTGGGCTTGTTGAGGTGCATTCTCACAACATCCGCGATTTTTCGGAAAACAAGCACCGTCGAGTTGACGATACGCCGTATGGCGGCGGTATGGGAATGCTTATGAGCGCCGTACCGATATACGGCTGCTATAAGTCTATAATTGATGCGCAGAAAGAGGCAGATGAAGCCAGAGAGGAGCCCGTTAAGCGCCGCGTGATATATATGTCGCCACGCGGTAAGGTGCTAACTCAACGCCACGCGTATGAGCTGACGAAATATGATAACATAATCATTCTTTGCGGGCACTACGAGGGTGTTGACGAGCGCATAATCGAGGAAATTGTCGACGAGGAGCTGTCTATCGGTGACTACGTGCTGACGGGCGGTGAGCTTCCTGCGTGCGTGCTTGTCGACTGTGTATCCCGTATGCTCGACGGCGTACTTACGAATGAGGATTGCTGGCGCGGTGAGAGCATCGCATCAGGCATGCTCGAGTATCCGCAGTACACACGCCCGTACGATTTTCACGGAAAATTAGTTCCCGACGTGCTTTTGTCAGGGCATCACGCCAACATTGAAAAGTGGAGGCGCGAAGAAGCGCTTAAAAAGACGCGCGAATGCCGCCCGGACTTACTTATAAACACCGATGCAGCCATAGTCGGAGCTGACAGCGATGAGTAATATCGCTTCACAAATGGAGAAGCGCGCGGTAAAGACCGTTGCGTTTATGATGGGCGCGACGGTTGCCTCAAAACTTCTCGGAATGCTTCGTTCGGTCCTTATTGCGAGTGCATACGGCACCACGTGGGAGGCGAATGCCCTGACCGCTGCAACAAAGCTTCCGCTCACGGCTTTTGACTTGCTTTTATCCGCGGCTATACTCGGCTGCTTTGTGCCGGTCTACAACAGCTTTAAGGAAAATGAGGACGACCGCGTTACAAATGACGAGGCGGATCGCTTTGCTTGTGTATTCGTTAATTTTGCAATGCTTGCCTGCGGTGTGCTTGCCGCACTTGGAATAGTATTTGCCGAGCCGCTCGTGCGGCTTATCACAAACGGACTTGATATCGGAACGGTAACACTTGCTATCACGCTCACGCGTATAATGTTTCCGCTCGTTATCTTTTCGGGCGCGGCGTATACGCTTGTCGGCGTGCTTCAGTCAAAGGGCTCGTTTATCGCGCCTGCGTTTATCAGTGCCGTTTCTAATCTTTTAGTGGTGCTGTATCTTCTGCTTTTTGATGCACCGCTTGGCGACAAGAGTGTGTACGGTCTTGCTGTGGCATATCTCGTATCGTGGGTGATCCAGCTTTTGGTGCTGGTCGTTCCACTGTCAAAGCAGGGGTTCAGATACCGTTTGCTGCTTGATTTCAAAAATCCTGCGCTCCGCAAGGCGCTCAAAATGGCGCCGCCGATTATGGTCGGCTCGTGGCTCATACCCGCAGGTACACTGCTTGGCCAGTATTTTGCGGCAAGGATTGCAGAGCGCGGTGCGCTCGACGGTGCTACTACCGTTTTTGACTGCGCGGTGAGCATCTACGTGATAATTGCAGGCGTTCTGACATACAGCATCTGTAATTATACGTTCCCGAAGATCTCGCGCCTTTGTGCAAACGGAGATGAGGATACGCTCTACGCTACAGTCAGACGTGGGCTTACGTCGCTACTTTTTATAGTTGTGCCTTTTATGGCGGCGGCGCTTGTGCTTTCCGGCGAGGGGATCGCGATCGTATATATGCGCGGAGCATTTACCGCTGACGATGCATACAATACTGCCCGTGCACTTCGCTTTATACTTCCGGCTATGCCGTCTTTCTGCGTGATAGAGCTGTTTTCACGCGTGTTTTACGCAAAAGCTCAGCCGAGAGTGCCGATGTATGCGGCGGAGGTGGGGATACTTGCCAACGTTGTGCTGGGCGTGGTACTGACATCGTTTGGGGTACTTGATATCGGTGGACTCGGACTTGCAAACGCCATAGGACAGGCAGTGGCGGCGATTACACTTGTGATCATTGCGGCTGTTCGCTTTAAGGGTTTGTTTGATAAAAGCACAGTGCTCAAAATAATAAAAATTGCACTCGGCGGCATTACCGTGTTCGCGATATGCGCCGTGCTCTCAAATTTGCTTGCGGCTGATCCATATACGTCTTCGCTTGCGATGAATGTATGGCATTCTGTGGCAATATTCGCTCCGGCGGCGCTTGTGTATCTCATATACGCAAGGCTTGCTCGGATAAAATTTAACTGAAGGAGGAGATCGCTTGAACAAAACTCAAGAGAGCGCACCGAAATCGCGGCGAGTAAAAAACAGTTTTTCCTCGTCGGTCATAATCGGTGCACTTAAGAAGGCGTCTGCCTTTATATACCGAAAGCTTGAGACAAGTCTGCTTGGCGGAATCTTCACATCGTACAGCAAGGAAAATGCGGCGGCAAAATCAAGCGCGTCGCACGATATCTACAAGCGCATAAGAATGTCCGAGCGTGTATACACGCCCGTAAAGCGTACGGTTGCGCGCGCTGTGGAAAACAGCGCAGTGCTGGATTTTCTGCGGCAGATACTCGACTGGCTGATCTCAAGCTCGATGAAGTCGTACGGAATATTCGTGTTCTCGGCGGCACTTTACAGTGCGATAGTTTACGTTTTCCGTATATTCTACTTCGGTTCAGCCGAGGTTAGTGCCTCACACATTCTTACGCTTATCGTGATGCTCATCTCGTCGGTCCTTATGATAGCATCGCGTCAGACGCTTGCGAGTGCACTTCTCACAAGCCCTTCGGCAAGCTTTATACTTCTGAAGGTGGTTGGTATACGCCGCGAGGCGCTTGAGGGTAGAGCCCCAAGGAAGGACAGGTTTGATATTCCTTTCATAGCGGGCTTGGTATTCGGTATTGCTTCTATTGCTGTAAGACCGATAGCGTTGCTTTCGCTTATTCTTGTAGCAATTGTCGCTTATCTTGTGCTCATAAAGCCGGAATTTGGCGTGCTTCTTATAATAGCGTGCTTGCCATTTGCGTCTACAATGCTGCTTGTTGCGGCGGTTATTTACACGCTTGTATGCTTCTTTATCAAGGTCGCGCGAGGAAAGCGCTCGGTTAAATTTGACCTTATTGACGCGTCGGTGCTGATCTTTCTTGTGCTTGTAGCTATGGGCGGTATCGTGTCCTGCGCGGACGGCAGTATCCGTCCTGCGCTGGTATACTGTGTATTTATGCTCGGATATTTCCTTGTCGTAAATCTGATACGCTCACGCGAGTGGATATTAAGATGTGTTCTCGGCGTTACCGCCTCGTGTACGGTAGTGGCGCTTTACGGACTGTTCCAGTACTTTTTCGGCTATGCAGATACTATATGGCACGACACACAGCTCTTTGAGGATATTTCGGGACGTGTCGTTTCAACGTTTGAAAATCCCAACGTACTCTCCGAGTATCTTATTATGTGTATTCCGATAATTCTTGCGGTGAGTATGCTATATAAGGCTCCAAAGCACAGAATGTCACTTGTTTGTTCGCTTGTTGCGGCAATCGGATGTCTTATCTGTACGTGGTCGCGCGGAGCATGGCTCGGATTTTTGATAGGCATCATATTCTTTATGCTTATGCAAAATAAGAACACGCTCGTGGTGCTTTTCCTCGGCGCGTTCACCGTTCCCGCTTTGCCGCACGTGCTTCCGCAAAGCATTGTATCGCGCTTTGCGAGCATCGGCAATATGAGCGACGGCTCGACTGTCTATAGAAGCGGCGTGTGGAGTGCGGCTGTCGAAATGATCAAGGATTATTGGCGGAGCGGAATCGGTATCGGTGAGGAAGCCTTCACAAAAATATACCGACTGTACGCCTTCTCGGGAATTGAAGGCGCTGCTCATTCGCACAGCCTTTATATGCAGATACTGATTGAGCTTGGTATAGTCGGGTTTATCGCGTTTGCGGCGGTTATATTTATCTGGGCGCAAAGCACGTTTACCTTCCATGTGAGCGAGCGCCGCTTGGAGAAGCTTTATTCAAACGCAATTTTCTGCGGCATAGTAGCGGTGCTTATTCAGGGAATGACGGATTATATATGGTATAACTACCGCGTCTTCCTTATGTTCTGGCTACTTGTTGGACTTGGTAGCGCAATTCGCAAGACGCTTGATATGACGGCGCCTGAGGAAATAATATGAGCTTTGGAAAGGAAATCCTCGTACAGCGAGGACTACGGTGATTGATACAATGAAATCCACACAGAAAAAGCATAAATTCAACGCCATTGATGCGGCTGTCATTATTCTGATAGCTGCTATAATAGGTGCGGCGGCATTCTTCCTGTTTTCAAGGGACGAAGGTGAGGACCTTACTGCGCAGACGGTGAAGATCGAGTACGCGGTTGAGCTTCGCGCGATACGCGACGAATTCGCGGACAACTTTACCGAGGGCGACGGTGTTATAGATGCATCGGAGCTTTACCGCATAGGAAACATCGTTGCCATAGACGTAACCGACGCTGTATATACGGGTGTCAATTTCGTTACGGGCGAGTCCGTTTCGAGCGATTATCCCGAATATTCGGACGTTCAGCTCACGGTAAGTGCTGACGCAACTGTGGACGCGCTTGGCAGATACGTTGTAGGCGGCGGATACGATATCGCGGTCGGAAAGCTTATTTACGTTCGCACGCCGAACTACATCGGATACGGCTACTGCACCGAGATAAGAGCGAGTGAAGGAGGGGCACAATGAGCGAGATTGTAACTGCAAAGGCAAAGAAGACGAAAAAAATAAAGCCGAATATCATCGACTTTATAATAATTATAGCTGTGATTGCCGCCATAATAGGTATTACGGTCAGATCGGGTATAGTTGAGCAGGTAACTGTAAACAGCAATCTTGAAACGGCGCGTGTAACTTTCCTGATAAGCAGCGTAAGCGAAAGTACAGGTGGATACTTTGATAACGGAGATGCGTTTTACAGCGAAACGCACAAGTGCAGCTTCGGAACGCTTGAGCAGTTCTGGACGATGCCTGCGGAGATCTACCTTGCTGACGAGTACGGCGTGCTTGAGAAAACGACTGTGAGCGGTGACAAGATCGACGTGCGCGGAACGATGCTTTGCACGGGCATATTTACCGAGGACGGCTTCTTCCTCGCAGGCTCGAATTACATCGCGCCAAACAGTCCCGTGACTGTTAAAAGCGCAAGCGTAACGGTAAATCTTACGGTGATGGATATCGAAAAGGTTTCCGATACAGCACAGTAAAATTAAAACACCTGCGCCAATAGGGCTGTACCCTAAAGGACAGTTTTATCTGCCGACAGAAAAACAGAAACCTCAGATTGATTTTCTGGAGTTTTTGTGATATAATAGAGTACGGACATTTGCTAAAACCTTGATAAAAGGACGGTACATATATGAGAGATGTGATTGAACATTATAACAAGCTAATTGACGAAAACAATGACCCTACTCGTGATCCTAAACCTTTGAGAGATTATATGGATAAGTGGGACGGAGAGAAGTTTATCGAGAGTATGCGGCTTGATAAAAGCAAATCCGCTTTGGAAATAGGAATCGGAACAGGGCGACTTGCCATAAAAATTGCACCAAATTGTAAAAGCTTGTATGGAATAGATATTTCCGAAAAGACAATTGGTAGAGCGGCTGAAAATCTATCAACGTATCGAAATATAAAGCTTATTTGCGGTGATTTTATGTCTTGTGAATTTGAATCACAGTTCGATGTAATATACTCGTCATTAACCTTTATGCATATACAAGATAAATTATCAGCTATACAAAAAATTGCTACTTTGCTGACAAACAACGGACTTTTCGTTCTATCAATCGATAAAAATAAGGATGAGTATATCGATATGGGAGATAGAAAAATAAAAATTTATCCCGATAACCCTAACGATATACGTAGTTATCTATCAATAACAAAGCTTAAAATTGTAAATGAATTTGAAACAGACCACGCATACGTAATGGTCAGCACAAAAGCCTCCCTTGTGTAAAGGGAGGTGGCACGCGGAGCGTGACGGAGGGATTGTAATGCAGCGAAAACACAAAAAAGATATCGTTCCTACCGCAAGAATGCTACGAAAAAACATGACAAAAGAAGAAAAGCATCTTTGGTATGATTTTTTGCGCACCTATCCCGTACGCTTTTCACCACAAAAGGTTCTTGGCAAATATATTGCGGATTTTTACTGTGCAGAGGCAAAGCTCGTCATAGAGCTTGACGGCTCGGGACATTATACGGAAGAAGGAAAGCAATACGATGAAGAAAGAACCGCTTTTCTTGCAGAATACGGTTTGACAGTTATCAGAATACCGAATACGGAAATATATAAAAACTTTCGAGGTGTCTGTGAATATATTGATCACCTCGTAGAACAATCCCTCACTCAGCTTCGCTGACAGCTCCCATTACACAAGGGAGCCTTTTTTGTTCACCTATGCCTTGTCAATTTTCCTGACAACCACTGACTTAATTAAAGACACAAAGGCAATCCATTACAATACTTGCTTATAAAAATTAAATGTAATGGAGAATGAAAATGAAAAAGAACTTTGATAATCTTTATGAAAAGCTCGGTGGTACATACCGCGAGGAAAACGGACACCTTATACCCGATATTGCACTTCTCGAACAGACCGAATATCATATCGGCAAGTATGGACGGATGCACCTTGATTACATCAAGAATCACCGTCGCGGAAGGTATACCACGCTCTTGACCGAAGGTAAGTTGAACGCTCGGTTGCACGAGATAGACCTTGAAGCAAACGAAATGCTTGAAACCATTATCCCCCGCCTCGCTGCCGAAAGAAACATTGACGAGAATTTGAAAGCTCGCGATATGCTCCGTTGGGTAGCCGAGATGAACAATATCAAGGCGAGCGCGGAAGAAATTGTTATGCAGGAGGTGGTGTTGGTATGAAATCTATCATCAATGAACTTTGGCACGGCAACATCGTACCGCAAGAGGACAGCCGCAACAACTCTCCCAAAATGAAAGAGCTTATGGAATATATGGCTCGGCATCACGACGATCTGCTCAAAACGATGACCGACGAACAGAAAGAAATCTTTGAAAAGTTCCACGATTGTTGGAGTGAGTATATGAGTTTGGCGGAGGCTGCTATCTTTGAGTATGCTTTCAAACTTGGTATGCAAATTGCCATTGAAGCACTAACTGAATAAACTTATGGCGGCGGGGATAATAATCCTCGCCGCCAACCCTATAGTTATATATTTTCCCATTCTACTTTGGGAAGATTCTTCGCCATTTCTTCCACTAATGTCCGTGCTCCTGATAAAGAAATTGTATTTGATTCTGATTTCGGCTTTGCTCCTGCTGTATGAGAACTCGCATTGCCGCCATTTAGAACAACAGTTTCCCCTTTAAAAAGAGCTTCTATGTCTTCCTTTGAAACAGTGTGCTTACTCATATATTCTTCAATTTTAGCTTCAATATCTTCTGCACCTCCTAAAGATTCGCCTCTTATCCAACCCTTTGCAGGATAATCCCGAACGCAACGATGTACTGCCGCCCCCACCGCTGAAGTAAGTGTTCCAATATCAGTATAAAAATCTACCATTTTACCTGCGGAAACTTTATCTCTAAAATTATTCAAAAGCGTGCGCTTTTCATCTGTGTCCTCGCATTTTTTACTTGGCAATTCTCCAATATCCCTTATTAGTATACTCATAACCGGAATATCATTGGCAATGGCGTAATCGTACTCTTTTTCAGTAAAACCAACTCCATCTTCGGCAACAGAGCCATATTTACCTGCAAGGATTAACAGGTAATAATCGCAGTCATCTAACATCATTTTTATGTATTCCATTTGGCTCATATTGCTTGCAGGAAATTGTTCCATTCCTACAGGTATAAATCCCATTTTTAAAAGATGCTGTGTTACAGCAAGTCTTTCTTCTTTTAAATCTTTATAAGTCGAACTAACAAAAACTTGGTATTTTTTGCTCATATAAATCGCCTCCGTTTGTTTTCATATTGCAATAGAAGATTTATTATCTCTATTATACCATATTTTTGCCAAACAGTCAACAAATGTTAGACTTTATTATAGTATAAAACGGATTGACAAATTTTCGAAAATGTGGTATAATAAATACGCGAAACTAACTGAATATTGAAAAAACGCATTTTGCTTTCAAAGGGGGTACTATACCCTTTTTTATGCTTCCCGCGTATGAATTTGGTAAAAACGCAAATTCTAACTTAGTGGGAAGCAAGAATATGCTTTTTTCAATAAGGTTAGTTTCGCAGCTATCGGAGTTTGCGTTTTTCGGTGCGTAGCTTCGGTTGCGCACCTTTTTATATACTTGGAGGTATGACTATGAAAAAGATTATTGCACTTATATTCGTCGCAATAATGATTATTTCACTTGCAGCGTGTGATAACGATACACCTAATGACAACAATCAAGATCATACGCATCATTTTGAAGAATGGCAAACAACCCAAAAAGCAACTTGCACCGAAGATGGCACTAAAGTTAGATATTGCTCTTGCGGTGAAATGCAAACTCAAACCATCTCAGCTTTAGGTCATACTGAGGTTATTGATGCTTTGGTTGACGCTACCTGCTCAGCAACAGGACTTACCGAGGGTAAACACTGTTCGGTTTGCAACGCCATTCTTGTAGAGCAAAAAATTATTGAGAAAAGTACAGATGACGATGCTCACAATTGGGTATATGCAACATATGAATGGGCAACCCATTGTTTGTGGTGTGGATTAGAAATCGGCGAACCAATTCCAAAGCCCGAGCTTACCTCTACTGCATATGATTTGCAACTTGAAAGTTCTTCACACACCTGTTACATCACGGTTGAAAATTTAGATGAAGTTACGCTTGTTTACGAAATTGATGATGAAAGCATTATTAGTTGTAGGTGGGGTGATTGGGATGACATGACTACATCTATTACAATTTACCCAATATCTTCAGGCAGTACATTTGTAACGATTTATGTGGAAGAAGATCCCGACATTAAGATAACGATAGATGTATCAATTTCTGAACATTCCCACTCTTATACTAAAACTGTGGTCGAGCCTCAGTGTTTAGTTGGAGGATATACTACATATTCTTGCGCTTGCGGATATTCCTATAACGCTGATCAAACACCAGCTAAAGGACATACCGAAGTTATTGATCCTGCTGTTCCTGCGACTCCAACATCTACTGGTTTAACCGAAGGCAAACATTGTTCTGATTGTGGAAAAGTTATAATTGCGCAATCGACAACCCCTAAAGATTATTCTTCGATAGCTGAATCGGTAACATTTTCGCTAACCAATAATTTATCACAGGAATACTCCTACATTTCAAGTATGACCTTATACACGAAATGTAAAATAGAAAGTGTCGATTATAGTGTGACTGCATCGTCTGCGGAACGAATAACATTGAAAATTAACTTTATGCTCAAAAAGACGCATCAAGGCAATACATCAATGTCAAATATTAAATTCCGCTACACGTTATACCGAGATGGTGTTGCAGTTAAAACGGGAGAGGTTTTGGTAACGGGTGCGCATTTAGATACTCTCTATGAGAAGACTCTTACATATACGGGTGAACCGGGAACTTATACTATGACCTGCGAATCCGTTTGGTATTAAATGATGAAGCTGCTATCAAAGCGTGATTATCACGCCGCGATAGCGGCTTTTCTTTTCAAGTAATTAAATTAACTTACTGATTTGCTATTGACAAAGCAAATAGATTGTGATAGAATGTAATAGAAAGAAATAGCATTGTAATAGAAAGGATGATGATATGGCATATATTGAGTCTGAAAAGTTAGAATTAAAGTTACAATATACAACCGAAATCAAAAAAGAAATCGTTGCTTTTTTGAACAGTGACGGTGGCACTTTGATTATTGGCGTTGACGATGACGGTAAGGTTATTGGTGTAGATAACGCAAAAGATATTATAGAACGTATTTCCCTTATGATACACGAAGCAATCAAGCCCGATGCTTCTTTAATTTGCAGCGCGGGAGAATACGAAGAAGATGGTAAATCCATTGTCAAGGTTGCTATTGGCAGAGGTGTGAAAAAACCATATTACATTTACGAAAAAGGATTGAAGCCAAGTGGTGTATATCTCCGTATCAATAATACCTCGCAGCAAGCATCCGAGTACGCTATCAAGCAAATGATTATCGCGAGCGAGGATAAGTCGTTTGAGTCTTTGCCAAGTGTCGAACAAGATCTGACTTTTGATTATCTTGAAAGCGTTTTCAAACGTGCAAAAATCGAACTGAAACAAAAAACGCTTGGATTGATAGACGCAAACGGAAGTTATACCAATCTTGCCTTACTTTTGTCAGATCAATGTCCTTTCTCTATCAAAGCTGCGGTTTTTGATAGTGACGACAAGAGTAGATTTTTAGATCGCAAAGAGTTCGAAGGTTCTCTCATTCGTCAAGCCGACGAGGTTTATGAGTACCTTAATTTGAATAATAAAACCCGCGGTGAATATAACGGATTGCTCCGAGAGGACAAGACGGAATACAATCAGCTTGTTCTGCGCGAAGGACTTCTCAACGCTATCATTCATAGAGATTACTCGCTTAACGGCAGCATCCTTATTAGTATTTATAAAAACCGTATCGAATACGTGTCCATAGGTGGTTTGGTATCAGGAATGACTTATGAGGATATGATGCTCGGAGTCTCGCGTTCAAGAAACGAAAGACTTGCTAACGTGTTCTTCAAGCTCAAATACGTTGAAGCATACGGCACCGGCATTGAAAAAATACAAGGCGATTATGAGCATACGGGACTTGAACCGCGCTTTGAAGTGGCGGATAACGGCTTCCTTTTGGTTTTGCCTAACAAGACGTATATGGAAGAATCCAAGAAAATCCGTACCGATAAAGAGCTTGTCTATGATTTTATTGCTAAATGCGGCAGAGCCACTCGCGCCGAGGTGCAAGAAGAATTGGGCTTCAAGCTGACAAAAACACGAAATATTCTATTGCAGTTGGAGCAGGAAGGCAAGATTGAACGCCACGGCAATGGAAAAGGAATTTTTTATACGATTGGTAAATAAAAGACATTATGAATAAAGATGAACTAAGCAAAAGAATAAAAGAAGCGCAATCTAAAAACGATATCAATGATATTGTAAACGAGATTATGGCTACTCCTATACCTTGGTTTTTTACGAATGAGTTTCCCAATAGTGCAATATCAAAGTATCAAGAGTTCAAAACGTATATGGCTGGGGTTTTTGATATTCCTCCAACCGATGTGTTCATATGTGGAAGTGCACTTTTGGGATTCAGTTTGTCTCCTGAAAATGATTTTTCGGATTTCAATGAGGAATCAGATATCGATATTGTTATTATAAAAAAGAGACTTTTCGAATCTTATTGGAAACAATTTTTTGAAGACTATGTTTTTTCTGATTTGACCGGCATAGCATATACTCGAACAGCAAAAAATATTTTTAAGCATTTTATCGATTTTCATTATAATTACACATCAAATCTTGCTTTGTATAAAGAGTGGGAGAAGAAGACATCGGGGTACATAAAGGATTTGCAGATAAAATTTAATTTCCCCGAGAAAATCAGCTATCGAATTTATAGCTCTTATGATGATTACAAACAAAATCTAATTAAAACAATATACGATATAAAGAATCCATATACGAAAGAAGGAGAATGATATGAAAATTATAAAGAATATAACCCCAACTACAAGAACGGTGTTTCAATTAAAATCGATGTTTGATAATGAAGAAATATTTATTGATAACTCTTATCAAAGAAGATATGTGTGGGAAGAAAAACATAAAATAGGTCTCATTGAAACTATATTATTGGGATATGATATTCCGGCAATATACTTGTGGCAACAAGAACCAGATCCCAAAACTGGTAAAATCCGATACAGCATTGTTGATGGACAACAGCGTGTTGGTGCAATAATTAGTTATCTTAACAACGAATTCCCGCTAACAAAAAAGCACTTACTATCAACTAACGATGCACCTTGGGATAATAAAAAGTTTTGTGATTTGCCGGACGAAAATAAAAAAGATATTTGGTCTTACGCAATAAACATTAATGATTTAAATAATGAAATTACACCCGAAGAAATAACAACAATGTTTTTGCGTCTGAACATTACTAATAAGGTATTAAATCCCCAAGAGTTGAGAAATGCTCAATTTAATGGAAAATTCATACAATTGTCAATAGAACTTGCTGAATTAGATTTTTGGAATGAATACAAAGTGTTCTCAAGCGCCGATGTTCGTAGAATGAAAGATGTCGAGTTTGTCAGTCACTTACTCATATTCCTTAGAAAAGGAATGAAAATTGCTACAAGTCAGAGTACAGTAAATAAGATGTATGACTTATACAATGAAAGTTATAGTGAATACAAAGAAGATAAAGAAACGGTTATTTTGATGTTAGACGAGATGAAACAAGTAATAGAAAACCTTGATCCTAAAATCATCAATCAAATAACAAAAATAACTCACTTGTATACTTTGTTTGTAGTGTCATATGCGCTTAAAGCAGAAAACTATTATCAAGCAAAAAAAGAAGATGTTATAAATGTTATTTGTGAATTCTATCAAATGTATTTTGCAAACGATTATAGCAATGAATTCGTTAGAAACTATCTGTTGTATTCTCAAGATGCAGTAGCAAGTGTCAATAGCAGAATGGAACGTTATAACAGCATTATTAACTTCATAAAACAAAAGTTAAATATTTGCTAAACATTCTATTATCCAAATAAAAACTCCAAATTATTTATAGTTATAGGCGTTGCATTCACGGCAACGCCTATTTTCATAAATGAATATTTTGCAAATTTTGCTTATACCTACAAATTTCTCCTTGACAAGTTAACATCATATGATATACTAATGCTCCCTAAGATGTAAGTTGGGCAGACTACTCCATTATGAGTATAGCCTGTTTGGCTTAATCTTATACAAACAAAATATGATTATAAGTGCCGCGGGCAATTGAGTAAGTCCCGTTTTTCTATACGCAAAGCACAGCGTCCACGAGGTTTTAGACTCGTGCTTTTACATACATAAAGGGCACGGAGATCACCTTTTTAAGCGAACAAGTGCTGTTCGCTTTTTGGTGTTTCTCTCCGTAACCTGTATGTAAAAGTACGGGTCTTTTTTGTTTTCTTCCGCGCTTCGTGCCATCTTGGCGCGAGGTTAACCTCGGCTCAGAGTGAGCCGAAGTGAGAAGTTACCACCCGAAAAACACGGCGGCAGTATCGTCGGATATATGATAACTGCCCCCACAAATACATAACCGCCGACGAGAGAAAGGAGGTCGCGGAGGCGGTAGCAACGGATATACTCGTCCGTTGCGGAGGGAAACATTCGAGCCAACGGTGAGAATGTTGTCTACTTCGATACGGCAAATAAGGGACAAGCTGCGGGTGTGCTTGTGCCGAAATGAGCCGTAAGGTTGCAAGGATGCAGAGGCAATGGGGTTGGATTGCTTCTGCTCCGCCGCAGCCTTTTAGGGAGTCCAGAGGGAACGGATGGCACACGCCTTGCATCGCAAGGTATAGTGTGTTACACCGTATAAACACAGAGTAAATTTGCACAGGCAAATTTGCTCCGCTTCGGTGAAGTTCTGCCGCCTCACTTAATGGCGGCAGAACTTCGACGAAAGCATAAGGCGTGACAGCGCCGCCGCGTTTGTGCGGTGTACCCGCGTCTCCTCGCTTCCTCACAAGCATCCATCAAAATTACGACTAACAGGAGGAAACGCTTATAGCAGTACACGCAATTTTAAGATTTAAGAAACACAAGGGCGGCACGATACTCAGTGCGCAGAAACACAACGAACGAGAGAAAGAATCCTACAAGTCCAACCCCGATATTGACCTTGAAAAGAGCAAGGACAATATCCATCTGAAAACACCCGCACAGAAAAGCTATCGCAAGATAGTAAAGGTGCGCATAGCCGAGAGCGAATGTAAGACGGTCATCAAGAAGAATAGTATACTTCTTGTGGAAACGCTCATCACTGGATCGCCCGATTTGCTCCAACCGATGAGCCACGATGAAATGCTCGCCTATATGAAACGCGCCTATGATTTTATGGCGGAACGAGTGGGAGAGCAAAACATCATATCCGCCGTTATCCACCTTGACGAGAAAACACCTCATATGCACCTTTGCTTTGTGCCACTATCTGAGGATAACCGATTGACCGCAAAGGAGATCGTCGGCAACCAAGCGCGGCTATCGGAGTTTTGGCAGGACGGCTTCTACGAGCATATGCACGAAAAGTATGAGGTCATTGAACGCGGGGAGTCTGCTAAGATCACTCACCGCAAGCACATTCCCGTTTGGCTCTACAAGAAAGCCGAGCATCTTGACAAGATGTATTCCGAGGTCGAAACCATCCTCTCCAATATCGGTATGTTTAATGCCAAGGGCAAGTCGGAAGAAGCTCTAACACTTCTACGAGAGTGGGCGAAGGAGGGAGAGTATTTCTCATCAAAAGTCAAGGAAACCACCAAGCACATTGAGGGGCTTGAAAAAGAGGTTGAGAGCCTTTCCGCAAAGGTTGACCGAGAGAGTTCAAAGGTGTTCGATCTAAAACTTGAAAACCATCGGGCGAACCGAGAGATCGAGGAATACAAGACCGACGTATATCTTCTTGAAAAGCAGGTTGAACGCTACAAGCGGCTTGTGGACAAGATACCGCCCGAGATAATGGCACAGATCAAGGGCAGCAAGAGCCGCGATGCCCGCGAGGATAAGTAAAACCGGGGATACGGTCTTGACCGTGAAAAAACAGATTTTTCTGTTTCTGACGCCTTAAATCGTATCCCACATCAAAAAGGCACTTTCTATTGGAAAATTCGCATTTTCCAACGCTCTTGACCGAGCCTTTTTGAGCAAAAAACGCCTTGCTTCAAAAGCTTTATGAAAATAGGAGAAAAAACAATGATAACGAATAAAACCAAAAGCCAAAAGACAACCGAAATCTATTTTGATGAAACACCCGCGCCCGTAGTCATACGGACGCACAACACAGCATTGAAAAAACGGCTGCTTGCCTTTGCCGAGAAGTTCCCTGACCTCTGTCGGCTGACCGATGATGACGAGCTTGGATGCCTTTCCTTTGAGATCGATAAGAAAAGGTTTGCCTATCGCATCACCGATCCCTATACCGAAGAACGCAAGGCAATGGCAAGAGCCAAGATGAACGAGATCAACAAACAAGGGGGATAATGGATGGGTAGAAAAAGAATAAGAATTTTGAACATTGGAAAAGACAAGCTCCATTTTGTAGATTGTAAGGATGATGAGGGAGATATGAGCCGTAACTACAAGGGCGAATTGTATTACACCGAGGGCAAAACACGTATTAAAATCACCGAGCATTTTATAGATGACGGACGGCAATTGAATAAGCTTGTTCAGAACGTGATACAGAACGAGGCGGCTGTTACCCCTGTCGGTAAGAATGAAAGCGCATCATAAATTTACAAAAAGTTATGGAATCCGAGAGCAATCTATGGTATAATACGAGTGTAAGCAAGTATTGTACCATTGGATTGTTTCGAGTCACGAAGGAGGAACTCATTTGAAACAACAAATCTACAATACGGGAATTTATTTAAGACTTAGCTGTGACGATGACGTTCACGGTGAAAGCGTCAGCATATCCAACCAAAGACAAATGCTTACTCAATACTGCCGAGAACACGGGCTGAGGCTCGTCGATGAATACGTGGATGACGGCTATTCGGGAACGAATTTCGATAGACCGAGCTTTCAACGTATGCTTGACGATATAGAAAACGGCAAGATCAACTGTGTCGTTACCAAAGACCTATCCCGACTCGGAAGAAATTATATCCTTACGGGACAGTACACCGAGATCTACTTTCCGTCCAAGAACGTTCGCTATATCGCGGTCAGCGATGGCGTTGACAGTGAAAAGGGCGAGAGTGAGATTGCGCCGTTCCTTAATATCCTTAACGAGATGCACGCAAGACAAACGAGTAAAAAGGTCAAGGCGGCAATGAAGGTGAGATTTGAGAACGGAGCAAGGTCGGGATATTGCGCACCATACGGATATTTGAAGCACGAAAGCATCAAGGGTAAGATCGTTCCCGACGAGGAAACCGCTTGGGTAGTCAGAAAGATATTCACACTTGCCGCTACGGGATTGGGACCAAACAAAATTCGCAGAGCCTTGGAAAGCGAAAAGATCCCTTCGCCATCTTGGCGACAATATGAAAGATTCGGGTTCTTTTCCCATCTGTTTGAGGGCAAACCCGAAAATCAAAAGTATCTTTGGACCAATCCGCAAATAGGCTTTATTCTAAAGGATGAAACCTATATCGGACACAGTATTCACTACCGAAGAAAATACGTTTCCTTTAAGAACAAGAAACAAGTTTTGGTGGACGAGAACGATTGGTATCGCGTGGAGAATACACACGAGCCGTTGATCTCAATGGATCTGTGGGAACAGGTGCAGGCTCACGTTTCGCAAAGGAAACGCTCAGGGAAAAGCGGACGGATTCAGATCTTTGCGGGATTGCTTCGATGCGCCGATTGCAAAAGCGGTATGAGATTGAAGGAGACAAAATATAAGGACAGCGTTTATCGCTCGTTTGAGTGTTCTACTTACGGTCAATACGGCAAGGAACGATGTACGAATCACCTCATCAATTACAAAACGCTGTACAATTTGGTGCTGATACGATTGCAGCAGTGGGTAGCATTGGCGCACAAGGACGAAAAAGAACTTTTAGATCGCCTATTGAAAAACGGACAAAAGCAACGTGACGCGGAAACGAGCATTTCCAAAAAGGAACTCGCCAAAGCGGTCAAGCGGCAAAAGGAGCTTGATACGATGTTTGCGAAGCTGTACGAGGATCACGCGATGGGAAGGATTGACGAGCGTAACTACGATATGCTTCGGGAACGCTATCAAGACGAGCAAAGAGGTTTGGACGAAAAGATCGCCGCCTTAAATGCAAGACTTGCCGAAAGCGTGGAAACGCAGCGTAACGCAGAACGGTGGATTGCTCTGATACAGAAATACACAGTAATCTCGGAGCTGACCGCCCCGCTGCTTCACGAGCTAATTGAGAAGGTCGTTATCCATCAAGGTGTTACAAGCCCCGACGGCTTCAAAGACCAAGAGGTTGAAATTTTCTACCGCTTCATAGGCAAAATCGAATTTTAACTGAATATAAAAATAATGCAGTGCTTCGTATGTCTTTAATTAAGGCATACGAAGCACTGCATTTGTGTCCCCAAATGCAAAATACGGCATACCTTTTTCGAGATATACCGTATTTTTGAAAACTGTCCTTTAGAGTACGACTCTATGACGCAGGTGATTTTTGTTTATTCCATAGGGTATTTGAGTCCCCATTTTTCGCGAAGGGTGTCCATCTGATGCATAATGTAAAGCGTGTCTTCGGGCTTGCATTCCTCGCAGTAGGTTTTCCCCTCCTTGATCGCTTTGCAAATTGCCCCGGCGATATATTCGTATCCGCCTGCCTCGTATTTGGGGAATTCGATCTTTTTGCGCTCGCCTGTTTCGCGGTTGAAATAGTTGATATCCTGCCAACTGTACGGGCACGCGAAATCAAGGTATCCCTTCGAGCCGCCAACGGTGATTCTGCACGGACTTATGGTGTCCATTGAAAGGAAGAGTGTCGCATTTACGCCGTTCGGATAGCTGAAGGTCGTCGTGCTGCGAAGGTCTACGCCGCGCTCGGAGAGAAGTGCGGACGTTTCGAGCTTTTCGATCTCGCGTCCGAGAAGAATGTCCATAGAGGTGAGCACGTAGATTCCGCAGTCGAGTAATATTCCGCCTGCCTGATTGGGATCGGGCATTTTTTTGCCCTTTGTATAATCGCCCGCCATCGAAGCGAAGAAATTATGTACTTCGCCGATCGCGCCCTCGTCGATAAGCTGTTTAACTATTTTAACAGACGGCAAAAATCTCGTCCACATATTATCGGAGAAGAAAAGTCCTTTTTCTTTGGCAATAGCGTAAAGCTCCTCCGCCTGGCGCGCATTTACGCAAAGAGGCTTTTCACAGAGAACGTTCTTGCCTGCGAGAAGGCATCTTTTTGAATAATCAAAATGAAATATATTCGGCAGAGCGATATAGCAAAGATCTATATTTGAATCTGCCATTGCTTCATCATACGTGAGTGCATTAGGAATGCCGAACTCCTCGGCGAATTTTTTTGATTCATTATCATCGATAGACGCAACAGCGTAAAGCGTTGCATCCTCTACACACATCATAGCCTTTGCCATAGAGTGGGCGACACCGCCCGTACCGAAAATCGCTACTTTTACCTTGTCCATAATAAATACTCCTGAGGGTTACTATTTCTGCGCAGTATACAGTGCACAGCTACAACATAATTTTACCATAATGTTAAGTTGGATGTCAATATAACACTAAAATAATGTCAAAATAATGCTAATATAACATCAAACTAACATAAATATCACATAAATATACAGCAAACAGAAAAGGCTATACGCATAAAGCGCATAGCCTTTGGTGCTTATTCCATAGGATATTTAAGTCCCCACGCTTCGCGAAGGGCGTCCATTTGACGAAGAATGTAAAGCGTGTCCTCGGGGGTGCTTTCTTCGCAGCAGGTCTTGCCTGCGATAACAGCATCGCACACGGCGGATACGATGTATTCATAGCCACCCGCTTTTTGCTCGGGAATTTCCACGGCTCTGATAAGCTTATCCGTATTTCTGTATATTCCGATGTTTCTCCAATTGTAAGCACAGGTGAATTCAAGATATCCGGTTTCTCCTGCGACGGAGATCTTATTCGGGAAGAATGAATCCATGGAGATATACAGCGACGCGGTCCTTTTGTCGGCAAAGGTAAGAGTTGTAACGCTGTGCAGATCAACGCCCTCATCTGACAGACGCGCGGAGGTCTGCACGTCGGAAATATCACGCCCAAGCAAAAGGTCAATGCAGGTGAGTACGTATATGCCGCAGTCGAGTAACATTCCGCCTGCCATCATGGGGTCTGTCATCATACGGCTACCAAGGCAATTTTCCGAAATTGCCGCGGATACGTGCTTGACCTCGCCAATAGCACCGTCGGCTATAAGCTTTTTGACTATGCCCACAGCGGGTAAAAATCTCGTCCACATATTGTCCGCGAAGAATACGCCTTTTTCTTTGGCAATAAGGAAAAGCTCCTCCGCTAATTTTGCGTTTATGCAAAGTGGCTTTTCGCAAAGTACGTTTTTGCCTGCGAGTAAGCATTTTTTCGCATAGTCGTAATGTTGGGGGTGCGGAAGGGCAATATAGTAGAGGTCGGGTGCTGTGTCGGCAATCGACTCATCGAAGGTGTATACGTTCGGTACGTCAAATTCCTTTGCGAAGGCAGTTGCATTATCGAAGCTGCGCGATGCCACCGAATGTATTTTGGCATTTGGTACACACAGCATAGCTCTTGCCATTGCGTGAGCTATGGAGCCTGAACCGAGTATTGCTATTTTAACCTTATCCATTTACGCAGCTCCTTTGCGGCATGATTTGTTACAACATTATATCATACCGCAAATGCGATGTCAATGGGCGTGTGCTAAAAATTTCCATAAAAACACGCAAAACTGTGTAAAAGTTCTGCAAAACACAGATAAAATGTACTTTGTCGCGATAATTTATATGCAAAAAGGCAATTGATTTTATTTTTCAAAAATGATATACTATAATCGGTGTATTGATTACACATTGACTTTTTACCGATACTTATATGTTGTCGGTAACACTTATAATTGCGAAATCTTACCTTACAAATAATCTTCATTCTTATGTTAGGAGCGTATAACTATGATATCCCGTAATGTCACTATTCAGAATAACGTTGGTCTTCACGCAAGACCTGCTACGTTCTTTATCCAGAAGGCAAATTCCTTCCAGAGCTCTCTTTGGGTTGAGAAGGAAGACAGACGTGTAAACGCAAAGAGCCTTCTCGGCGTACTCTCCCTCGGTATTACCAAGGGTATGACTATCACTCTTATTGCTGACGGCAGCGATGAGAATGCAGCACTCGACGGTCTGTGCGAGCTTATCGACACCGGCTTTGGCGAATAATTTCGACTATAGGTGTTGAGTCGCGTATTGGCGCGGTAGATTTAATAGTTTTGACGGACCGCAGTGCATTTTCGGCATCGGTCCGCCTTTTCTTTAAAACGCATTAGGAGGCAGGTGGATTTTAATGGACGTGCAGACATCACAAAAGGCACAGGAAAAGCGCGCACAGCTGCTTGAAAAAGCAAATTCACTTCCGCTTCGTCCGGGCGTTTATATTATGCGCGACAGGGCAGGCAAGGTTATCTACGTTGGCAAGTCGCGCTCACTTAAAAACCGCGTATCTCAGTATTTCCACGAGTCGGCGCACCATAACGAGAAAACTCGCCGAATGGTGATGAGCGTTGATAGCTTCGACTATATCCTGACCGATACGGAAATTGAAGCACTCTCGCTCGAAAACAGCCTTATCAAGCAACACGCTCCCAAATATAACATAAGACTCAAGGATGCAAAGTCCTATCCGTATATTAAATTAACTCTGAATGACGAGTTCCCGAAGCTTACCGTTACAAGAAAACGTCTTGCCGACGGAGCGAAATATTTTGGTCCGTATTCGAGCATTTCTGCGATTTACAGTATCGCAGGAACGGTGCAGAAAACCTTCGGCATAGCATCGTGTAACCGCGAGTTCCCACGTGACATCGGCAAGGAAAGACCGTGCCTTAACCGTCACATCGGACTTTGCGTCGCTCCCTGCACGGGTCAGGTATCAAGTGAGGAATATCGGGCAATATTTAAGGAAATAACCGCATTTTTGCGTGGCTCATTCCGCGAGTGTGAGGACTCGCTTCGCGAGAAGATGGAGTATGCCTCGGAAAATTTAATGTTTGAGGCGGCGGCGCGTTACCGCGACCGCATAGATGCGCTCTCAAAGCTTTGGCAGCGTCAGAAGGTAGTTGGCGCACCCGACGAGGAGCAGGACGTTATTGCGCTTTACTCGGACGAGGTCTGCTCGTGCATATCCGTATTCTATATTCGTGGCGGCAGTATAACCGACAGCGAGCATTTTACGTTCCCTGCAGAAAAGATCATTGATGAGGAGAATATGTCCGCGTTTCTCTCGGAGCTTTACAATATCCGTGAGTACGTGCCGCGCGAGATAATCCTCGATTTCACACTTCCCGATACGGAGCTCGAGGCGCTTACCGAAACGATACGCGCACGCGTTGGATATAAGCCTGATATACGCACACCCGAGCGCGGTGACCGCAGACGGCTTTGTGAGATGGTGTATGACAACGCAAAGCAGCAGGCGATGCTCTACAAGGCGCAGTCGGAGAAGGACAACAAGATGCTCGTCAAGCTTGCTTCGATGTTGGCTCTCGAGGTCGTACCCGAGCGCATTGAGGCGTATGACATATCAAACTTCGGCAAGGATAATATAACCGCCGGAATGGTTGTCACCGACGGCACGAAATTCAACAAATCCGACTACCGCACGTTCAAAATTAAAACAACCGACGGCATCGATGACTACGGCGCGATGCGCGAGGCATTATCACGCAGACTTTCGCATCTGTCCGACGACTCGTTCGGAGCTGCGCCCGACCTTATTTTGCTCGACGGCGGCAAGGGACACGTGTCCGTTGTGCGCGAGCTTATGGAAGAGCTTGGATGCGAGATTCCCGTTTTCGGTATGGTCAAGGACGAGTTCCACAAAACTCGTGCTTTAACCGATGATACGGGCGAGATTAGCATAGCTCGAGAGCAGGCGGTATTTCAGTTCATATACAAGCTCCAAGAGGAGGTTCACCGCTACACAGTGGGCCGAATGGAGAAGGCAAAATCAAAGACACTCAAGCATTCTACGCTTGAAAAAATAGACGGTATCGGCACGGTGAAAGCAAAGAGCCTACTCGCGCATTTTCGCAGTATTGCGGCGATCAAAAGGGCAGACAAAAGCGAGCTTGTCAGAGTGCCCGGTATCAGCGGTGCAAATGCCGATGCCATAATAGAATTTTATAAAAATCAGGAGTCGAAAAAATGAGAATAATTACAGGAAGCGCGCGCGGAATAAAGCTTGTAACCCTCGAAGGAGAGGCAACACGCCCGACCGCGGAGCGCGTTAAGGAAGCAATATTCAGTATGATACAGTTCGATCTGCCCGACGCGAGAGTGCTCGATCTTTTCGCGGGAAGCGGTCAGCTCGGACTTGAGGCGCTCTCACGCGGAGCTGAGAAGGCTCACCTCGTAGACCGTTCTGCCGATGCTACGGCTATCATCAAGCAGAACGCGCAGAAGACGCGCCTTTGGGAGCGTTGCCGCGTCGTTACAATGGACTACGCGGACTATATCCGCGGCACAAAGGGCGAGAAGTTCGATTTTATTTTTCTCGATCCCCCGTACGGGAGCGGCATGCTGAGATCTGCGCTTGAAAAGCTTGCGGATTCCGACCTTCTTGCTGACGGTGCGTGGATATTCTGTGAGGATGAAACCGACGATATTTTCGGTGGTGACGAGGCTCTTGCCGACAAATATGCCGTCGAAAAGCAGAACCGCTACGGACGCGTTTATATCACCGTTTTGAGCAGAAAATAAAAACAGGAGGGAACAGTATGTTAAATCCTAAAATAGCGCTTATTTCCGGAAGCTTTGATCCGCCGACGGTCGGTCACTACGACCTCGTTGCACGCGCGGCTAAAATATTCGACGAGGTGTACGTCACCGAGTTTATAAACTCCTCAAAAACTACGTTTTTCAGCTCCGATGAGCGTCTTCAGATGCTTCACGCGGCGTTCGACAAGATACCCAACGTGCACGTTGATATTTGGGGCGGCCTGCTTGCGGATTATGCTGTAGAGCACGGCATCGGAACTATCGTAAAGGGAGCACGCTCTGCGACTGATTTTGACTACGAAATGTCGCTTGCTCTTATCAACCGCTCGATTGTTTCCGAACTTGATACGATCATCATTCCGACCAAGGCGGAGTATATGCACATAAGCTCCACTATGGTGCGTGAGCTGATACGCTACGGATGCGATTATTCGAAGTGTGTTCCGGCTGGCGTAGCCGAGCTTATTGAGGCGTTCAAAAAAAATTAACATCATTATAATTACATAATTACCAAATATTGATATACCGCACTAAATTGTGGACGAAATTTCCGTGAAAAGTGCAAAAAAATTTGCATTTTACCGAAAAAAATCTTGCGAAAACTATTGAAATTATCCGCATTATGCGGTATAATATTTTTAGGGTGGGAGAAATAGGTTCAAAATGGTGAAATTTCCCCATAATTTGGTTTAAAGGGGTGAGGCACGGATGCTGATGGGTGAATACCTTCATACGATCGACGCAAAGGCGCGAGTTTTCGTGCCTGCTAAACTGCGCGACGGACTTGGCGACACCTTTACCATTGCAAAAAATATTGACGGATGTCTGTCACTTTACAGTGCCGAGGAGTGGGGCAAGCTCTGTGCAAGAATTGAAATGCTTCCCGACTCGCAGACAAGAGAGATAAAGCGCTTTATTTTCGCCTTCGCATTCGAGGTCAGCCCCGATTCACACGGACGTATAACGCTTCCGCAGGTTCTTCGCGAATTTGCGAACCTTGACCGCGAGGCTGTGTTTCTCGGACTTGGCAACCGTGCAGAGCTTTGGGATGCTGAACGTTGGAACTCTATGAAGAGCGGCGATAATATCGCGGCGATAGAACAGCAGATGAAGGAGCTTGGACTTTGATGGACAAGGACAACGCACCTGTATTTTCGCACTACTCGGTACTGCTTGCCGAGTCGGTTGACGGACTTAATATAAAGCCCGACGGCATATACGTTGACTGTACACTTGGAGGAGGCGGTCACTCCGAGGCTATCGCATCCCGATTGACGGGCGGCGGTAAGCTTATAGCGATCGACCAGGACAGCGCGGCTATCGCGGCATCAAAGAAAAGACTCGAGAAATACTCCGAGCGAATAGAGTTTGTGCGCGACAACTTCAGAAACGTCGGCGACGTTCTCGCGCGGCTCGGTATTGATAAAATAGACGGCGCCGTTATCGACCTTGGTGTATCGTCCTATCAGCTTGACACACCCGAGCGCGGATTTTCGTATATGCACGATGCGCCGCTCGATATGCGTATGGATCCCGATGCACCGCTTTCGGCATACGACGTTGTTAACACTTATTCAGAGGACAAACTTAAAAAGATCATATACGACTTCAGCGAGGAGCGCTTTGCACCGCGTATCGCGGCGAAGATATGTGCCGCGCGTGAGGTAAAACCGATAGAAAGCACGTTTGAGCTCGTGGACATTATAAAATCAGCAATCCCCGCGAAGGCTCGCGAGTGCGGTTCACATCCAGCGAAGCGAGCGTTTCAGGCGATTCGCATTGAGGTTAATTCCGAGCTTTCCATAATAGAGCCTACGCTTGATGCGCTTATATACGCGCTTGGCGAGGGTGGCAGGCTCTCGGTTATAACCTTCCACTCGCTTGAAGACAGAATAGTAAAGCAGACGTTTGCGAAGGCGGCGAGCGGATGCACCTGCCCGAAGGACCTTCCGATATGCGTATGCGGCAACAAGCCGAAGGTAAAGGTTCTCACACATAAGCCTATACTTCCATCAGAAAAAGAGCTTGACGAAAATTCGCGCTCTCACAGCGCAAAGCTTCGTATAGCAGAAAAACTTTAAGCCGAAAGGAGAAACGGTCGTGACCGAAGCAAAGTTTAAATCCAAGAAAAACAAAAAGCAAACTTCCGATAACCGCATCTCCACTAGTCCCGCATACAAAGAGTATACCTTCGAATCAATTGCCGAAGGACGCCCTGTTGCTCAGAAAAACGCGCTTGGTCAGACTGTAAATTCAACAGCAGCGGTAAGAGGCAGAGCAGCTGTCGGCAGTAACACAGCTTCAATTGGCAGAGTAGCGGCTGATCCGCGTTCCACTACCGCGCAGACTCCGCGTGTAGGTACAGGAGCTAAAACGGGCACAAAGTCGAAAACGAGAGCTGTTTCCAAAGCTGAAAAAGCTGCTGCAAGAGTAAAGACTACTGTTGAAAACCTTACTATAGAGGTAGACAGATCCGAGCGACGCGCTTTCCCTCTGTCCATAATCCTCACTGCCGCTTGCGCTACCGTGCTTGTGCTTTCTATAATAACCACGGGAGTTCAGATCAACGATATAACGGCGGAGAATTCCGAGCTTAAGACGAAGTACAACGAGCTTGTTAAGCAGAGCGACGAGCTTGGTCTGCTGCTTGAAACGCGCGACGATCTTCGCGTAGTGGAGGAGATAGCCAAGGAAGAGCTCGGTATGGTCAAGAAGGATCAGGTTGACAGATATTACCTGACGGTACATAAAGAAGACAAGATAGAGATAATTGAAACGGTTGAACAGGAGAAGACGTCATTTATCGATGGGCTTAAGAGCTTTGCCGATTCCTTTATCGACAGAATACTCAGTTCCTTCGGTATATAAGGTACAGTCATCAAACCGAGTATCAAACAGTATCTATAGTATGAGAACAAGCTTCGGAGAGTAGGCATCTTTTTGTGGTCGCTTACTCTCCGAAATTTCCCGTTATAATAGCATTTTGGAGGTATATATGCCGTTTCGTTCACAGCGCGCAGCAACGTTTAAGCGCACGCTTATCTTTGCGCTGATACTTATAGTTGCTTGGGTGTTTTTGATAGGCAGACTGTTTTTATTGCAGATAGTCGATAACGATAAGTATCAGGCGATCGTTATAGATCAGCTTACAAAGGAATATACGACGGATGCGGAGCGCGGTAAGATATTTGACTGCAATATGAAGCTGCTTGCAACCAATACCACGACGTACCGCATATTTATATCTCCCTATGCTATAAACAACTACGAGCCCGCAAAGAATGACGATGATGCGCCGACTAAGGAGCAGGCAAAGGTGATGATCGCCGACAAGCTCGTTGAGGTGCTTGAGGTTGACCGTCAGATGATACTTGACAAATATGCCAAGACTAACCGTCAGGACGAAACTATAAAGAAGAACGTTGATCCGGAAACGGCGAATATTATTCGTGAGTTTGTCAAAGAGAACGGATTCACGGGTATGATAAACATCAGCGCGACGTCAAAGCGCTATTATCCGTACGGAAGTCTTGCCAGCCACCTTATCGGATTTACCAATTCCGAGGGCGACGGTGTATACGGAATTGAGGCAACCTATAACGACTATCTTCAGGGCACGTCGGGTAAGTATATTACCGCGCGCAACGCCCTTCAGCAGGATATGCCGTTTAAATACGAAAGCTACGTCGGTGCAGAAAACGGTGCTAATTTAGTAAGCACCATTGATATGCGCCTTCAGCACGAGCTTGAAAATCAGATTATGGCGGCATATGAGTCAGCACAGGCAACCAACCGTGTTTGCGGAATAGTTATGGACGTAAATACGGGCGGTATACTCGCGGGCGCTGTATACCCGAACTACGACTGCAACGATCCCTATGCGCTTGACGAGGAGCACCTTCAGAAGCTTCAGAGCAGCGGATACGAGGAGGACTCCGACGAATACAACGCGCTTCGCACCAATCTTATTTACGAGATGTGGAACAATAAAATAGTCAGCGAGCCGTATGAGCCGGGCTCTACGTTCAAGATCATCACCTCGGCGATCGCACTCGAGGAGGGCGTTGTCAGCGTGGACGATCAGTTCTACTGCGCGGGCAGCTACTACGTTGAGGGCTACGGTCAGCGCATCTCCTGCCACCGTACGTGGGGACACGGTCAGGTCACGTTTGCACGCGGACTTCAGCAGTCCTGCAACCCTCTTATGATGAACACTATCGAAAAGATAGGCAAAGAAACGTTTTACAAGTATTTCGAGGCACTCGGATACACCACTAAAACGGGTGTAGACCTTACGGGTGAGGCTTACGGAAGCTATCATAAAGAGAACGATATGCACGCAGTTGAGATGGCGGTATATTCGTTCGGACAGACCTTTAAGGCAACTCCTCTCCAGCAGCTTACGGCTATTTGTACCGTAGCGAACGGCGGCTATCTTGTAACACCGCACGTTATGAAGGAAATGGTTGACGATGACGGAAACGTTATCTATTCCTATGAAACCGAGCAGAAGGTGCAGATATTCTCCGAGGAGACCTGCAATACGATAACGCAGATACTTGCCGAGGGCGTTGCTACCGACGGCGGTGCAAAGAACGCGTACACCAAGGGCTACAGCGTAGCCGCAAAAACGGGAACCTCACAGAAGCAGGATAAATACGTTTATTACGATGAGGCCGGCAATATGGTAAGCTTTGAAGATGAGTGGGTCACCTCTGACCGCCCTTACCGCATAGGCTCTACTGTTGCGTATGCGCCTGCAGACGATCCGCAGATCGCTGTTATTATAATTGTTGACGAGCCTGATCTTTCGGGCGGTTCGTTCGGAAGCATCGTTGCGGCACCGTATATTTCGAATTTCCTTTCGGTTGCTATGCCGTATCTCGGATATGAGCCGCAGTATACCGCAAAGGAGCTTGCAAGCATCGACGTCGGTGTTGCAAACTACGTTGGCATGGAGGTTGAGGACGCGCTTCTCAACATTACCAACAAAAAGCTTTCCTTCAAGAGAATAGGCAACGGAACCACGGTTGTTGCACAGACTCCCGAGGGTGGAACGCGCCTTTCTACTGACAGCGGCGTTATATATTTGTATACGGGAGATGCTTTACCGTCGGATACGGTTACCGTTCCCGACGTCGTAGGGCAGATGGCATCAGTTTGCAATAAGACGATCGTAAACTCAAAGCTTAACATAAAGATAGTCGGTGCGACGAACTATAATGTCGGCACGGGCGCGCAGGTTATATCCCAGTCGCCTGCGGCAGGCACGGTGGTAGCACCCGGCACTATAGTAACGGTTGAATTCCGCTACCTCGACGGAACGGACTGATGTCATAATAGCGTACCCCACAGCGTAAATATTTTAGTATAAAATATTGCGCAGGGGGATACGATATGGCAACATTAAACGCTCTTTTAAAAAAAGTAACCGTTACAAAAACAAACCTTGATACATTCGAAACCGAATGCACGGGGCTTTGTGTGAACTCGCTGAAATGCAGCGAGGGTGACGTATTCATATGTATTACGGGCGAGAGGCTCGACGGGCACGACTTTATCTGTACCGCCGTTCAGCGCGGTGCTTCTGTGATCGTGTGCGAAAGAATTACGGAGTGGCTCGCGGAGCACCCCGAGATCAAATACGTTGCGGTTGAAAATACGCGTCTTGCGACGGCTCATATGTATAATGAGTACTGCGGACGTCCGGGTGAGCGGCTTTTGCTTGTTGCCGTCACGGGTACGAACGGCAAAACGTCGACAACGTACTTTTTACGCGAGATATTTAAGCGCGCAGGATACACCACGGGTGTGATTGGAACCGTGAAGTGCCTTATAGGTGAAAACGAGGCGGTGCTTTCAGACAGTGATTTATCAAGCGTGAATTTTATGACGACACCTTCGCCCGAGCACCTTTATCCGATGCTTGAGCGTATGGCTGATGCGGGCATTGAGATCGTGCTTATGGAAGCGTCCTCACATTCTCTGTCACACTACAGACTTGATCCGTTAAGGTTTATCGTGGGCGTGTTCACAGGTCTTACGCAGGACCATCTCGATTACCACGGCTCGATGGAGGATTATTATCTTGCCAAGCGCAGACTGTTTTCACTGTGCGGTACAGCTGTCATAAATGCTGACGGTGTCTATTCAAGGCGACTTTGCGATGAGATAATTACCCCGTCGGTTACGTATTCGGCCGAGGGCAGATGCGCAGATTTTATGGCGTGCGATGCGCGCGCAGGATCTGCACGCGGTGTGTCGTATACATTTTGCGACAGATATGGCTCCGAGGATGTTTCGTGTCCGATATCAGGGCAATTTACGGTAACTAACACTCTTGCAGCGGCGAGCGTTGCAAGGCTTTTCGGTATAAAAAAAGAGGTTATCTCGGCAGCGCTTGCACACGCCTTGCAAATACCCGGACGGATGGAGCGCGTTTTACTGCCGGACGGCTGTGATTTTGACGTGTTTATTGATTACGCGCATACTCCGGATGCGCTGGAGCGTGTGCTTCGCTCACTGCTTGCGATGAAGAAGCCAAACGGGCGGCTTATTGCGGTGTTTGGGTGCGGCGGTGACAGAGATAAAACGAAGCGCCCGATAATGGGTAGGGTGGCGACAACGCTTGCAAGCCTCACCGTGATTACGGGTGACAACAGTCGTAGCGAGAATCCGCGCGCGATAATTTGCGACATACTGCGCGGAGCGGCAGAGGGCGCTGACTGTAAGGTTATAGAACGGCGTGAGCGTGCGATACGCTGGGTTATAGAAAATCACCGGCCTGACGATATAATCCTGCTCGCGGGCAAAGGTCATGAGGACTATGAAATTGATGCGGACGGCAAACGGCCGTTTTCGGAAAAGGATATAATACTGCAAAGTGTATGCGGCTTTGAAAATTAGACGACGATAGCGAAAGGACTTGGAAATATGAGCATTAGATATAAAAAGGCTGTGTTTGATACAAAACAGCTTGCGGCGATACTGTCGCTTGAAACATCTCTTTGTGAGGATATAACTTCTATTGTGACCGACTCGCGTGAGGCGGAGTCTGGCTCACTTTTTATTGCTCTTGTGGGCGAGCGCTTCGACGGACACGATTATATAGGGCAGGCGCTTCAGAGAGGCGCTGTAGCCGTTATAGGTGAACGTGTTCCCGATGGTCTTGAGGCGGATGAAGCAAGACGTGTTATGGTGACGCCCAGCTCGCTTGAGGCTCTTGGTAAGGTTGCACGGGCGTATAAAGCGCGCATCAATCCCAAAACCGTTGCGGTGACGGGAAGCGTCGGCAAGACCACAACCAAGGAATTCGTATTCTCTGTGGCAAACAGTAAATTTATCTCCCATAAGACGGCCGGCAATTTTAATAACGAGATAGGTATGCCGCTGTCGGTGCTCGATATGCCCGAGATGACGCAGGTTTGCGTGCTTGAAATGGGAATGAGTGGGCTTGGTGAGATTTCGCATATGACGGCTGTTGCAAAGCCGGATATCGCTATAATCACGAACATCGGCAACTCTCACATCGAGTGTCTTGGCTCGCGCGAGAATATATGCAAGGCGAAGCTCGAAATAGTCGAGGGCGTACCGACGGACGGTTGGGTGATACTCAACGCAGACGAGCCGATGCTGTTTGAGCAGAAGGGTAAGCTTACACAGAATATGCTGTTCGTGTCACTTCAAAATCCGCTTGCGGATTACCGTGCACTCAACATACGCGAGTATGAGGACAGCACAGAGTTCGACCTTGTTGCAGGCAACCGTGTCGTTACAAACATAAAGATACCGACTATCGGCACTCACAACGTCTACGATGCAACGTATGCCTTTGCGGTGGGCGTGCTTCTCGGTATGAGCGATGAGGAGATAAAACGCGGACTTATGGCGTTCCACAACACGGGAATGCGTCAGAACATATACGAATACGGCGGAGTTACTATCATCGAGGACTGCTACAATGCGGGTCCCGAGTCGATGAAGGCGGCTGTTGAGGTGCTCTCAAAGCTTGGCGATAAAAATGGCTGCCGAACGGTTGCGGTGCTTGGCGATATGCGCGAGCTTGGCGATTATTCAAAGCAGCTTCATATGGAGATCGGAACACTCGTTGCATCGCGTCATATCTCGCATCTTGTGACGTTCGGACAGGAGGCGGAGAATATTGCTCTCGGCGCGATAAATCACGCCTTCAGCACCGAAAATATCAGCGTGAACACCAACACCGAAAATGCCGATGATACGGCAAGAGCCGCATACGGTATGCTTCGTCCGGGTGATGCCGTGCTTTTCAAGGCGAGCCGTGCGGTAAGGCTCGAGCGCGTTATCGAAGGGCTCAAAGCGCTTATAGATAACAATATAAATTCCTGACATCGAGGTGAAGCATATGATACTGTATTTCCTTGTCGCGCTTGTACTGACCTTTGCTATAACTGCTATTTCGGCGCGCATACTCATACCGAAGTTAAAGAGTATGAAGCTTGGTCAGCAGATACTCGATATAGGTCCGCGTTGGCACAAGAGTAAAGAGGGCACGCCCACGATGGGTGGCATCAGCTTTATTATCGCATCAGTCATAACGTTTGCGCTGTCGGTGGTTCTTATGATAGCGACTGACGTCGCCGACGGACTTCTTCCTGCGATGACCGTCATAGCATTTGCGCTTGCTAACGGTGCAATAGGAGTAGTTGACGACCTTACAAAATTCAAAAATCACCGCAACGAGGGGCTCACTGCAACGCAGAAATATTTGCTTCAGCTTATTGCCGCAGGTCTTTTTCTTGCCGTGCTTAAGCTTACGGGCAACCTTTCGACCGAGCTTTATATCCCGTATTTCGGCATTTCGGTCGAGCTTGGCATATTCTACTACATTTTCTCGATACTGCTTATAACAGGTATCGTCAATGCTGTTAATCTGACCGACGGAATCGACGGTCTTGCAAGCGGCGTTACGCTTGCGCTCGGCGCGTTTTTTGCAGTTGCGGCGTTTACGCTCGCAAGCATTCCCACAGCAGTTGTTTCGGCGATCACAATGGGTGCGTGTCTTGGCTTTTTGGTCTACAATTTCTATCCGGCGCGCGTATTTATGGGCGACACAGGCTCGCTGTTCCTCGGAGGTCTTGCCGTTGGTATGGCGTTTATGATAAATAATCCACTTATTATTGTTATCGTAGGTATCGTGTATATCTGTGAGGCTGTGTCCGTAATACTTCAGGTAGGATTTTATAAGCTTACTAAAAAAAGAATTTTCAAGATGGCGCCGATCCATCATCATTTTGAAAAATGCGGTTGGTCGGAGCTTAAGGTGGTTGGCGTATTTTCGCTTGTCACCGTTATTGCGGGTGTGCTTGCATACTTCGGAATTTAAGTGCAGGAGGTGGAGAATTTGCACGACGACAAAAAAGGATACCGTTACAAAACAGCCCAGAGCGCTCAGCGTGCAAATAATGCACCGGGCGGTACAAAGGGACACAATATAACTCATACGCAGACAAATACTCCCACGCAGAACACTCAAAACGGTATGCGTGCAATCAGAAACAGTCAGGGTAATACACAAGAGCTTCGCTCTACGCAAACCGGTATACGCACCGCACAGAACCAACAGCAAACAGGACAGGTGCGCACGCAGAAAACTGCGCTCAGAGATCCGAGAAGCATTGGCGTGCCCAATGCTGAAAGTACGGTTTCCCGTGCGAAAAAGTGGTTACAGAAGACATATAAGGTTGATAAGAATGCCATTGAGGAGCGCAACGCCATCAGATTAAGCCTTGTGCGCGAAAAGGGAAGTATAGACTACGTTTTCTTCGTTCTTGTGCTTTTACTGCTCGCATTTGGTACGGTAATGGTATATTCTGCGAGCTATGCATACTCAAAAACGATGTACGATAACAGCTATTACATAATCACAAGGCAGTTTGTGTTTGTTGCTATCGGTCTTTTGTTTATGTTTATTACGTCAAGGATACCGCCGGAGTTTTTGCGTAAGGTGTCCCCGTTCGTATTTATCGGATGCTTTCTGATGCTTTGCATCGTGCCTATCCCGATTCCCGGCTTCACTATGTCACATAACGGTGCAAGACGCTGGATTAACCTTGGCTTTATCGAAATTCAGCCGTCGGAGTTTATGAAGCTCGGCCTTGCAATGATGCTTGCGTGGTATTTTGACAGATACTACGAGCGCATAGTAGAGCCTGCAAAGATCAACGTGCGCCGTTGGTACGGTGTTATTACGCCTCTCTTTATTACCGGTATGGTGTGCGTACTCGTACTTATAGAAAAGCATCTGTCCGGTACGATAATTATGGCGCTTATCGGTATCATTATCATCTTTTCAAGTGGCGCGCCAAGCCTTTGGATGTTACCCGGCATGGGCGCAGGACTTGGCATCGTTGGCTTGCTTATTGCTATCCTTCCTCACGCAAGAAAGCGTTTTCAGGTGTGGCTCGATCCGTGGCTTGATCCGCAAAATGCTGGATACCAGACCCTGCAGGGACTTTTTGCGATAGGCTCAGGCGGACTTTTCGGTGAGGGACTCGGAAACAGCTATCAGAAGCATATGTACGTTTCCCAGCCGCAGAACGACTTTATATTCGTTATAGTTTGCGAGGAGCTTGGATTTATCGGCGCTGTGGCGGTGATAATTCTGTTTGCTCTGCTCGTGTGGCGCGGACTTGTCGTTGCGATGAATGCGCCCGACGTGTATTCACAGCTTCTCGTTATGGGTATCGTCGGAAAGATAGCGATCCAGTCCGTTCTTAATATGGCCGTTGTAACCAACAGCGTTCCTAATACGGGAATATCGCTGCCGTTCTTCTCATACGGCGGCTCATCGCTTATCGTTCTTCTTGCTGAAATGGGTATCGTTCTTTCGATTTCCAGATATTCAAAGCATAAAAAATAGTACAGTTGAAGGAAGCTTTCGCTAAAGAAAGCTATGGTAATAAAAGTGAGAGTATTGATGACAGGCGGCGGCACGGGCGGACACGTAAACCCCGCAATCGCTATAGCTGACGTTATACGCGCAAATCAGGCGGACGCTGAAATAGAGTTCGTCGGTACGTCGCGCGGTATTGAAAACAAGCTTGTTCCAAAGGCGGGCTATAAGCTTCATCACGTTGAGGTTCAGGGCTTCAAGCGTAAGCTGACACCGTACAATATAAAATCGGCTTGGCTTGCCTTTACTTCACCAATAAAGGCGAAGAAGCTGATACGTGAATTCGCTCCCGATATTGTTATCGGCACGGGCGGATACGTGTGCTGGCCGCTTCTCAAGGCGGCGGCAGGGATGGGAGTCCCTACGGCTGTGCACGAATCCAATGCTATTCCCGGAGTTGCAGTTAAGATGCTCGCGCGGTACGTCGACCGTATTTACGTGAACTTTGATGCAACTGCAAATGCGCTCGGCGAAGCTTACAGCGACAAGGTCGTAAAGGTTGGAAATCCGATAAAGCCAGAGTTTGCTTCAATAGATGCGGACTCTGTGAAGAAGGAGCTTGGTGTTGGCGACAAATATAAGCGCCTGCTTCTGTCATACGGTGGAAGTATGGGTGCAGAGAAGGTTAACGACGAGATGCTTGCCTTTATGCGTGATTACACAAAGCATCATCCGGAACTTTTACATATACACGCAACGGGCGCTATCGAGCGCGAGGCAGCGAGTGAAAAAGCGAAGGAATACGGACTCACAGACTGCGAAAATATTCGCATATGCGAGTATATTTACAATATGCCCGAGCTTATGGCGGCGGCAGACGTAGTCGTCAGCCGCGCGGGTGCGATGACGCTTTCCGAGCTTGCGGCACTTGAAAAGTGCTGTGTGCTTATTCCGTCGCCGCACGTTGCAGATAATCACCAATACAAAAACGCGAAGGTCCTTGCCGATAAGGGCGCGGCGATTGTTTTCGAGGAGAAGGAGCTTGTCGGGAACGTGCTGACAGAGACCCTTTCCGGGCTTATTGCAGACGGCAAAAAGCAGGCGGAAATGTGTGAGAATATAAAGGCGTTTGCGCTTGCCGATGCCAATCGGAGCATATATTTCGACGTTTGCGAGCTTGCCAAGACAAACAAAGCAAAAAAACAGTAAAAGTGTGTGAAAAAACCTCAAAACGCGCATATAAATCGGCGCAAATTACTTGACTTTTCACATATAGCTATGATATAATTACTTAAGAGCAGTGTTTTGCCGTGCAGGCTGAACGTTGTTCGCATCACTTATTTTGGAAAGGATCAGCGCTTTCGCGGGAACAAGATGAACAATTCGAAAAACCGCCGGAACAGCAGATTTTTTTCCGGTGATGAAAAAGAGCTGAATGAAATAAGAAAAAAGCAGACGTTTCAGCGATTTGCAAAGCGTTGGCGGAGCCGTAAGCGTGCAACGCGCGTCGCGCTTTCCGTTGTATTTGCGGCTATCGTGCTCGTCTTTATTCTCATTTGCCTCAATATGTTTTTCAGGGTGAACGAGATTGAGGTTGTCGGCTCGTCGAGATATACGACTGATCAACTGCTTCAGTACGCCGACGTTGAAAAGGGAATGAGTCTTTTTACGGTTACAGCGTCTGATTTCAACAGTGCGATAGATCATCTTCCGTACATAAATGCTGTTAGCATTACAAGGAAATTACCGGATACGATCATTGTTACCGTAAACGAGGATGCGCCGCAGTATTTTGCGACACTTTACGGTGAGCATTTCGTCTTGTCGCGTGAGCTTCGGCTGCTTGAGAGAGTCGACGATAGGGAGTCACTCGAGGCACAGGATATTATCGAGCTTGTGTTCCCTGAAATAGATTCGGCGATAATCGGAGAGAATATTGAGTTCTCCAAAAGTGTTTCGGAAAAATACGTAAGGGCATATCTCGGTGCGCTTGAAACGAGCCCGCTTTATACAAAAACGGCGGCGTTTGACCTGCGCGACCGCTTCAATCTTGCACTGATAGTGAGCGATAAGTACCTGGTTAACCTTGGAAACGGTGACGAGCTTGCTACAAAGCTCACGGCTGTTGCAGGAATGCTTGCGCACGCGGCCTTTGCGGATGGTGTGCCTGCAACAATTGATGCAACTGATCCGTCACAGTGCCCGGTTATCAAAAATCCGGATCTTGTGATAGAATTTGACGATTAGGGCGAAAAATATGCATCAATCGTAAAAAAATATTAAACTTTTTCAAAATCTCTTGAAAAAGTTTGCAAATCATATTATTATATTGTTATTAGGAACAAATTTTATCGAGGGTTTCGATAATCGGATATAAAAAATTTTAGGAGGGCTTTTGGTCATGGCATTTGAAATTGACAATAACTTCGGAGATGTAAATATAAAGGTAATCGGTATCGGCGGCGGCGGTAACAACGCTATCAACCGTATGATCGCGGCTAACGTTCGCGGAGTTGAGTTTGTAGCTGTAAATACCGACAGACAGGCACTTGCAAGATCTAACGCTGTTACCAAGATCGATATCGGTGAAAAGGTTACCAAGGGTCGCGGCGCGGGTGCTAATCCTGAGGTTGGTGCAAGAGCTGCCGAGGAATCGCTTGAGGAAATCAAGAAGGTGCTTGAGGGCACCCAGATGGTATTCGTTACCGCAGGTATGGGTGGTGGTACCGGTACAGGTGCTGCTCCTATCGTTGCTAAGGTTGCAAAGGATATGGGTATCCTTACTGTTGGCGTTGTAACCAAGCCTTTTGCTTTCGAGGGCAAGGTTCGTATGCAGCAGGCTGAAGAGGGCATCAAGAACCTTATCGATGTTGTTGACTCTCTTATCGTAGTTCCCAACGAAAGACTCAAGGAAGTTTCCGACACCAGAATCACTCTTCTTAACGCATTTGAAGTTGCAGACGACGTACTCCGTCAGGGTGTACAGAGCGTGGCAGAGCTTATCACTCAGGACGCTCTCATCAATCTCGACTTTGCTGACGTTACCTCTATTATGCTTGACGCAGGCTACGCTCATATGGGCGTTGGCAGCGCTACCGGTAAGGACAAGGCTGCTCTCGCTGCAAAGGCTGCTATCTCCAGCCCGCTTCTCGAGACCTCTATCGCAGGCGCTCGCGGCATCATTCTCAGCATCACCGCATCCGCAGACATCGGCCTCGAAGAGGTTGACGTTGCAGGTAGTATGGTTCGCGACGAGGCTCATCCCGATGCAAACGTTATCTTCGGTCTTGCAATCGACCCCGATCTTCAGGACGAGATCCGCGTAACCGTTATCGCAACCGGCTTCGACAGCGCTCCCAAGAGCATGCAGCCCACTGTAGAAAAAACTGCGGCAAAGGCGGCTGTTGCGGAGAAGGTTGAAGATGATATTGTAACCGAGTGCACCGAAGAAACCGTTGAGGACGACCAGCTCAAAGAGATCATGGATATGCTCCGCAACAACAGAAACAGATAAATAAAGGCCAAAATTAAGGGGCGTCGCATAGCGACGCCCCTTTTGTATACTAAAAGCGAGCCGTCAGAATTGACGGCTCGCACGGCTTTTAGTTGTCTTTATCCGCGGTGTTTTCATTTTCGGAGGTGTCGGGTGAAGCTTTTCCTTTTTTCTTCATCTTGCCCTTCAGCTTTCCACCGAGCGTTTTTGTGGAGGTATCCTCGCTTGTGCGTTTGATAAGCGTTGCAAAAGAATTCTTATTAGCATCGTTCTCGGTGAAATTGCGAATTTCCGCTTCGGCGTAATATTCCTCTGTTTCGCATGGAAGATTATCGTTGCGGAGACGTCCTTCAACGAACAGCTTAAAGAGCATATAGAGCAGTGCGAATATCGGAACGCTGACGAACATTCCCATAAGTCCCCAAAGGCCGCCCATAACGGTTATGGAGAAAAGCACCCAAAGTGAAGAAAGTCCGGTCGTTTCGCCGAGTATCTTTGGAACGATGATATTGCCGTCTATCTGCTGAACGATTATATTGATGATGATAAACCAAAGAACCTTTGAGGGATCAACGATGAATATAATGAGCACACCCGGGATCGCGCCGATAAACGGACCGATAACCGGAATTATATTCGTTATCGCGATGAGTACGCTCAAAAGCGGTGCATACGGGATCTTGAAAATAAGGAATACAATAAAGATAACCACGCCTACAACAAGCGAGTCGATAACCTTACCGAAAAGATAGGCGCCGAAGGTTTTATCTGCATAATTTCCAAATTCGAGTATGCTGTTGTAACCGCGCTCATTTGAAAAAGCGCGGATCGTTTTCTTTGCCTGTGCCGCAAGCTTTTCCTTTGATGCAAGAATGTATATGGAGAAGAATACGCCAAGGATGAGATTGAGTACACCGTTTGCAACACCGGCAAACGCGCCGATCACTACGGGTACGTAGTCCTTCAGGATAGTGATTGAGTTGTGTATCAGCGTGTCGAGATTATTTGAAATAACGTCGAGCTGTTCGGAAATATCGTAGATTTCTTCACCAATTTCAGAGGCGGAAAAATAATTGAGTATGGAGTGATAGAAATTTTCAAGAGTTAGGTCTGCGGCGTTAAATATAGTATCGGGTAAAAACTCATCGAGCCACGATACCGTATTTTTGATATAACCCTCCATCTTTGAAACGAGGTCTGTTATACTCAGAACGACCTGCGGGATAATGAGCAAAAAGAGTATTGTAACGGCGATGAGAAGCACCGTAAGTGCTATGAATATGGAAAGACCGCGCTTTAGCTTGAATCGTCTTGCCGTAGTAACTTTAAAACGGAATATATATTTTTCCGTCAGCTTCATTATCGGATTTGCGATGTACGCAATAATAAGACCGATGTAGAACGGCGCCATTATCGCGTTGAAGGTTGATATAAAGTTTTTCACGCCTGTAAAATTAACGAACACCGTGCAAAGCACCATTAGAATCAGTGCGGTGAGCACTACGTACGCTGCGATGGTCGTATATTTACGGTTCCAATCGAGTTTCAATGACATACCTCCGGAAAATATATTATTACACAGTCTAATTATACCGCAAAAATCCTATAATTGTCAAGTCATTTTAGAAATTAGCCTATTGTGGGGCGTTTTTTGCGTTTATTCTGTTGGGTATGTGACGGCTTCGCGAATTTTTTGAAAAAAATATAAATTTGTTGCCCGTGTTATTGCAAAATGACGCGATTTGTGGTATAGTAGTATTTGTGGTATATTATGATGTATGAAATTACGCTTTTAAATTGCAAATTATGCAAAGGTAGTGAGAACGGCTATGGAAAAGATAAACGTTGTGCATTCGCATGGTGAATATACGATTTACGTCGGTGCGGATATACTTGCAGAGGCGCTCGAGAGCGCTCTGTCCGGGCGAGAATACGACCGCGTTTTTCTTGTGTCCGACAGCAATGTTTTTTCTCTGTGGGGCGAGTATTTTAAGGCGCGACTTGCAATGTGCGGTATCATACTCGCGGGCGAGCACATCTTTTTGGCGGGCGAAACGAGTAAGTGTATTGAAACCGTTACCGAAATGTACGCGTCGTTTGCCGCGGCAGCGCTTACGCGAAAGTCGCTGATAATTGCGCTTGGCGGTGGTGTGTGCGGAGATATGACGGGATTTGCGGCGGCGACGTACCTTCGCGGTATCGACGTGCTTCAGGTGCCGACCACGCTGCTCTCGCAGATAGATTCGTCTATCGGCGGCAAGACGGGCGTTGACCTTTCGATTGGCAAAAATCTCGTCGGTGCGTTCCACCAGCCTATCGCGGTTATAGCGGACAGTAAATTCCTCGACACGCTCCCGAAGCGTTATATGGACGATGGAATGGGCGAGGCTATCAAGTACGGCTGTATCGCGGATAAGGAGCTGTTTTACTCGATTGCGGACAGGAGCATATCCCGTACCGAGTTGATATACCGCTGTATGAAGATAAAAGCGCGCGTGGTCGAGGAGGACGAGTTTGAGTGCGGTATTCGCGCTATCCTAAATTACGGTCACACAGTTGGTCACGCCGTGGAAAAGCTCGGCAAATTCGAGCGATTCTCGCACGGAGAAGCTGTTGGAATCGGTATGCTGTACGCGGCGCGTGTCGGCGCGGCGCTCGGATGTGATAAGGCACTCGAGGCAGAGATACGTGACGTGCTTTGTGCGTGGTCACTTCCGACGGATATGGACTATCCTACAGATGCGCTTCTTTCGGTAATTGCTTCGGATAAAAAGCGCGTCGGCGACGAAGTCAAGTTTATACTTATTGATAAAATCGGGACGCCAATCATTAAAAAACTTCCGATTTCGCTGATTGGTGACTCGATATGAAAAATATGAAATTTGCTCCCACTAAAATAGACGGCACAGTTCGCATACCCTCGTCGAAGAGCCAATCGCATCGCGCGCTTATAGGTGCGGCGCTTGCAGGTCACTCGGTGGTACGCGGAGTTGACGTTTCAAACGATATTACCGCTACGGCGAGCGCCCTTTCAGCGCTCGGTGCATCTATCACGTACGACTCTAATACACGGACGTTTTACATAGGCGCGCCGTGTGGACGCGGTGCAAGTGCTACGATAAACTGCGGCGAGTCGGCGTCTACCTTGCGTTTTTTAATTCCTATAGCCGCATCGCTTGGCGCACGAGTTACGTTCATGGGGGAGGGAAGGCTCCCAAACCGTCCTACTGACATATATAGGCAGTTGCTTGAGGCTCGCGGCGCAAGGCTTACTTACCCCGAAAACGGCGAATTTTTGCCGCTTCTTATCGACGGAGCTCTTACGGCGGGCGAGTATCAGCTTTGCGGCGATATCTCCTCGCAGTTCGTTACAGGGCTTATCTGCGCGGCGACTTCACTTGAAGGCGTAAGCAAAATAAAGATCACGACAACGCTCGAGAGCAAGCCGTATGTTGATCTCACGCTGCAAACTCTGCGCCGCTTCGGCGCGAATATCACAGAGGAGTCCGACGGTTACACCGTTGTCGGCTGTATGCTTACTCCGAATGATATTGACGTCGAGGGCGACTGCTCGCAGGCGGCGTTTTTCGCGGTTGCGGCGGCAATCGGAGGCAGGGTTACAATGAGCGGTATAAACCGCGACACAAAGCAGGGCGATTTCGCGCTGTTTGATATAGTAAGCCGCTTTGGTGCGGACGTTTCGTGGAACGGCGACGACGTTACAGTAGCGAAGGGGGAGGGGCTTGTTGCACACGATATAGATGCAAAGGATATTCCCGACCTGGTGCCTGCACTTGCCGTTATGGCGGCATTCGCAAGCGGTACTACTCGTATTTACAACGCAGGCCGACTTCGTATTAAGGAAAGCGATCGAATCGCATCAACTGCAGCGATGATAAACGCGCTCGGCGGCGAGGCTCACGAGAGTGAGGACGGACTTGTAATCGTCGGCAAGCAAAAGCTTACGGGCGGTAGAGTGTGCGCGTGCAACGACCACCGTATCGCAATGGCTGCGGCTGCGGCATCGGCAGGCTGTACGGGTGACGTTTTTGTTGACGATATGAGCTGTATAAATAAATCTTACCCCGAATTCGTACGGGATTTTGAGGCTGTTACAAAAGGATAAAAGGCAAAAGGAGCGGCGGAAATGGAATTTAATATAGACAAAACCACACCCGTCGCACTTGACCGCGTAGGCTCGTACGACGTGGAGCTTATCGAGAGCGTGCTCCGCTTGCAAATTTCGCGGCTTGGCATAGCTCATATGTTTGAAAATAAGATAGTTGCGATAAAGCCGAATCTTGTTATGAAGAAAAGTCCTGAAGCGGCGGCAACTACACATCCGGCGGTGCTTGAGGCGGTAATTCGCATACTTAAGGACAGCGCAAAGGATATAGTGATTGCGGAAAGCCCCGGCGGTTTGTATACACCGCAGACGCTTTCGGCTACGTATAAGGGCTGTGGAATAACAGCGATAGCAGAAAAGTACGGCGTGCGCCTGAATTTTGATGTTAGCGCACGTGACGTGGAAGCGCCGAAGGGAAAGACCTCGAAGATGTTCTCGATAATCACGCCGATACTCGACGCGGACGTGATCGTAAATCTTGCGAAGCTAAAAAGCCACGCGCTGACGGGTTACAGCGGCGCGGTCAAAAACTATTTCGGCACGGTTCCCGGCGTTACGAAATTTGAGATGCACGCGCGCTTCCCGAACTACAGCGATTTCGGCTCGATGCTCGTTGATCTTTGTCAGATGCATCTCGATAATAAGCCGACATTTAACGTGCTCGACGGAATTCTTGCAATGGAGGGCAATGGCCCGACGGGCGGTAATCCAAGAAAAATGGAGTGCCTCATATCGGGTATAAATCCCTTCACGGTAGACAACGTGGGTGCGAAGATAATCGGCGCCGACGGCATAATAATGCTTGACGAAGGCAGCCGCCGCGGACTTGGCGCCCAGCGTGTTGAGGACGTAACGCTTGTGTCCGACGAGCCGATAGAAGGGTTCACGGTAAGCGATTTTAAGAAACCCGACACGGGCGGCGGACGTCTTGGAAGCTCACTTCTTGCAAAGCTACCGACTATGTTCGGCGGACGGCTTAACACGTGGCTTCAGCCGCGTCCCGTGATAAATAAAAAGGTGTGCGTAGGATGTGCGGAGTGCGAGCGAAGCTGTCCGAGGCATACCATTGAGATGCGTAAAACGCCAAACGGAAAAAAGCAGGCGTTTATTATTGACAGTGATTGCATCAAGTGCTACTGTTGTCAGGAGCTTTGTCCCTTTAAGGCGGTAAAGATAAAGAAAAATCCAATTATTAAGCTTATTGGAGGGTGATTTAGCATGACAGAACTCCAATTAAACGCACCCGCAAAGATAAACTTATACCTCGAGGTGACCTCACGCCGTCCCGACGGATACCATAACATCGAAAGCATTATGCAGACGGTTGACCTATTTGACACGCTCACCTTTACAAGGCGTGTGCGCGACGGACGCAGCATAATACTTGAATGTAACGACACTCGGGTGCCGCTCGATGAGAAAAATCTTGTGTACCGCGCGGCGAAGCTGTTTTTCGATCATACGAAAGCAGATGAATCCGATGTCACGGTGTACCTCGAAAAGCATATACCGATGGCGGCAGGGCTTGGTGGCGGAAGCTCCGATGCGGCGACTACTCTGCTCGCGCTGAATGAGCTTTACGGCACAGGGTTGGATATTGACGAGATATGCGCGCTTGGCGCACGCATCGGTGCAGACGTGCCGTTCTGCGTGCGGCAGGGAATAGCCGTGACGCGCGGGATCGGCGAAATATGCTCGCCGTGTGCAAAGCTTCCCGATTGCTTTATCGTTGTGGCGTGTGCCGGCGAGGGCGTATCTACGCCGTGGGCGTATGCGCGGCTTGACGAGATGTATGACTACGAAACGCGTGACGTGTCCTCGGATAAACTCGCCAGCGCAATCGAGAGCGGTGATATCACCGCCGTAGCATCGGAAATGACTAACATTTTTGAATCTGTTGTTCTGCCCGAGCGCGAAGTCGCTCGACTTATTCGGGATACTCTTTCAGGCGCCGGAGCGCTCAAGGCTATGATGAGCGGAAGCGGTCCGTCTGTGTTTGGTGTATTTGCCGATGAAAAAACGGCACTTTTGGCGGTAGACGCTCTTGAAAAACAAGGAATCACCGCACATTTAACAAAGCCCTATTATCCTGCAAACTGATATGCAGGTGGGAAATATAAAAATAAATTGCGAAAGCAAGAAATGGAGAATACCAATGAACAAGAAAAGCAAAATTTTAGCACTCCTTTTGGCAGGAGCTATGCTCGGAGCAACTCTCGTATCCTGTAAAGATGATAATGCGGGAGACGAAGCTGATGTTTCTTCGTACAGCCAGGGACTTGACGAGAACGGCTACTTTGAGGGCGTACGCGCACTCGACTTTGTAACCCTTCCCGAGTACAAGGGCATTGACGTTACGAGAAACCTGATCGAGGCTTCCGAGAAAGACGTTCAGGCACAGATTGATGAGGTTCTCGCGCAGTACGACACCTACGTTGAAGTTACCGATCCTACCATTCTTATTAAGGATGGCGATACCGTAAACATCGACTACGTTGGCTACATTGACGGTATTGAGTTCGACGGCGGCAACACCGGCGGTCTTGGTACTGACGTAACTATCGGCGTAACCAACTACATTGACGATTTTCTTGAGCAGCTTATCGGCCACGCATCGGGCGAAAAGTTTGACATCGAGGTAACCTTCCCCGAGGATTACGGCAATGAAGAGCTTAACGGCAAGGACGCAACCTTTAGCATTACTGTTAACCATATTCACGGTGACATTATAAAGGCAGAGCTCAACGATGATATCGCGGCTGATTACGGCTTTACCACTTCTGACGAGCTTGTTGCGGACATTGAAGAATGGCTTGTTGCAAGCGCACGCTTCTACTTCTTTACGGAGCTGCTTGATAAGGCAGAGGTTTCCGAGATTCCCGAGGCGGCACTCAACTATATTATCGATCTCGACATCTCCAACCTTGAGTACTATGCAAGCATGTACGGAATGAGCGTTGAGGACTATCTCGCTACCTACTACGGCCACGAGAGCAAGGACGCGTACATCGAGGCTAATATGGAAACCTACACCTCTGACGCAGGACTTTATCTTGCGGCTCAGGCTATTGCCGAGGCTGAAAATCTCACCGTAAGTGACGAGCAGATCGACGAGGCAGGTTACACACAGTACGTTGCGGAAATGGGCAAGCCCTATATCAAGCAGTATATGCTCTTCCAGGAAATCATTCCCGCATTCATTGCTGAAAACGGCAACGTAGTAGAAAACCTCGAAACTGAGGACACCGCTGATACCGAAGCGGCAGAATAACTTAAAACAAAAAACGAGCCTTACGATTTCGTAAGGCTCGTTTTTTATTTCAGAATGCGCTCGCGAAGCTTGGCTTTATCAAAAATTGCACCGAGGACTAAAAAGACAACAGAGCTTGATGCCGACTGAATTACGTACCCGGGAATGCCTGCAAGCGGTGCGATGAGGTTGGCGGTAATTATCGCCTCGTAGAGATAGTATCCACCGATACATATAAGTGCGGAAGGAAACAAAGCGACGAGACTGCGTACGGAGAGTATACTCTGACGGCGCGAGAAGAAAAGCACGTACAACGCCTTGATTATTACAGAAGCGGGTGCCCATATTGCGTATCCCGTGAAAAGATCGGCGAAAAGTGCGCCTGCCGATCCAGCGATCATAGCGTAAGGATACGGCAAAAGACACGCAGCAAGGTATATAAATGCGTCGCCGATGTGTGTGTATCCCGTGTGGCTTGGGATATGAACGTACGCGGTGAATATGAATATCAACGCGGTGAATATTCCCGTGATGCAGATAAGCCTAATTTTGTTTTTCATGGTAGTCACCCGTTTATTTCAGATAAATATTCTTCAAAGCAAATTCCGTCCGTGCCGGGAAGATCAAGCTCGAGCGTGCGGCGAAGTACCTTTGCTATAAATGCAGATGCGAGGCGTACTGACTCCGTAAAATCAACGCCCTTGACGGCGTTGGCGGCTATCATCGACGAGAAAACGTCGCCCGTGCCCGAACGGCAGGGACCTACCTTGTGCTCGCGGATAACCGTCGGCTCGGTGCCTTTAGACCAAACGAAGTTTTCAAGATCATCGCCACGCTCAAGGCCGGATATTACGATCTTATCAGGGCCTATCGCGCCGAGATTTTCGCAAATATCCACAAGCTCGCGCTCGCTTATATCTGTGCGGTACGCTGTATCGGTGAGTATGCAGGCTTCGGTGAGATTGGGTGTGAGTATGTCGGCTTTTGCAGCAAGCTGACGCATTTTCTTTGCGAGAAGCGGTGAATACGTAGGGTAAAGACGGCCGTAGTCACCCATTACGGGATCTATTACCGTAACGGTGCCGTCTTTTTTGAAGCGCTCCAAAAAGTGAATTACTATTTCAATCTGCTCGGGTGAGCCGAGAAATCCCGTAAGAATACCGCTGAATTTAAGATCGAGCTTTTCCCACTCGGCGGCGTAAGCATTCATATGCTCGGTGAAATCCGTGAAATAGAAGCTATCGAAGCCTGTGTGATTTGAGAAGATCGAGGTCGGCAGGGGACAGCACTGTATCTGCATAGCGGAGATTATCGGTATCGACACGGCGAGCGAGCAACGTCCGAAGCCGCAGAAATCGTTTATGACCGCTATCTTTTTTTGATGATTGTGTGGCATATTTATATCCCTCTATTGATTTTTTCTAAAAAGTATTATATAATATATTTGGATATATGAAAATAATCAAAATAGGAGAATTGTATATAACCAGATGAAATATTCGATAGACAAAAATTCAAGCGTTGCGGCATATCTGCAGCTATACCGTCAGCTTCGTGCGGATATTGTTGGTGGCATGTATCCGTACGGTGCGAAGCTCCCCTCGAAGCGTATGCTGTGCGAGGAAACGGGCGTTAGCGTAGTTACGGCAGAGCACGCGTACGCGCTGCTCTGCGACGAGGGCTATATTGAGCCGCGCGAGCGAAGCGGATATTTCGTTATCTTTCGGATGGATGACGGATTTGCAAGCCCGTCGGCGGTGGAGTATACTCGCCGCACAGCAAAAAGTGAGGGCGTACAGTCAGAGCAGTTTCCGTTTTCTGTGCTCTCAAAGGCTATGCGCGCCGTTATGAACGATTACGGCGAGGGGATACTTGATAGATCGCCGAGCTTTGGTGCGTATGAGCTTCGCGAGGCGATATGCCACTATCTTGCGCGAAGCCGCGGCGTTTTTGCAGAGCACGGGCAGATAATCATAGGCTCTGGCTCGGAGTATCTTTACAGCCTTATAGTTGAATTTTTCGGACGTGAGTGTGTGTACGCGATAGAGTCGCCGTCGTATAAGAAGATCGAAGCGGTCTACCGCGCCGCCGACGTGCCGCTTGAAATGCTTTTGCTCGGCAACGACGGCATAGAGAGCTCGGCGCTTCAAAGTACCCATGCCGATGTTTTGCATATATCGCCGTACAGAAGCTTCCCGAGCGGCGTATCGGCAAGTGCGTCGAAGCGGCACGAGTATCTGCGCTGGGCGAGTATATCGGGCAGATATATCATAGAGGACGACTTTGAGTCGGAGTTTTCGGTATCCAAAAAGCCTGAAGAAACGTTGTTCACGCACACGGACAGTGATAACGTCATTTATATGAACACCTTTTCAAAGACTGTTTCCACGTCGTTTCGTACGGCGTATATGGTTTTACCGAAGGGTATTACGGCGGAATTTGAAAAGAAGCTTGGATTTTACTCCTGTACGGTCCCAACGTACGTACAGCTCGTTTTAGCTCGACTTATAAACAGCGGCGACTTCGAGCGGCATATCAACCGTGTAAGACGGAAGAAACGGCGCGAGATGATGGGGGAATAGCGGCAATTCGAGGGGTTCGATTCGACGAAACAGATACACAAAACAAAAAACCATCCACAAGGGGTACCTGCGATAGAGCAGATTGACTTTCCGAAACATTGTAGGGCGGTGCCTTGGTGCCGCCGTTACGAACGGTTTAAATCAAATAAAGCGGCGGGAGATAAATCCCCGCCCTACACAAAAGGAGTACGCACAAATGTCCGTACTCCTTTTCACACTACTTGCCCTGCAAGGTATAGTGTGTTATATCTTACAGGTGTACTGTCGGGCAGTAAAGAGCCTCCCTTGTGTAAAGGGAGGTGGCACGGCTTGCCGTGACGGAGAGATTGTAAAAACAAAAAGTCATCGTAAAACAATCCCTCAGTCGCTTTGCGACAGTTCCCTTTACACAAGGGAGCCTTTGCTTTGTGCATCTCGAAAGCCCATCTATTTTTCCTGACAAGCACTGCTTTTGTGGGCACAAAAGCAAAGCCCCGCGCAAGGCGGGGCTGAATAACTTATTTTGTATACTGATTCAATTTTTCAATAATTGAAATGAAACGAGGATCCTGACGAATGCAATCATATCGAGGATGCTGCATTTTTTTGAGAATATGATAGCATTCCGTATGCTCCGTGCACTCGTGAAAATCTTTGTTTGGTTCAGGATAAATCAATTTATCGACAAGAATTGATGTGAAAAATTTGCCATGATCATTGATATACGCTTTATCGTATTCAATGGCGTGATAACACATTTTTTCAAGAATTTCAATGGCTTCTTCCGTTTTGGTTTGTGCAATCTTATAGGTAGAGATCAACCAATAATTTCGGGAGAGGCGAGTGTGATAAAACATAAGATTGTCCCCATATATCGTCTCATAAAGACGATTGGAAATAGTAAGCATTTCAATTTTTTTATCCCAAGTAGAGGGATCGCCCGGTAAATCTTCATGCAGTACAAGATTGTGAATGGACAATCCCAAGCTGTCGGTAAGTTTATCAATTTCATCTTGAATATAGAATTCTGTATTTCCATCACCAATTCCGCAAGCGAGAGCCGTTTCACGGCAGTACTTCATGGGCGAGAGCAATTCTAATGTGCTTCTCGCTTTTTTTATTTCTCCCAATTCGTTATATATGCTGCTTAAAGTAAAAATTGCTTCATAACGTATATCTTCATCACGGCAGTCATCAATTACCGATAAACAGAGGGTTTCGGATTCATGAATCAGTGATTCCTCGTGTGTAATTCTCCATTCGTCCGACAAACAGGCAGCAAGATAAACTTTGATTTTGCAATCGTTCGGAAATTTAACAAACGCATCTCGGGCGAAAGAAAGCTTTTCTTGATGCGTTCCCACTTCTGCCAAACGGCGCAATTCTTTTTTGATGTTTGCAAGCTCTTGTTCTCTTTCCGATATTTTGTATCCGAGAAGTTCATCAGTGCTGACCGAGAAAAAGTCCGCCAAAGCGGGAAGAAGTTCTATATCGGGATACCCGCCTTCAGACTCCCAGCGAGATATCGCTTGAGGTGTTACCCCTATGGCAGTAGCAAGTGTGTCTTGTGTAATATTATTTTCTGCGCGAAGTTTTTTGATAATCGCACCTATTTTAATGTTCATATTGTACCTCCAAAAAGTTTATCACCGGTGTAATTATATTATAGCATACATTTCTCAAAAAACAATTATCAATTCATTGTTGAAAAGATAAAGCAGTACTTTACATCAAGAAGAAGTAAAATACTGCTTTATCGCAGGTACGCCAAGGGATGGTTTTTATTTGGTGACCCGTACGGGAAATCGCCTGCCGCAGCTTCGCGGCGGCACGAATTGCATACTCGGGCGGATAACCGTTTGTTTAGCGGCAATTCGAAGGGTTCGATTCTGCGAAACAGATAAGCAAATAAAAAACCACCCATAAAGGGTGGATTTTTTATTTGGTGACCCGTACGGGAATCGAACCCATGTTACAGCCGTGAAAGGGCCGTGTCTTAACCGCTTGACCAACGGGCCGTATCCCGACCTATTGGCCGAGAAAAAATGGTAGCGGAGATTGGACTTGAACCCATGACCTACCGGGTATGAACCGGTTGCTCTAGCCAACTGAGCTACTCCGCCATATGTCATTCGTGAACGTTTTACAACCACGATGCCTAAATATTATATCACAAGCAGACACGTTTGTCAATAGGTTTTTGAAAAAATATTTTGCTTTTTTTAGACGGTGCTTTTTGGTGTTAAAATAGCGTTAAACTGCACAGAAAGCGCGAGTTATTGTCTCATATTATTGCTTAAATTCCACTTGATTTTTGTCTTATAATGTGTTATCATAGTATTGTACTGTGAGGTACAACAAATACAGAGTAGATCATAGCGCGTAAAGTGTCCCATGAACGGGGAGTTGTCTTGGGAACGAAAGATGTTTATCTGCGGTGCTAAGGTCGCATCCCGCTGTTACATAACGGAGATATCTCCTATATGTGGCAATACGGAATGTCATTATAAGGAGGTATTTTTATTTTATGAAGGATTTACGAAACGAGCCTATCTACAAGCATCCATTCTCGTGCGCATATTGGCGTGATGCTGCAATGCAGCTTTTCGACATTCGTATGCTTTGCATTGCGGCTATACTTATTGCGGTGAGAGTTGCACTGAAATCCGTGCAGATTCCAGTCGGACCGAGCCTTAACATCACAGTCGGCTTTTTTGTTAACGCCCTTGGCGCGTCGATATTCGGACCGGTGGTAGCCATGGTGGCGGCGGCGATAAGCGATACGCTCGGATGTCTTATCTTCCCGCAGGGTGCGTATTTCTTTCCCTTCATATTTGAGGAGATATCCGGATCGCTTTTGTTCGCGCTCTTTTTGTGGCGTTCAAATATGACTGCAACGCGCGTTATACTGTCGCGATTCTCGGTTGTAGCTATAACCAATCTCATCATCAATCCCACGCTTATGATGTGGTATTACGACATCTTTTACGGAAAGAGCTACGCGTTTATGACCATACCGCGTGTAATGAAAAATCTCGCGCTGTTTCCTGCGGAAGCCTTCCTTCTTGTGATGTTTATGGGCGCTATGGTGCCGATCGTTATGAAGCTTGGCTTTATTCCTAAAACAAACGTGAAGCCGATACTTTCGAAACGGCATATCGTGATGCTCGTGGTATTCTTCATCATAGCTGCGATGCTTGTCGTAGGATATTATTCGCTCTTTATCCCAACCCAGCCTACCTCTCGGTCGGTCACACAGGACGGATATAAGCTTACGCTTAAATCCGAGCGCGGTACGTACAAGCTTGCTGACGCCAATCCTGAGGCGCCGCTTTCGCTTACGGCTACACTTCAAAACGCAAACAAAACTGACGTCACAGCCGAATACATCTGCGATATAGATCTGATTGCCGCAGCCGGTGCGAATATTATACCGAATCTGTCTACCTATTCGGACAGTGCCGTTATCGAGGCTGGTAAATCTGTGAAGTACACCGATACCTTCGCTGCTGAACTTTCGGAGATGAACGGACTACCAAGCGGAAAATACACCGCAGTGGCCACGGTTATTATGAATGTTGATGGCGAAGAAACTGTACTTACAGTTGAGCTCCCGATAAAAATCAAATAAAACAAACGAGGTGCACCGAGCGGTGCACCTCAAATTTTTTATCTGCCGATTATACCCGAAACGAGCTGTGCTGCAGCTCCCCTTGTTATGGGCGTGTATGCACCCAGCGTGCCGTCACCCATACCGCGAAGTATGCCGGCGTTATAGAGGCCGACCATAGCTCCCTCTGCCCACGCAGGTATCGCTTCATTTGCGAATACAGACACCGCGCCGCCCGTGATACCCGTAAGGCGTGAAAGTATTACTGCCGCCTCACAGCGCGTTATCTGGTTGCTTGGATAGAAGCGGAGGCCGGTGTCGGTTTCTATACCGTCGATAATTCCGAATGCCTTTGCGGCGGCTATATAGCCTTTGTAATCTGTCGGTATTTCGTCGTCGTCCTCAAAGCCTGTATTGCTTGTCGAAAAGCCCGTATATCCTGCCGCACTCATTGCAAGTGCGAGGAACTCCGCGCGGCTGATATACGCGTCGGGGTAGAACTTGTCGCCCGTTTGCGCCGCGCTGATAACTCCGGCTTTAATACAGGAAATTACGGCAGAGTTTGCCCAGTGTCCGTTCATATCCGCGTACACCTCGCTCTCGCTTACCTTTTCAACGCGAACGCTTATCTTGGTGTCAGTTGAGCGGTTGCCGTATTTATCGGTTACGCGTACTGTGAAGCTGTCGCCACCGACAAATTTGTCGTTTGAGGTGTATTCATAGTAGCCGCGAGCTTTATCCGTGAGCTTTACAGTACCGTTCGAGGGCGCTTTTATTACTTCAAACGTGAGTGAATCGTCCTCGCGGTCAGTAGCGCTGAGCGCGCCGAGATAAGCTATGCCAGTGTAGGCTGTTGCCGCGCCCTTGGCGGCATTTGCACCCGTTTCAATTACCGGTGCGGTGTTGACGCTTGTGAGCGTGTAAAGCGCGCATTCGTACGCTGTGCCGTATATGTCCGAGCCACGGGTAAATTTAAACGAGGCTTCAACCTCTCCGCTTCCGTACTGTACGAATTTGAGCGAGTCAAGGTTGCGCTCGGAGATGGTCTGACCGACCTCGACGTACCGTGAGCCGAGCTGAAGCCGTCCGAGGCTGGCGTCCGGAAGGGAAGCGATAGTTATTTTCCCTACGTTCTCAATTCCGAGAGCCGCGGCGAAATCCTCCTTTTCGAAATAAATGCCCGTGCCGACAAGCCCGCTTTTAGCCATAGTGAACTCGGCTGCTATAATGTCAAGCGCGGGAGAGAGTGAGCTTTTTGCGCTGACGGGTACAGCGATGCCAATGATTACGAGCGCGCCGAGCAGCGCACACAGTATCCGAGCGAAATTTTTTCTATTGTTGCTGTTATTCATTTTTACCTCCGAAATAATTAAAGTCTGGCGTTCTACGCACCTATTTTTGCCCATAGACGCACCTTTATGCGATTTTGTACGAAAGTAGAGAAAAAATTTTTTAAATTTATTCACTTTAGTATATTGCAAAAGCAGTTATATAGGTGTATAATATTTTTAATGTAATATATTTTGGAGGATATAACAATGATAGATATCAGAATTGAAAGAACTACTACTCCCAAGGCAAAGCCTGATTGGGACAAGCTTGGCTTCGGAAACTTCTTCTCCGATCATATGTTTTTGATGAATTACACCGAGGGTAAGGGTTGGTACGATGCTCGCATAGTACCCTATGCTCCCTTTGAACTTGACCCTGCTACCATGGTGTTCCACTATGCACAGGAAATCTTTGAGGGTCTTAAGGCATATCGCACTCCTACCGGTGAGATTCAGCTCTTCCGTCCTGACAAGAACTTTGAGCGTATGAACCGTACCAACGACCGTATGTGCATTCCTCACGTTGACATTGATGACTGCATCGAGGCTCTTAAGACACTTATCAACGTTGATAAGGATTGGGTACCCGTAAAGGACGGCACCTCGCTCTACATCCGTCCGTTTATCATCGCAACTGACGTGCATCTTGGCGTACACGTTGCAAAAAATTATCTCTTTGCAATTATTCTCTCGCCCGTTGGCTCTTACTATGCTGCAGGTATCAATCCCGTTAAGATATTCGTTGAAAACGAGTACGTTCGCGCTGTCAAGGGCGGTACGGGCTTCACCAAGTGCGGCGGTAACTACGCGGCTTCGCTTATCGGTCAGAAGAAGGCTGAGCAGCTCGGCTATGCGCAGGTTCTCTGGCTTGACGGTATCGAGCACAAGTACATCGATGAGGTTGGCGCGATGAACGTATTCTTCGTCATCGACGGCGAGGTAATCACCCCTACCACCGAGGCAGGATCTATCCTTCCCGGCGTTACCCGTATGTCCTGCATCGAGCTTCTTAAGAACTGGGGCTACAAGGTAACCGAGCGCCGTCTTTCCATCGACGAGGTAGTAGACGCTTACAAGGCAGGCAAGCTTAACGAAGCATTCGGTACCGGTACCGCAGCCGTAATCAGCCCTATCGGCGAGCTTAACAACGGCGGCGAAAAGATGATCATCAATAACAATGAGATCGGCACCATCGCACAGAAGCTTTACGATAACCTTACCGGCATTCAGTGGGGCAAGCAGCCCGACACTCTCGGCTGGACCGTTAAAGTTGACTAATAAAAAATGCGCCGATTGCAAGATCGGCGCATTATAACGTTTAATTGAGGTGTGACCAATGATAAAGAATTTTGCAAAAATGCTTCGTTCTGAATTTTCAGGATATAACGGCTCGAAGCTTATTAAAGACCTGCTTGCAGGCCTTACGGTTGCGGCTGTTGCACTTCCGCTTGCGCTTGCATTCGGTGTCGCGAGCGGCGCTACTGCGGCATCGGGGCTTGTTACAGCGATAATCGCAGGTATCGTTATAAGTGCTCTTTCTGGCGCATCCTTCCAGATATCCGGCCCTACGGGTGCTATGAGTGCGGTGCTTATTGGAATTGCATCGACGGTCGGTCTTAACGGCGTATTCTGGGTTTGTCTTATTGCAGGAGCTCTGCTGCTGCTTTGCGGCATATTCAAGCTCGGCGGTCTTGTTAAGCTTATTCCGCGACCCGTTATCACCGGTTTTACATCGGGTATCGCGGTCATAATCGCGCTCGGTCAGGTGGACAACTTCTTCGGTACTACGTCCGAGGGTGAGGGTGCCATAGCAAAGCTTATCTCTTATGGCGAGCTTGGCTTCAATCCGCATCTCTGGTCGGTTTTACTTGGCCTTATTGTTGTTGCAATTATGATAATCTGGCCAAAAAAGTGGAATGCGAAGGTTCCGTCCTCGCTTATCGGTATCATCGTTGCTACGGTGGTATACGTTATCTTCCGTTTTGACGGGGTTGCAACTGTAGGTGAGATTCCGAAAACGCTCTTCCTTGCTGACCGTATTTCCTTTGACGGATTCAGCACGGATATGATAAGCAAGCTTATTTCACCTGCCATTACCGTTGCGGCACTCGGTATGATCGAGAGCCTTCTTTGCGGTGCATCTGCATCGAGAATGAAGAATGAGCCGTTTGACGCTAACATCGAGCTTATCGGTCAGGGTATCGGTAACGTGCTTATGCCTTTTTTCGGAGGTGTACCTGCTACTGCGGCTATCGCGCGTACAAGCGTTGCTATAAAGTCCGGTGCACAGACTCGTCTTACCGGTATTTTCCACGCAGTGTGGCTTCTCGCGGCTATGTTCCTTCTCGGCGACGTTATGGCGCTTGTACCTATGCCCGCACTTGCAGGCGTGCTTATGGTTACCGCGTGGCGTATGAATGAGTGGCACGCGATCAAGTACATATTTAAAAAGAAGTTTGTCGGAGCGATCCTTCAGTTCCTTATTACTATGATCGCGACCGTTGTATTCGACCTCACTATAGCGATAGTTATCGGAATAATCTTCTCGCTTATGGTGTTTGTAAAGAATGCGGCACATCTCGGTGTTACCGTGTCTGACGTAGATGAGAAGCGTCTTGCAGCACGCGGTAAGCTTGGTGAGGGCCACGGAAATGCAGTTGTAGTTTACGTGACTGGCGACGTATTCTTCGGCAATATCGGTAAGTTATCCGTAAAGATCGGCGAGCTTTCCGCATTTGATGAGGTTATCGTATCGTTCCGCGAGGTTCCCGATATCGATATAACCTCCGTCGAAACGCTCGGAGAAATGGCAGACGAATTTGCCAAGGACGGAAAACGTATAATTTTCTGTGCTATGAACGATACTGTTAAAAAGGTGTTTGACAAGAGCGGTATCCTCGAGGAAGGACACGGCGCACTTGCATTTGCAACTGTAGATGCGGTGCTTTTGTCTGACAACGTTGGTAAGCAATATTTTAAAATATAAGGAGGGTTCAAAATGGCTGAAATAGTTATCACAAAAGCAAATTTTGAAGAAGAAGTATTAAAGTCGGAGCTTCCCGTAGTCGTTGATTTCTGGGCGGCTTGGTGCGGTCCGTGCCGTATGCTCGCTCCCGAGCTTGCAAAGTTCGCCGAGGAAAACGAGGGCAAGGTAAAGGTCGGCAAGGTGAACGTCGACGAAGAGGAAGATCTGGCGCGTCAGTTTGGAATTATGAGCATCCCGACCGTAATGGTATTCAAAAACGGTGAGATGACAAATAAGTCACTCGGATTTATCAGAAAAGATCAGATCGCGGCGCTTCTTTGATTAAAAAAGCCACCCGAAGGGGTGTCTTCCATAAAGCAGGTTTTACCTGCTGAAATCTTGTAGGGCGGTGCCTTGGTGCCGCCGTTACAATCAACATGAATTTAATAAACCGGCGGGAGCAAGGCCCCGCCCTACGACAAAAGGAGTACGAACAAATTTGTTCGTACTCCTTTTCACACGCTTGCGCGCACGGTATAATGTGTTACACCTTTTAGGTGTACTGTCGGGCGGTAATGGTCAAGAGCCTCCCTTGTGTAAAGGGGGGGGCTTGCGTAGCAAGACGGAGAGATTGTAAAAAGCAAAATTATACCGTAAAACAATCCCTCAGTCACCTTTGGTGACAGCTCCCTTTGCACAAGGGAGCCTTTGGTTTGTGCGTTCCGACAGTCCGTCTTCTTTTCCTGACAAGCACTGCTTTTGTGGACACAAAAGCTATTTACTACGATTGGTTGATTGCTGTATATTCTGTTCTCCGAAATGGAGAAATAATAAAATATCACTCTGTTGACTCTACCGTTGGTTTTGTGTATAATATAGTCACAAGCTCCGGAACTTGAATTTTTCGAGAGGTGAAAAATATGTACGAATGTAAGATCGCAGAAAAATTGGTGGAGCTCCGCACTTCAAAGGGAGTAACACAAGAAGATGTGGCACAAAGCCTATCTATTTCAAATAAAACGGTTCCCAAATGGGAAAATGGGGCTTCAACGCCTGATCTTCCTATGGTGGTAGAACTCGCAAAATATTATGGTGTCACCACCGACACGCTTCTCGGACTTTCCGAGGACAAAAAGCAAAGCACGACGGAAGAAATCCGCTCTTTGTTTGAAGGGCTTGATCGCCGCGAATCTGTGCTAAAAGCATTTGAAGCGGTAAAAGCGCTTATTCCGGCTATGTATGGAACGGTTTCTAAATATAGTGATGATGTTTATGATAGGGAAAACGTTTTTCCGTCTGAGATATCGCATTTTTATCGTTCTAACATATCGCTTCATGAGTTTTTTGAGTTTGTAGCAAGCTCCGAAAATGTAAACGTGGCGGTAATGATGCTCCGCAACAAAGCTGATTTTGCATGGATGAACGATTCGAATAAGAAAAAAGAAATCGTTAAAATCTTCAAGTTCTTGTCGAGTGAAGATGCTTTGTCCGTTCTTTATTATGTTCATTCCACCGCTTGCTCTGAAAGTTTCACGGCAGACTATATTGCAAAGAATACAGGAGTAAAAGAAGAACGAGTTTCCGAAATTCTCGATGAATTCTGTTCTGTAGGAGCATGCCATTGGGTAACAGCGCATCTTGCCGAAGGAGATGTCAAGGTGTACGAATGCCACGGCGACGGTCTTGTTCTGTCCTTAATTTCCTTGGCATTTGAAAGAATGTGCGGCAGACAGTCCTATGAATACAACTTCAACGGAAGATGCAAGATGATCGGAGGTAAATAAGATGAGTTTATCGGGTAATATCAAAAGATTGCGTCTTGACAAGAATCTGACGCAAGAGCAGCTTGCTACAAAGCTTGGAGTATCAGCGCAAGCGGTTTCAAAATGGGAAACAAGCGAAACGTACCCCGACGGCGCGCTTCTTGTTCCTCTTGCTAATGAGCTTGAGGTGTCTCTTGACGAGCTATTCGGAAACGAAACGGTTACTATGGCAGATATTTCGGGAAGAATTGTAAAGCTAATCCATAATACCGAGGCAAAGGAACGATTCAATGTCGCGCGTGATATCGGTTGGCAGATTGAACGAGGTTTGTTTAATTGCCGTATGGAGATTGGAAAAAGATACGATCCTAATGAAATCAAGAATCAGAAAAATGCATCCTATATTCTTGACGATAATGGATTTACAATCGTATCGAACGGAAAAGAACCTTTCTTTTCTGTATTTCCCGAGCCGACAGAGGGATACGGATATTTTTTGAACGATAAGAAGGATTTGCAGGAGATATTTGCCGCCCTTTCTCATGAAAGCACGATGAATGCATTGATTTACTTGTATCACAAGACAGAGAATTATGTTTTTGAAAAAGAAGTTCTTGAAAGAGATTGTGCGATTCAGAAAGAGCAGTTGGAAAATGTCTTGGATGATCTGTTAACGTTAAAAGTGATATGGATGCAGAAACTCACTATCAACGGAGAGGAACGTATGTTGTTCTATTCTCGTCCTAACCATAATCTGCTCGCGCTGTTCATTATGGCAAGGCAGATTGGCTATAAGGGAGCATATAGTTTACAATCGCATATCAGAAATACGCCATTTATTAAAGGATAAAGAACAACCGCCGAGAGTAACCGTTTGGTCACTCGTGGCGGTAATTTTATATATCTTATAAATCTGCTTTATCGCAGGTACTCCAAAGGGTGGTTTTTTATTTACATTATCTTGCCTTCTTTTTCGAGATGATTTTTAATTGCATCAAACGACTTGTCGCTTATCGCGTGTTCAAGTCTGCACGCGTCGTCCGAGGCGGTTTCCTCGTCGACACCGAGCGACATAAGCATGGTGGTAAGTATAGTGTGTCGCTGGTATATCTTTTCGGCGATCTCCTCGCCAAGCTCGGTGAGCTTTAATGTTCCGTCTGCCGCCATTGTGATGTATCCGCCGCTTTTTAAAAGACTCACAGCGCGGCTGACGCTCGGCTTGGAGTAGCCCATATATTCTCCAACGTCAATCGAACGGACATTGGTGGTGTCTTTCGATAAAATGTATATGGTTTCAAGGTACATCTCACCCGATTCCTGAAGTCGCACAGCTTCACCGCCTTATAAAAGTTCGTTACTATTATTATCATACCACATAATTATGAATATTTCAACCCTAAAAAAATTTTTGATTTAATGGAACATTTATATTTGAAATCCACTTGCAAACGCGCTAAAAAAGTGCTACAATAACTACTAGAACGTGCTTATATACGCGGAGGTACGACAGATGGGGATTTTACGGCGTCTTTACGCGCCTGATCATATGCTGAAGCCACAGCAGAAAATGCAGGAAAAATATAATACTGGTGAGTTTTATAAAAATTTCATCAAGGTTGCGTGGCCTGCGGTTGCGGAATCGTTTTTGCTTGGCTTTGTAAGCTTTGTTGACTCTGTTATGGTAAGCTCACAGGGCTCTACCGCAATTGCGGCGGTTGGAATTACCAATCAGCCGAGATTTTTATTCTACGCTGTGTTTATGGCGCTCGGTATTGGTATTACTGCGATCGTTTCACGCCGAAAGGGCGAAAACGATCAGGAGGATGCCAACCGTGTGCTCGCACAGGCGGTATCGCTGTGTATAATTCTCGGAATATTTCTTGTAAGCATAGCGATAATTTTTGCGGAGCCTCTCTTGATATTCAGCGGTGCCAACGAGGACACACTAGAGATGGCGACGTCGTATTTCCGAATAATAATGGTCGGAATGCTCTTTACCTCTGTAGGACTTTCCATAAACGCGGCACAGCGCGGCTCGGGAAACACGCGTATCTCGATGACTACGAATGTGACGGCGAATATTGTAAACTGCATATTCAATGCACTTCTTATAAACGGACTTTTCTTCTTCCCGAAGCTCGGAGTTACGGGCGCTGCTATTGCAACGGTCCTCGGAACAATGGTGTCCTGCGGAATGTCGATATATTCAGTGTCGCGAAACGGACGATTCCTTCGTCTGAAGTCGTCGATGATGTTCAGATTCAAGCTTAAAACACTCGGGCTTATCACAAAAATATCAAGCTCTGCGGCAATCGAGCAGGTGTTTATGCGATTTGGCTTCTTTATAACTGCAAAAATGATCGCTGAGCTTAGTACACCTGATTTCGCAACGCATACGATATGTATGAGTATCGTAAATCTTTCCTTCTGCTTTGGCGACGGACTCGGTGTTGCCGCATCCTCGCTTGTGGGACAGAATCTCGGAAAGAAGCGCCCTGACCATTCGATAATCTACGGCAAATGCGCGCAGAGAATCGGTCTTTGCGTGGCGATTCTTCTTATGGCGCTCTTTACCTTCGGAGGAACGATGCTTATAAATCTGTTTATGACTGAAGGCGAGGAGCACGCGGCGTTCATTCTTGAAAAGGGTGTTATTCTCTTATACTTACTTGCCGCAATTACACCGGCGCAAATTTCGCAGGTTATCTTCAGCGGATGCGTGCGTGGTGCAGGCGATACGAGATACGCTGCGATAGTGAGTCTTATTTGTATAGCGTTCATACGTCCGTCGCTTACATACGTTATGTGCTATCCGCTTGGATTTGCCGTTGTTGGCGCATGGATGGCGATGGTCATCGACCAATATATGCGACTTTTACTTATGTCCAAACGTTTTTCGAGCGGAAAATGGACTAAAATCAAGGTATAAACTGTCTTTTGCCGCGGCGTATTGCCGCGGCAAAAATTATATCTCGAATATCCGCTTATTTTTTCAAAAACCTCTTGACAAATGAAATACTATAGTGTATAATATTATAGTCGACTGAAATCGGCTATATGTACCCGTAGCTCAGCTGGATAGAGCAACTGCCTTCTAAGCAGTAGGTCGGGGGTTCGAGTCCCTCCGGGTACGCCAATCCCGGAAAGTGTAAGCTTACGGGTTTAATATAACGGCAGCGAACCGTGCCACTCACTATCGGTTTGTTGCTTACGGATGGTGGATGTAGCTCAGTTGGTTAGAGCGCCAGGTTGTGGCCCTGGAGGTCGAGGGTTCGACCCCCTTCATTCACCCCATAATAAAAACTCCCTTAGTTAAGGGAGTTTTTTCTTGACTTTTTTCGCTTGCCGTGATAAAATATAGTTAACCTCTAAAAAGGAGTATCAAGATGAAAAGAAAATCTGACGATATAACGCGTATTTGCGAGCTTTGTCGATTCTCGGCCGAGATACAGACAACTGAAGATATGCTCTGTGAGCATCACGGCGTCGTACACAAAGAGTATTCCTGCCGGAAATTTATATACGATCCGCTTAAGCGTATTCCCAAAAGACCACCTGAAGTGATAGTACCCGACGAGCTTTCAGATAAATAAAATTACCGCCCCTTGTTTTGAGGGGCGGTTTTGTTTATTAAACATAATAAGGGTTAGGCTTAGCTAAGAGAGCAAGAATGTCTATAATCCAACCAATACCGAAAAGTCCGCAGGTGAATAAATAAAGTATTCCCGATCCTATCCTACCCTCATAGAATTTGTGGGCACCGAAAAATCCTAATACTATGCAAAGTATGAGAGCGACCCACTTGTTTTTAGCAACACCTCGTACTGTACCAGCATTAACCGTATTGGTGTTGGTATTAGAATTTATATTGTGATTTTCATTATTGATAACGATTTGAGGCTGGGCAGCTTGACCTTGCTTTATTTCTTCTACCTGTCGACCGCAAGCTGTGCATATAATTGCATCTTCTGGAATTTTTGCGCCGCAAAATTTGCAGAATTTTGTGTTGGGATGAATAGCTGATTCGTTAGGGTTGGTTGATGCTTGTGCTTCATTAGACATAGTGAATCCCTCCGGATAATTTTTAATTTGACATTCACAGAATGTCATCGGTGTGATTATTATAACATATAATATCCTTGTTGTCAAGCACTGAATGTCAAAAGGGGATAAATATGTTTATAAATAAAACAAAAGACGGGCGAAATAATATATGCGGCTCGAATGTGGCGCACCTACGCAAACAAATAGGTATTTCACAACGTGAGCTGGCAGACAGACTTCAACTTGTCGGACTTGACGTGGATAAAAATGCAGTGCAAAGAATCGAGGCGGGTAAGCGTTTCGTGACCGATATAGATTTGTTGGCGATTTCAAAGGCACTGCGATGCGAGCTGGACGATTTATTTCCTGATAAATAAAATTACCGCCCCTTGTTTTGAGGGGCGGTTTTGTTATGTAATTATTTTTCGTTAGTCGCGTTATAGGTGGGGAAGAGCTCGGTGATTACGTCGTGGTGAGCCTCGCAGTCGAGGTTGTGTGCGAAGATCGCATTTTCGCGCTCGGTGGAGTCGTCGCGGCACGCGCGGTTGATGTTGTTGAGGTAGCCCTCGGCAACGGACAGGCAGAATTCGTGCCAACCGTCCTTCCATGTGCCGTCCTGCATGGAGTCAGCAAGCGCCTTGAACTTTGCGAGAAGCGCGGTGCGCTCATCACCTTCAACGAGGCAAACGCCCGTCATCTGTTCGTTCTGCTTAACGGGGATGAAGTCGATTTCGCCGCTCTTGGTGTCGTAGGAAACTGCAAGACCGGTGTTCCAGTTGTCGTACTTGGAGGTGCTTACGAACTGGAAGTTGCCCTGACCGTAGAGAATGTGTGTGCCCTCATAAAGCTCGTAAACACCGATGCAATGGCTGTGCTGACCGAGAATGAGGTCTGCGCCGGCTCTTGCCATCGCACGGCAAGCGCGAACGAGTCTGGGAGAGGGATAGTGGCACTGCTCCTTGCCGCCGTGGTAGATAACGATAACGCGGTCGTACTGCGCCTTTGCCGCTCTTACGTCCTCGAGAGTTTCAAACTCGTCGAAGGGACGCGAGCCCATACGGTCCTCAAGAGCGTAGGAGTATTCGTGCTCGCATACAGCGATGATGCAAATCTTCTCGCTGCCCTTTTCGAACACATAGTTCTTCTTGGAGTCAGCGTAGTTTTCGCCAAAGCCGGTGTAGTCAACGCCTGCTTCGCCGAGTGCCTTAAGCGTGTCGATAGCGCCTTCCTTGCCGAAGTCGAAAACGTGGTTGTTGGAAATGCCCGCTACGGTTACGCCGAGGTTCTTAAGCACGGTTGCGGTATTTTTCGGCGCCTTAAGATTAGGACCGAACTTCTTGATCTTGTTTTCGCTCTCGGTGATAGCGCACTCGAGGTTTGCGAATACGAAATCGCGGTTTTCAAATATAGAAAGGGTGTTGTTAAAAAGCGTGCCCATATCGGCAGCGGCGTATGCTGCCTCGGTGTAGCTTGTAGGGCAGATATCGCCTACGAATAATGTTTTCATATGTATCCTCCGTTTTTGACAAAAATGATTTTATGCGGTTAGCCTTGAGGTTTTCACCTCAAGGCTAACTATTTACTTAACCCAAGTGTCCGTAACCTTGGCGTACTTCGCGATCTTTTCGCGTAATGCCTCGAGGCTCTCGTCGTGCGCGAGAATATAGATCTTAATTTTCGGCTCCGTGCCGGACGGACGGATAACCACTGTGTCGCCTGCCTCGGTGACGTAGTAGAGCACGTTCGTGGAGGGAAGTCCCGTCGAGGTGATCTTACCGGTAGCGACGTCAAGCACCGTGTCGTTTAAATAGTCGCGGCGCTCGGTTACCTTGTATCCGCCAAGGTCGCTCGGCGGATCGTTGCGCAGACGGTCCATAAGCGCCTTCATGCGCTCAAGTCCGTCAAGGCCCTCCATATAGATGTTGGCAACGCCCTCATCGTAGTAGCCGTAGCGCTCGTAGAGGCCCTGCATAGCATCGCAAAGCGTCATACCCTTGGTGCTGTAATATGCCGCCATTTCGCAGAGCAGCATAGTCGCAACCACAGCGTCCTTGTCGCGCGCGTACGTACCCTTAAGATAGCCGTAGCTTTCCTCGAAGCCGAAGATGTAGCTGCCAATTCCCGAAGCCTCGTGCTCCTTTATAACCTCGCCGATGAACTTGAATCCCGTCAGCACGTTGTGAAGCTTCACGTTGTGCGTTTCGCATATTCTTGTTATGATATCGGTGGTAACGATAGTCTTGATCGCGTACGGATCCTTTGGCATACCCGTCTGCTCATATGCGGTAATGATATAGTCAAGCAAAAGTGCTCCGACCTGATTACCGGTAAGACGTGCAAACTTGCCTGTCTTGTCGCGCGACATTATGCCAACTCGGTCAGCATCGGGGTCGGTTGCGATAATGAGGTCACTGTGAACGCGCTCTGCAAGCTTGATGCCAATCTCAAATGCTTCGGGAAATTCAGGATTAGGATAAGATATGGTCGGAAAATTGCCGTCGAGCACCATTTGCTCGTCAACAACGTCGATATGCTTCATGCCAACGCGACGAAGCACCTCGGGAATCATCTTGTATCCTGCGCCGTGAAGGGGAGTGTAAACGATTTCAAGCGTGTCTGCGACCTCGCGGATAACGCCGGGATTTACTGCCTGTCCGATTACGTTTTGCATGTATTTTTCGTCAAGCGATTCGGGGATAAATTCAATAATGCCCCTCTTTAAGCCCTCATCGAAATCCATAACCTTAACGTCATCGAATATATCGGCTGCAGCGACAAACTCGGATACGGTTGCCGCGTGATCGGGCGGAAGCTGTGCACCGTCCTCCCAATATGCCTTATATCCGTTATACTGCTTCGGATTGTGCGATGCGGTGATGTTGATACCGGCGATCGTGTGAAGCTCGCGTACCGCAAAGGACAGCACGGGAGTCGGGCGAAGCGAGTCGAAAATATACACCTTGATGCCGTTTGCGGCGAGTACACTTGCTGCGTGACGTGCGAAGCGCTCGGAGTTATTGCGCGAATCGTATGCGATAGCCACGCCGCGGTCAGCCTTACCTTCCTTGTTGATGAGGTCGGCAAGGCCCTGCGTTGCGTGCGCTACGGTGTATACGTTCATAGCGTTTGTTCCCGCCATCATAATTCCGCGCAGTCCGGCTGTGCCAAACTCGAGGTATTTTACAAAGCGAAGCTTTATTTCTTCGTCGTTGCCTTCGATTTTACGAAGCTCCTCCTTCGTTGCCTCGTCCACCTTATCGGACGAGAGCCAACGCTTGTAGTTTTCGGTATAGTTCATAGTTGCTCCTTGGTTTGATTTTGGTCTGATGCTTATTCCTGCGTTTTGATAATCTCAAGCGCACGCGCCAGCTGATCGGGGCAGGAGGTCGGCTTGGGACCGCAACAGATACCCTTCATTCTTGAAATAGCATCGTCGATGTTCATACCGACAACGAGTGCGGCAACGCCTTGGGTGTTGCCCGAGCAGCCGCCGATAAACTTAACGGATTCGACGGTGTCGCCGTCACATACTATTTCAATCTGTCGCGAGCAGGTGCCGCAGGTGTTATAAGAAAGCGTCTTTTTCATTTTATGCTTTTTCCTTTCAAAATATTTTAAGCTTTTAAAAAATAATTATTCGTTAGCGAATGTCTTTGCGTGAATATGGGGATAAATGCCGATCGGCTCGTATTCGGGCACGGCTAACGTGAGGAACAAAAGGAAGGCTTCAAGTCCCTCTACGCTTCCTATTTTCAGAATTACGTCGTACGCAAACTCGCTGCTGCTGTAGGACAGCGGCATAGAGTCGGCCTTATAAAGCGTGAGTCCGCATTCCTTTGCCGCCTCGAGGATATCGCAAAGCGGTGAGCGGTTGTCGGGGGTTATGTTGAATTCAAAGAAGCAAAGTCCCGATGCATTAAGGCGCTCACGCGAGGGAAGCGTGAACTCCCTTTTGAGAAGCGCGTATCTTGTTGTTATGCTTCCATCGGGGGTTGTAACGTCGCAGGAAAATACGGGACAAAGCTCGTATTTGTCGATAAGACGGTAGAAGCTGATGAGCTTTGCATCGCGCGAGGAATCAAGAGGAAGCATACAAACGTCGGCTCTGCCGTGGTAGACCTCCTCGCATACAGCAGTAAAGTCCGATGCGTAGACAGCCGAGATATCGTCTATTACCTCGGAGAAAATACGGAATGCAGCGTCTGCGTACGCGTTCTGGAAATATGCTATGCGAACGGATTTCGGCATAGGCGTGTTGCCAAAGAGTCGCTCGGTGACGTTTATGCGGCGTTTTTTGTACTCGCCTGCCAAAAGCTTACACACGGTAAGCTTGTCGTAAAGGAGCTGCGTGTTGAATTTCGACGCGAGATAATCCTTGGAGTCGGGTATAGCATCGGTACATTCCTGACGCTCGAACATCGCGGAAAACTCGTCGGTGCGGCTGTCCGAGTCAAAGATGTCGTCATTTCGCGCGATAAGGATGGCGCGCTCGTTTAACTGTGCCAGGCGGCGCTCTTCAAAGGAACGCGCTTCCTCTCCGAGAAGTGAGAGGTTTTCTGCGATTATTGAGTTTGTATCATTTTTGAAAGCCATCAGAGCTTCCTCCCATCTGCTTTAAGCATAAGCTGTGCGAGTGCAATAGCGCATCCCGCTTCGATTACGGGTACCGCACGGACTGCGATGCACGGATCGTGTCTGCCTTTTATGGATAACCTCGTGTTTTTGCAGCTTTCTATATTGACCGAATCCTGCTCGGTAAATATAGAGGGGGTAGGCTTTACCGCCACGGAGAATACAAGCGGCATACCCGTTGTCATACCTCCGACAATACCGCCGCAGTTGTTAGTTTTCGTTACTATCTTATCGCCGCTGTACTCATAAGCGTCGTTTGCAAGAGAGCCGTACATTTTCGAAAAATCAAAGCCTGCACCAAATTCGATGCCCTTTACACCGGGAATCGCGAACATCATCTGCGAGATCTCCGCTTCAACGCTTTCAAACATATGCTCACCGAGCGCCGTGGGAAGCCCGATCGCAATACATTCAAGCTTTGCGCCGACCGAGTCACCCTTTGCCTGCGCGTCGTTGATGATTTTTGCAAACTTCACAGCCGCATCCTCATCAATGGCGGGAAACTGCTTTGCCTTGAGCTCTTCAAGCTCTTTGGCGGTTACGTTCATATCAAACATGACGTCAGAAGCATTGAGCATACTCTTTATGTGTGCGGCGATCTCGATGCCGTTTGCCTTCAGATAAAGCGAGCAAAGTGCGCCTGCGAAAACGAGAGGAGCTGTAAGTCTACCTGAAAAGTGTCCTCCGCCGTGCAGCTCGGTGTGCTCACCGTACTTTATTGCTGCGGCGAAATCCGCGTGGCTTGGGCGCGGAACGGTCATCTTATCCCCGTACGACGCCGAGTGCTGATCGGTGTTCTCGATAACGGCACATATCGGGTAGCCGTTTGTATATCCGTCCGATACTCCGCTTACGATATGCGGTATATCCGGCTCGCTTCTCTTGGTGGAAAAGCTTCCGCCCGGTGCGCGCCGTTTCATAAATTCGGATATATAATCGAAATCTAACTTCAGTCCTGCGGGAAAGCCGTCGATTACAACACCGATAGCCTCACCGTGTGACTCGCCGAATATTGAGAGCTTTAATTTGGTACCGTAAACCGATGCCATTGTATTCACTCCTTTGGTGAAGATTTATACTTTAGAAATTCTCAAGCATATCGAAGCTGTCGGAGAGGAACTGTTGAAGCTCGTCTGCGGTAAGCTGGCGCTGTGAGAGGAGTGCAAGTGTATAAGTCTGCTTTGCAAGCTTTTTTGCCTTGTCGGTGTCGTTTTCGGCAACGTCGGCAAGTCGCTTTATAAGCGAGCTTGAAGCGTTTATTATAAGGCTGACATCCGTCGGGAATTTCATATCTCCCATACCGCCGTTTCTCATGCGATACATTCGCATCATATCCTCCATACGGCGGCTTTCCTCGGAAATGTTGAGGATTGCGGGTATCTTCTCGTTTTTAAGAAGCTCGAAGCTCACCTTAAGCTCGCTGTTGCCGCTGACTTCCTTAAAAATCTCGACAAGCTTTTCGTTTGCTTCGGCAGCACCCTCTGCCTTGAGTGCGCCTGCAACGTCAGCATCAATGCGAACGAACTTAACGCCCTCGTTTTCCTGCTCAACAACGTTAATAAACTGCGTGTCTATCATTTTGTCAAGGAGAATAACGTCGATACCTTCTGCGGCGAACATTGAGATGTACTGTGCCTGCGCGGTAAGGTCGGCTGCATAGTAAACGGTATTTTCGTGCTTTTCTTTTGCCTTTTCAAGATACTCGTCGAGGGTTGCGAATTTTCCGTCTGTTGTTTCGTAAACAATAGCGGACTTTACACGCTCGTAAAACTTACGGTCGCGAAGGCAGCCGTATTCAACGAAGGTTTTGAGCTCGCTCCACAGCTTTTCGTAATTCTCACGCTCGGTATTAAACATCGAGCACAGCTTGTCTGCAACCTTTTTGACTATGTGTGCGGATATCTTTGCAACGTAGCCGCTGTTCTGAAGGTAGCTTCGCGACACGTTAAGAGGAAGCTCGGGACAGTCGAGCACGCCCTTGAGCATAAGCAGAAAGTCGGGGATGACTTCCTTGATGTTATCTGCTACGAATACCTGATTGTAATAAAGCTTGACCTGTCCCTCAAGGTTGTCGTATTCGTGTGCGATGCGCGGAAAATAGAGTATACCGCGGAAGTTGAGCGGATAATCGGCGTTGAGGTGAATGTGGAAAAGAGGCTCGCGGAAATCTGCGAATACTTTCTTGTAAAACGCGTCGTATTCCTCATCGGTGCACTCGGATGCGCTTTTTTGCCAAAGCGGATGCGTGTCATTGACCGGAGCTTTTTCTTCCTCGGGCTTATCCTCATCGGTGACGAGGAATATCTCAACGGGCATAAACGAGCAGTACTTATCGAGCATAGCGCGAATGCGGTGCTCATCAAGAAATTCCGACTCGTCGTCCATAATATGCATAACGACGTCCGTGCCGCGCTCTTCACGGAAGTAGTCGGCAGTTATCTCGTATTCTCCCGCCTCGGAGCATACCCATTTTACTCCGCTGTCTGCCTTGTAAGAACGGGTGATAACGTCAACAGTGTCACTTACCATGAAGGCGGAGTAGAAGCCAAGACCGAAGTGACCGATAATGCCGTCGGCAGCTCCATCCTTGCTTTCGCCCTCGTACTTCTCGATAAACTCGAGCGCACCTGAGAGTGCTATCTGACAGATGTAGCGGCGTACCTCATCCTCTGTCATACCGATACCGTTGTCGGAAACGGTGAGGGTTTTAGCGGCTTTGTCGATTGTAACGGTGATTTTATAGTTAGGCTCATCCTCGATCTCTGCCTCGCCGAGCGATGCAAGACGCTTTAATTTCGTAACGGCGTCGCAGGCGTTGGAAACGATCTCGCGAAGGAATATCTCCTTTTCGGAATAAAGCCATTTTTTGATTATCGGAAATATGTGTTCGATTTCGACGGAGATACCGCCTTTTTCTGTGTTTTTAATGTTATCGGACATAGTGTTTTACCTCTTTGTTGTGAAATGCGCGAAATATTATAATGTAAATATAATACCTCACTTTATATTTTAACAAAAATACGGCGCTATGTCAAGAGAATGAGGGCTTTTATTAAAGGATTTATTAAATAAAATACAACGCCCACAGCTTTCGCTGTGGGCATTGTATTTTGAGGAGTTTATAAATCAGTCGGTTTGACAGATTTACCGAATATTATGTGTGCGCATATTCAAAGACGTAAGCTTCTTTGTGCGCGAAAAATATTTTTATTTTCTATTGCAATTTTACCACGTTTATTATATAATAAATACGAGAGCAATTCAATGCATAATATTGCTTCATTTTAACACAATTTTGCTCAACTGTTGAGCGAAAAGCTAATTTGTCACAAAATCTTGCATTAATACTCGCAAATGCAAATTTGAGTTTGGAGGTGATGTCGGTGGCAAAAAAACAGATAGCGGAGAGCATAAATAACGATGCGGCAGATCTCTCGCGCCCGATGTATACCAATTATGAGTCGCACGTAATCCCGGATCTCGCATATCCGTACAAATTTCATTTCAAGCACCTCCTTTGTATGCCACACTGGCATGAGAATATTGAAATTTTGCAGTTCAGCGGCAAGGGAAGCGTGATATGTGACCGTATGTCGTATGACGTAGAAGCAGGCGATATTGCGGTGATTTCGTCAAATATGCTCCACGCTGTACCCGAGTGCGGCGACACTACACATGATTGTCTTATCATCGACAGCGCGTTTCTTGTCAAAAACAATATAAACGTAGCAGAGCTTAAATTTGAGCGGATAATACGCGATGAGGCGGTGTCGAAGCTTTTCGGCGAGGTTATGGACGAGGTGGTCCGCGTTTACAGAGGGGACGAGTACAGTGCTGCGGCAGTTAAGGCGGCGATACTCACGCTTGTGGTACGGCTTTGCCGAAACTATTCTGTAATAGAGGGCGAGGAATACGGGCGAAGTGATGCGGTAAAGCGCGCGCTCGGATACATAAAAGCACACTACAGTGAGCCGCTTACGGTTAATATGATAGCGGGAAAGGTGAATATCAGCAAATACTATTTCTGCCGTGAATTTCACCGCGAAACGGGCTTTACAGTCGTTGGATACATAAACAATCTGCGCTGCCGTGAGGCGGAGAAGCTGCTTCGTTCGGGAAAGCATACGGTCGGCGAGGTCGCGCGTGCGTGCGGATTTGAAAATTTGTCGTATTTTACGCGTACGTATAAGGCGATAATCGGAGTCACGCCGAGCCAAACGAGAGCATAAAGCGTACAATTTCCTACAAATGGCGGAAAAAGCTCGAATTCTGTTGACAAATGCAATTTTTTTTGGTACAATTTTAGTGTAAAAATATCATTTTGGAGGATTTATCATGGCAAGCATTAAGGAAAAGGTTAAAGCAAAGAAGGAGAAGATCACCTTCTTCTCTGATTTCAAGGCATTTATCACTAAGGGTAATGTGCTCGATATGGCAGTCGGTGTTGTTATCGCTTCTTCTTTTACAGCGATCGTTAACGCTGCGGTTGCCGGCCTGGTCACTCCGATCATCGGTCTGTTTATTCCGGATACATCTTCTTTTGCAGAGTGGGCTCCGGGCGGCTTCGGCATCGGTGCGTTCATCAATGCTGTGCTTACTTTCTTTATTACAGCCGTTGTTGTTTTCACCGTTATGAAGGTTGTTAATAAAGCTCGCGACCTGAAGAAAAAGCCCGAACCGGAAGCACCGGCAGCTCCGACTACAAAGACCTGCCCGTACTGCCTCTCTGATGATGTTAAGCTCGGCGCTACAAAGTGCCCGCACTGTGCATCCGAACTGCCGGAAGAGGAATAATTTTTACATAATAAAGCAAATGCGCTGCGGTTTTTAACTGCAGCGCATTTTTGTTTAAAAAAAGGGGACGGGCCTTGCGGCTCGTCCCCAGAAATATTAGCGGAATCTTCAGATTACCAGCCCAGAGTCTTCAGGTACTCACGGCTAAGGGTAACAGCGTCGATCGGAGCACGCTCGTAAGCCTGGTCCTGCTCAACAACAACCCA
>JAZQZL010000017.1:0-3123 GCA_045634005.1 Candidatus Flemingiibacterium sp. | reverse complement strand
CTTGATTTAAAAAGAACCCGATTTTTCGGGTTCTTTTTCCTTTTCTCTTGATTTATGCAAAAATGTGTGGTAAAATGGTAATATATCAAAATTTCACGAGGTTCTGACAATGAAACTTACCGAGATTTTTAATAAAGATACCCTCTCGCTGTCCTTCGAGGTGTTCCCTCCCAAGACCGACTCCGCGTTCGACAGCGTTAAGCACGCGACCGAGGAGATCGCCAAGCTCCGTCCCTCATTTATGAGCGTGACATATGGCGCAGGCGGCGGCACAAGCAAATACACGCTTGAAATTGCCAAGAACATCAAGGGGCATTACTCCGTTCCTACTCTCGCGCATCTTACCTGCGTGTCGTCCACACGCGAAACTGTACGCGAGCGCATCGAGGATATGAAGGCGGCAGGTATCGAAAACGTAATGGCACTTCGCGGTGACTTAACTCCCGAGCTTGAAAATAGCGACCGCTCAAAGTGGGCGTACCGCCATGCTATCGATCTTATACGCGACATAAAGGAATGCGGCGCAGACTTCTGCATCGGCGGCGCGTGCTATCCCGAGATACATCCTGAAAGCTTAACGCAGGCAGAGGATATCAAGTACCTTAAGGAAAAGGTTGATGCAGGCTGCTCGTTTTTAACAACGCAGATGTTTTTTGATAATAACCTTCTCTACAATTTCCTTTATAAGATCCGCGAAGCAGGCATCGTTGTGCCGATAATCCCCGGCGTTATGCCGATAACCAATGCAAATCAGGTTGACCGTGCGATAAAGCTCTCCGGCTCGTTTATGCCGCAGAGATTCAAGAGCCTTGTTGACAAGTTCGGCTCGTCGCCCGAGGCTATGAAGCAAGCAGGCATCGCTTATGCCACCGACCAGATAATCGACCTTTTTGCAAACGGCATCAAAAACGTCCACGTTTATTCGATGAACAAGCCGGACGTTGCCGAAAAGATCATAAACAACCTTTCGGATATTCTCGGCTAAATATCAAACGGACAGTTCGTCAGAACTGTCCTTTCGTGTTTATTTAATTTTTTCAAACGCCTTTATCCACTCGGTTTTGATATACTCGTATCCCATAGGAGACGGGTGAACACCGTCGACGAGCCAATACGAAGACTCCGCCTTTTCGCAAAGTCTGTCAAAGCCCTCCTGAAGCGGAATGTAGACAAGGTTATGCTTCTCTGCTATTTTCTTTGCCATAGCCGCACGCTTTTCGGTTTCCGTTTTAAACTCGACCCAATTCTCCTCATTCTTTACGTTGAGCGTGAACGGCTCCATTATCATTATCTTAATATCCGGAAGCGCTGCCTTTACTTCGTCGATAAGCATATCGTATATCTTATAAAACTTATCCGCATCAACGCCGTTCGGCTCGGGTGCATACTCGTGCCACACATCGTTTATGCCGACGAGAATGCTCATCACGTCAGGCTTTAGATTAATGATGTCCTTCTTTATACGCGCGTATATATCAACGATACGGTTACCGCTGATGCCGCGGTTGTAAAACTCATATTTGCCGGGCTCCGCAAGTCCAAGCGCCGCCTTGACTAAAAAGGCATAACCGTTACCCATCGCAATAGGGTTGGCTCTTTCTCTGCTCGAATCGGTAATAGAATCACCCTGAAATAAAATCCTCATATTACACCTCCAATATTAGGGTGAGTAAATTATAGCATAAATAAAAAAGCAAGTCAATAGAAATATACAAAAACCCTCGCGGCTAAGCCGCGAGGGTTTCTTTTTACCAAGTAGGCACGTAGCTACCAAGCAAAATTCTTCTGATAAGAGTGATGTCATTTACTTTGATCTTGCCGTCGCCGTTCGCGTCGGTCATGATCTTGGTAAGCACTTCAGTCTCATAGGAGCTGTCAAGGAAGATAGCCCTCGCGAGCGCATAGTCCGCAAGTGCGATAGTACCGTCGCCGTCAATGTCGCCGACTGTACGAACGACAATCACGGAGTCTTCCGTAAGCTCTGCGGTAAAGTTGTAACCTGTGCCGTTTGCCACAGCCTCAAGCTGCTCATAGGTCTTGCCGTCGGTCGTTACGAATACGTAGCAGGTGTTATCAGACTTAACAGTGAATGTATTCTCACCCTCGTACCACTTGCCGTCAGCCGTCGTTACGGTTGCCGATGCAGGTGCTATCATCGACGCTTCGATATCGTCTGTGATGTCAACCACGGTGTCCTCGATTATCACGAACGTACGGCTGATGCTCTTTGCAAAGGTCTGTGCAGTCGAGCCGTCGAAGCCGTAGAACGTGAGCGTGTTGGTGTACTTGAATGCGCTTGCATCGTAAGTTACGGTACCCGAGAGTACGGTTACGTTTGCAAGAGCGTGAGTATCTGCAAAAGCGTGTGCACCGATGGTCTTCACGCTTCTGGGAAGCGTTACATCGGTAAGGCTCATACAGTAACGGAACGCGTACGCACCGATAGTCTGAACGCCGCCGAGATCAATCTCGGTAAGGCTTTCACAGCCCCAGAATGCACTCTTGCCGATCGTCTTTACAGACTTCGGAAGAGTTACGCTTACAAGAGCAGTACAACCCTCGAACGCATTATCCAAAATTGCGGTGATACCCTCGGGGATAACAACTCTTTCAAGAGCGGTGCAACCGATAAACGCTGCCGTTCCGATAGAGGTAACGCTGCCGGGGATCGAAACAAATTCAAGATCTGTGCAGTTAGCGAATGCATAATCGCCAATGCTCTTCACGCTTTCGGGAATAACAACCTTGGTTGCGTAGCCGCAGTTCAGGAATGCATAGTCACCGATTTCGGTAATACCGTCAGAGATAAGTACCGTTTCGATGTGTCTGCGGTACTTATACCAAGGAGCAGTAACGTCTGCGGAGAAGTCGGGGATGATATCCGCACCGAAAACGGTAAGCTTACCGTTATCGTAAAGCACCCAGTCAAGTCCGTTTTCAAGCTCGCCGCTTGCAATCTCACTAATCTCGAATGCAACGAAGGTTACGCCGTTTTCAAGGGCATACGCTTCTGCTGCGGTATCCTCGTAGCCACAGATTACTGCGTACTCGCAAACATCAAGGATTCCTACGCCGATAGTGGTTACACTTTCGGGAATAACAAGAGTATAGAGCCATTCACAC
>JAZQZL010000016.1:0-43648 GCA_045634005.1 Candidatus Flemingiibacterium sp. | reverse complement strand
ATCGGAATACGAACCTGCTCCATAGTGTCGCGGTCACGAACAGTTACGCAGCCGTCGGTCTCGGACTCGAAGTCGTAGGTTACGCAAAGAGGAGTACCGATCTCGTCCTCACGGCGATAACGCTTACCGATAGAACCGGTTTCGTCGAAGTCGGTCATGAAGTCCTTCGAAAGCTCAGTGTAAACCTCCATAGCCTTGTCGGAGAGCTTCTTGGAGAGAGGAAGCACCGCAACCTTGAAGGGAGCGATAGCGGGATGGAAGCGCATTACGACGCGAGTGTCGTTCTTTTCTGCGTCGATAACTTCCTCGTCGTATGCTTCAACGAGAAGCGCGAGAGCCATACGGTCAGCACCGAGAGAGGGCTCCACAACGTAAGGAATATAGCGCTCGTTGGTTTCGGGATCGAAGTAGGTAAGATCCTTGCCGGAGTGCTCGATATGCTGGCTGAGGTCGTAGTTGGTTCTGTCAGCAACACCCCAAAGCTCGCCCCAACCGAACGGGAAGAGGTACTCGAAGTCGGTAGTTGCCTTGGAGTAGAAGGAAAGCTCCTCGGGCTCGTGGTCACGAAGACGGAGATTTTCTTCCTTAACATTAAGGCTGAGAAGCCAATTGTGGCAGTAGCTTCTCCAATACTCGAACCATTCAAGGTCGGTGTCGGGCTTGCAGAAGAACTCAAGCTCCATCTGCTCGAACTCACGGATACGGAAGATGAAGTTACCGGGAGTGATCTCGTTGCGGAAGGACTTACCAACCTGGCAAACACCGAAGGGAAGCTTGCGGCGGGTGGTTCTCTGAATAGCCTCGAAGTTTACGAAGATACCCTGTGCGGTTTCGGGACGGAGGTAAACCTCGCTACCCGTATCCTCGGTAACGCCCTGATGAGTCTTGAACATAAGGTTGAACTTACGGATATCGGTGAAGTCAGACTTGCCGCAGCCGGGGCAGGGCACGTTGTTCTCGCGAATGTATGCGAGGAGTGCTTCGCCGTCCATAGCCTCGACGTTAACGTCGGTGATGTTATTTTCTCTAACGTAGTCCTCAACGAGCTTGTCTGCTCTGTGGCGCATCTTGCACGCCTTGCAGTCGATAAGCGGATCGTTAAAGGTTGCAACGTGACCGGAAGCAACCCAAACCTGGGGATTCATGAGGATCGCGGAGTCAAGACCTACGTTGTAGGGGTTCTCCTGAACGAACTTCTTCCACCAAGCACGCTTGACGTTGTTTTTCATTTCGACGCCGAGAGGTCCGTAGTCCCAAGAGTTTGCAAGACCGCCGTAGATTTCCGAACCCGGAAATACGAAGCCGCGAGTCTTACAGAGGGCGACGATTTTGTCCATTGTTTTTTCTGTGTTTTTCATTTTATTGTCCTTTCTTCACGGCTGGCTGCCGTGATAAAAAAATTTACCGAGATTATTTATACGCGTCAAATTTCTTGAGCGCACTTGTGAGCGACGGCTCGAAATATGTAACTCCGTCGTAGAGCTTGTTGTAGCCGGGATAGCTCTCCTTAACGGTGTTGAACTTGGAATAAGCGAAGATAAGCTCGAGATTGTTGAGAAGATCGTCAAGTGTGAATGTCGTTTCAACGTGATCCTTCATAGCCTCGTAAAGCTCGGTTGCCTTGTCGAGATAGCGTATATCCGTAAACTTCTCGAGAATAGCGTTGCAAAGGTCTATCGTTACGTTCATACGCTTCGTGGCACCGTTTTCGTAGCCGACGTAGCGAAGAAGCTGTGCTGCCATAGCACCGTCAAGCTCAGTCTTGCCTGCAGTGAGGTTAATCTCAAGGCTCTGTGCGGGATCGCTGTAGACCATATCCTCGGGAACGGTATATTCAACGGTTCCAAGCACGTCAATGGCGGCGGCAATGGAGCCGACGTCTACCTTGGTGTAGTAGTCTATATTGAGTCCGGTAAGTCCCGAAACCTTTCCGCAAAGGAATTCGATGCCTTTATCGTCAAGGGTGTCGCCAAGCTGCATATAAACGCCGTCAACAAAGACGCGAGTATTACGCGGTATCGGACAGAAGATAAACTGACGGTCCTCCTTGTCAACGCGAAGGAGAATTATCATATCAGCGCCCCATTCGCGGTTTCTGCGATCAGGGAAGCCGTCGCCCTCCCACTTTTGCTCGTAATCGTAATCGTCGAAAATTTCGGGCTGATAGTCCGTGCCGACGAGAAGCATCGTGAAGGTGTCGCCGATTATTTCGCCGATAGGCTCATCGGAGGTATCCGTTGCATCCGTCGTAGCATCTGTACCGGGAGTTGTATCTTTACCGCTTGGCTGGGTAGTAATATCAGTGTCAAATCCGTTTACGGTCGGTGTGTTGTCACCCGCAGGTATGGTTTCCTGCATAATATCAACGACAAAGCCGACTATACCCCACGCGAGTAGTCCGAAGATTACCGCGGAAATAAGAAAAGTCAAAGCAAAATTGCGAAGACCTGAAAGCACGAAGTGTCATCCTTTCAACAAATTATATATACTAAATTATTATATCACAGCAGCGGTGGTTTGTCAATAGACATATTGCCCGAAAAAAGGAACGACTCCGCCAAAGCGGAGCCGATTTTTGTTATTAAAGATCAAGAAAATCCTTGCGGTAGTTTACGCAGAAAAATTCGGCGAGAGTAACCATTTCCTCGTCCTTTATCGTGTTTATGCGCGGCAGATGCGCGATGAGCATATATATCTGTGCGGCTTTTTCAACGGTTTCGATAAGTCCGAAGGTTTCGTCGAGCGTTTTGCCTGCACCGTAAATTCCGTGCATACCCCAGATAACGATGCGGAACTGTCCCATCTTCTTCGCGGTAGCCTCGCCTATCTCCGAGGTGCCGCAAAGCATCCACGGGAGCACTCCCACGCCCTCGGGGAACACGACGATGCACTCGGTGCACATCTCCCAAAGCGTGTGCGTGAATTTCTTGTCGTCAAGCTCGTGAACGAAATTCATCGCGAGCGTGTTAGTTGGGTGGGTATGTATAACAACGCGGTTCTCGGGATCTACCTTGAGGCGCGCGATGTGGCTCATAAGATGCGCGGGAAGCTCGCTTGTGAACTTGCCGCCGTCATCGTATCCCCAGAGAAGATGCGCCGTTTTGCCGTCAGGGGCGATCTTTATGATGCCGAGGTTGGTTTCGGGCGCGTCGATGACGTTCTTGAAATACTTGCCCGTGCCCGTAACGATGAATATTTTACCGACAAGTGCGGCGGCGTCAAAGCCGAGCGGTATCTCGCGTATCACGCTGCTTGTGTCGAGGTACTCTGCGACCTCGTTTTCGTTTAGCATATAGCTGACGTTTCCGCCGTTTCGCTCGTCCCAGCCAAGGCGGTACATATTGGCTGTAAGCTTCTTCATTTCCTCAACAAACGGTGCATTAAGTATGTTTTTCATCTCTTTGACAAAACCTCCGTTTCGTATTTTTTGACCTCATCAAAATAGTTGCTCGCCACGCCCTCACGCGCTAAAAATTCGTTCCATACGTCGCCGAAGGGCGCGGTTTTCATTTCCTCGCTCATATACATAACTTCCGTGAAATTGCCGCTGTCTTGAAGCTCTTTAAGCTTCTCGCTCGGCTCAAGCAGTGCATAGAGAAGCGCCTTTTGTACGCTTCTGACGCCCGTCACCCAAGCAGAAATGCGGTTTATCGACGCGTCGAAATAGTCCGTCGCGATAAACACGCGATCAAGCGCGCCGTTTCGCACGATCTCCTTGGCGATCTCCCTCGTTTCGTCGTCGAACAGCACCACGTGGTCGCTGTCCCAACGCACGGGACGCGTTACGTGAAGCGCTATCTTTTCGTTGAAAAGGAGCAGGGCAGATATCTTATCGCTCACGACCTCGGTCGGGTGGTAGTGACCGTTGTCCATAAGCGGCGTGATGCCCTTATAATCGGAATACGACAGACAAAACTCCGCCGAGCCGACCGTGTAGCTCTCAAGTCCGATGCCGAACACCTTCGACTCAAGCGTCACGTAGACCTTCGATTTGTCATACGGTACGGCAAGTATCTCGTCAAGGCTCGCTTTGAAGCGCGCTCTCGGCCCGAGCCTGTCTGCAGGAATGTCCTTGCAGCCGTCGGGAATCCAGAAGTTGATGACGGTGGGAATACCCGTTTCGTTTGCGAAGTATTCCGCTATCTTGATGCACGCTATGCCGTGGTTTATCCAATATTTCCTCACGTTATCGTCGGGTGAAGAAAGAGTGAGATTGTCCTTTGCCATAGGGTGAGAGAAGAACGTGGGGTTGAAGTCGATGCCCATTCCTCTCGCCTTTGCAAACTCAACCCATTTTCTGAAATGCTTTGGCTCGAGCTTGTCGCGGCCGACAGCCTCGCCGTCCTCGAAAATCGCGTAGCACGCGTGAACGTTGAGCTTCTTCTTGCCGGGAATAAGCGAAAACGCCTTGTCGTAGTCCGCCATAAGCTCGTCGGGCGTTCTTGCTCTGCCGGGGTAGTTACCCGTCGTCTGAATGCCGCCCGATGCCGCCGTTTTTGTATCAAAGCCGACAACGTCGTCTCCTTGCCAACAGTGTACCGATATGCTTACGTCGGAAAGTGCGCGAAGTGCCGCTTCTGTGTCAACGCCGAGAGAGGCGTAAATTTCCTTTGCCTGTGTATATCTGTCCATTGAGATCTCCTGGTGTTTATTTGTAGTAGTTTTCGTCCGCTAATATCTGCGAGAGCAGAGAATCGACCGCCCTTACCGAGTCCTTCTCGATATCCTCCGCATTTTCGGTGCTGACACCTGCAAACGGGATATTATATTCGCCGTCATGCGTCGCAGCACCGATCGTTACGATGCCGTCCGCGGCTTCGGTAAGTATGACGCGCTCGACGATTCCGCTTATCTTGCCAACGTCAGAATCATAGAAGTAAACGGCGATGTCTGCGTTTTTTGCCTCAAGCTCGTTTTTTAAATAAGTAACCGCTTTTGAGTTGCGCTCGTCAAGAATTTCCGGAACAAGAATGGCAACGGTAATCGATCCGTTGTTACAGTATTCGCGCTTGCGTCGTTTCTTTTCCTGAAAATAACCGCATTCGATTGCGAGCCTGCGTATCCTCTCGGCGCTCTCCTTGCTTATTTCCGAGCTGCCCGAGAGCGCTTTTGAAACCGTTGAAATGGAAACTCCTGCAAGATCGGCAATTTTCTTGTGATTTATAGCCATATTTGCATACGAACTCCTTTGAAACTGTTTTACATTTTAAGTATAGCACGCCGCAAAGAAAAAATAAAGGACACCATTTGTCAAAAAAGTGTCCTTATTTGTGTTGATTTTTTTGAAAGAGTGTGTTAGAATGGTATGGGGTGATAAAAATGATAAGCCAGGAAATCATAGATAAGCTCAAGCCGATAACGGATGAGGAGCGTGCGATACTCGAGGGAAAGGAAAACGTCGACAAGAGCATTTACACGACGGGCGGCGGAACCGTAATACGCTCGAAAAAGCTCCTTACAGACGGCGATTTGATACGCGTGCGAACGCACACGCGCTTTATACGCTTCCCCGAGCATACACACGACTACATCGAGGCTGTGTATATGTGCTCGGGCAAGACCAAGCACATAATAAACGACAAGGAAATAGAGCTCTGCGAGGGCGAGCTGCTCTTTCTCGGGCAGAATGCAAAGCAGGAGATACTTCCGGCGGGGAGGGACGATATTGCTGTCAACTTTATCATACAGCCGTCTTTTTTCGACAAGACGCTTGAAATGCTCGGTGCTGTCGAAACGCCGATAAGGAGCTTTCTTATAAAGTCGCTTTTCGAGGGTGAGAACAAGGGACATCTTCACTTTAAGGTTGCAGGTGTTTTGCCGGTACAGAATCTTATCGAAAACCTTATCTGGACGCTGACGAGCGACGGTACAAGCGATCGAAACATAAGCCAAACGACGATGGGGCTTTTGTTCCTGCAGCTTCTTTCAAACACGGACAAGCTCGTTTACGAGAGCCGCGAGGACGCGGCGATGATGGAGATATTCCGCTACATCGAGGAGAATTACAAAGAGGGAAGTCTTTCAGAGGCGGCGCGGCTTCTGCACTACGATTTTTACTGGTTGAGCCACGAAATAAAAAAGCGCACGGGCAAGACGTACACCGAGCATCTACAGAAAAAGCGTCTTACGCAAGCGGCATTTTTGCTTGAAAGCACGTCGCTTTCGGTTGAGGAGATAATCCTCGCGGTCGGGTACGAAAACAAGAGCTATTTCCACCGAATGTTCCGCGAAAGGTTCGGTATGAGCCCGAAAAAGTATCGGGACAAAAAGATAACACCGCCCATTTTAACCCTCCCGCGGCGTTGAAATCTAACTTTCCGCACCGCCATTAGCCGCGGCATCGCGCACCGTCGCGCACGCAAAGCATCCCTTTTCACACGCCGCCTTCTTTTAGGCGGCGCAAGCCGTGTGAGAGAGGGGTACAAGGGGAGAGGGAGATTTGGCGCTTGAAAATCTTCCTCTCCCCTTGCGTTTCCCCGAGCGCAAAGCGCGAGGCATCGACGCGACGCGAGGAAAGTTAACTCTAACCGTACGACGGATTCGATTGACCTGCCGCAGCAATGCTTCGCATAGCTGCATAAGGACGCCAAAGCAGGTGATATGCCATTCTTTAACAGCGTCCTTAAATCGAGGCTCTCAATCTGACAAGCCAACGAATTAGAGGAAGCCTCCACAAGGGAGGCTTCCTCTAATTGGCCCGCTCGACAGGATTCGAACCTGCGACCATCGGAATCGGAATCCGGTACTCTATCCGGCTGAGCTACGAGCGGAAACGCGCCTCTATGATTATAGCACCAAAAGGGTAAAAAGTAAACCCCGGACGATACTTTTTAAAACAATTCGTCAAGGTGCACAAAATATGGTGCTCGATTTGCACAGCATTATCTATAGACATTTCGCACAAGATATGATATAATAAATTATTATATATCACTATGTCTAATTTCGGGTGGTGAGGGTATGCAGCAGATCGGTATAGTTCGTGCGACGGACGGCGAGAGCGCAACGGTTGAGGTTTCGAGAAAATCCGCATGTGAGGGCTGTCACGCAAAAGCGGACGGCGAGTGCTCCGCTTGTGTAAGCCTTGGCGGCAAGACTGTCAGCACAAAAGCGCACAACGGTATCGGCGCAAAGGTCGGTGACAGGGTAATGCTCGAGAGCGAGTCGTCAACGGTCCTTTTGTACGCCGCGGCTGTGTTCCTCTTTCCGCTTTTGCTTGGCGTTATCGGATACTTTGTTGGAGGGCTTATTGAAGGCGCAGCGCCTGCATATATCGGCGCCGTGCTCGGATTTGTCCTCGCATTTATAATCGTATGGGCAACACTCAACAGATATGCCAAAAGGCATAGCGCCGTACGAATCACACAAATACTTACAAATTCAGGTGAAATATGTTAAAACACGCTTCTAAAAAGAAAATATGGCGCGTCGGCGGAAACGTTTGCGGCGCTGATGAAATAGCGAGTGCACTTAATCTCTCGCTTGCCACATCGCGACTGCTCGCCTCTCGCGGATATACAACGCCTGATGCGGCGCGTGCCTTCATACATAAAGAAACCGAGCTGCTTCACGATCCGTTTGGGCTTCTCGATATGGATAAGGCGGTCGACAGAATCGTTTCTGCAGTGAAAAAGAACGAGCGTATCGTCGTTTACGGTGACTACGACGTTGACGGCGTTACCGCGGTGTCGGTCGTATATACATATCTCTCCGAGCTTGGATGTGACGTTAAATACTACATCCCCAACCGCGTCGGTGAGGGCTACGGCGTTAACATTGATGCGGTCCGCACCTTCGCAAAGGACGACTGCACGCTTATGATTACAGTCGACACAGGCGTTACCGCGATCGACGAGGTGTCCGTTGCAAGCTCGCTCGGTATAGACACGGTCGTTACCGATCACCACGAGTGCCGCGACGAGCTTCCTTTGGCTGTGGCGGTGGTTAATCCGCGGCGCAGTGACTGTACGTATCCCTTCGATGAGCTCGCAGGATGCGGAGTTGCTTTCAAGCTTGTTTGTGCGCTTGAGATGCGCCTTCGCGACGTTGATGCCTTTGAGGCGACCAAAAGCTGCGCCCAACGATTTGCCGAGCTTGTCGCGATTGGCACTGTAGCGGACGTAATGCCGCTCACTGACGAGAACCGTATTATCGTAAGCTACGGACTGATGCTTCTTGAAAATACAAAAAATGCAGGACTTGCCGCTCTCATGCGCGCTTCCGGAATTATCGCCACCGACGCAGACGGCAGACCGATAAAGAAAAAGATCACGTCCTCTACTGTGGGCTTTACTATAGCGCCGCGACTCAATGCAGCAGGACGCATTTCGAGCGCAGAATTTGCCGTTGAGCTTCTCCTGTGTAAGGACGAGGCGCGCGCAGACGAGATCGCAAACGAGCTTTGCGAAACCAACCGTCGCCGTCAGGCAGAGGAAAACACCATTGTCGAGGCAGCAAGCGCGAAGATTGAAGAGCAGTGCGGCGAGGACGACTACGTTATAGTGCTTGACGACGACCATTGGCACCACGGCGTTATCGGTATCGTTTGTTCCAAGCTGACTGAGCGCTACAATCTACCGTCGATTCTCATAAGCTTCGAGAACAATACAGACGGTGAGCCGCTTCCTACCGACATAGGTAAAGGCTCGGGACGCTCCATACGCGGTTTGAACCTCTTCGAAGCACTCGAATACTGTGCGCCGTTTCTCTCTAAATACGGCGGACACGAGCTTGCGGCAGGACTTTCGCTCGAACGTTGCAACCTATCCGCGTTCAGACGCGCGATAAACGAGTTTGCAAAAAAGTCGCTCAGCAAAGGCGAGCTTTGCAGAGTTGTCGATATCGACCTACGTATAAAGCCCGAGGAGATATCTCAAAAGCTTGCGGCGGAGCTTTATCTGCTCGAGCCGTACGGTACGTGCAATTCACAGCCCGTATTTGAAACGGACAGATTTATTATTGCAGACGTTACCGCACTTTCGGGCGGCAAGCACACAAAGCTCACGCTTCGTGCGCCGGGATACGCCGTTGAATTTACCGCACTTTGCTTTGGATACGCAGCGTCGGATTTCGAATTCGTCCCCGGTGACGTCGTTGACCTTGCATACAATCTTGATATAAATGAGTTTCGCGGCAGAAAAAGCGTACAGCTTTTGGTTCGCGACATTCGCCGCACGGTGGCCGAGAAAGTGCCGACAAGAGAGGAGCTTGCCGCGCTTTACCTCTATCTTAAGGCAAAAGTCCAGCCGCACAAGGCTACGCTTGCTGAAATATCGTCGGCGCTCGGATGTGCGTCCGACAAGGTCGCGATAATGCTCGACGTTTTTGCCGAGCTTTCAATTCTCTCGCTTTGCCGAGGCGAAACCTGTGAAACAACCCTGCTGCCCGTAAACGGCAAGATACCGCTTGAAGCATCGCGCATTCTCGCTTCGCTCGGCGGTGCGCACGCATAAAGGAAGGATTTGTTATGTCAGTAGATTATCCAAAGGATTATAATTTTGAGCCAATACGAGCACTTACGGAGCAGCTTGTTAAAACGGGCAAAAAATACGACGTAGAAAAAATAAGGCGTGCCTTCGTTGTTGCCGACAGACTTCACGAGGGGCAGTTCCGCCAAAGCGGTGAGCCGTACATCTCGCACCCGATAGCGGTTGCGGAAATCGTCGCCAGCCTCGAGCTTGACACCGACTCTATTTGCGCCGCACTCCTTCACGATACGGTCGAGGACTGCGAGGTATCCTGCGAGCAGATACGCGAGGATTTCGGAGAAGAGGTTGCAATGCTTGTCGACGGACTTACAAAGCTCGTTGACATCAAGATCGAGGATAAGGACGAGGCGGAGATTGAGAACCTTCGCAAGATGTTCCTCGCGATGAGCAAGGACATTCGCGTTATCTTTATCAAGCTCTGTGACCGACTCCACAATATGCGTACGCTCGACGCAAAGCCCGAGCCAAAGCGCCGCGTTACCGCGCTCGAAACGATGCACGTCTTCGCACCGCTCGCGCACCGACTCGGTATCCAGCGCATCAAGCAGGAGCTTGAGCGCCACGCGCTTTCCTACCTTGATCCGATAGGCTTTGAGGAGGTCCAGCGCGATATTGACAAAAAGTACGGCAACAACATAAACTTTATCGAAAACACCAAGGAAAACGTCGCCGCAAAGCTTGGTGAATACAACGTAAAATTTACACTTGAGGGGCGCGTCAAGTCGACTTATTCGATATACAAGAAGATGTATAACCAGAATAAGAGCTTCGACGAAATATACGACTTTTACGCAATACGCATAATCGTCGATACCGAGCTTGAGTGCTACACGGTGCTCGGTATAATCCACGAGATGTACAAGTCGCTTCCGGGGCGTTTTAAGGACTATATATCCACACCGAAGCCGAATATGTACCGCTCGCTGCATACGACGGTAATAGGCCGCGACGGTATACCGTTCGAGGTTCAGATACGCACTTGGGATATGCACCACATCGCGGAATACGGTGTCTGTGCACACTGGAAGTACAAAACCGGTTCTACGGGCAGAGAGGACATCGATCAGAAGCTGCAGTGGGTTGCAAAGCTTCTCGACTCCGACTCGGATATGCACGATCCCGACGAGTTTCTCCGCTCGCTTAAAATCGATATGTTCCACGACGAAACGTTTGTGTTTACTCCGAAGGGCGACGTTATCGTTTTGCCGCAGGGCGCAACTCTCATTGACTTCGCATACGCTATACACTCCGCGATAGGTAATAAGATGGTCGGTGCGAAGATAAACGGCGCTATCGCAACGATAGACTCCTCGCCAAAGAACGGCGACATCGTCGAGATCATCACCTCTGGCGCATCGCGAGGACCGAGCCGCGATTGGCTTAAGATTGTCAAGACGGGTGAGGCACGCGGTAAGATACGTCAGTGGTTCAAGAAGGAGATGCGCTCCGAAAACATTGAGGTTGGTAAAGCCGAGGTCGAGCGCGAGCTTAAAAAGTACAGCCGCGCATATACCGAAACACAGCTTGAGGAAATCGTTTCCGCGGTTGCCGCGCGAATCGGTATTACGTCGGCGGACGATCTTTACAACACCGTAGGCTACGGCGGTCTGCCTATGACCAAGCTCACAACGAAGCTTCGCGATGAGTTTGACAGAGTGGTTATCCAGCCCGAGCAGACAAATGAGAAGATCACCGACGTTTCACAGCTCAAAACCGTCGAAAAGCCGCATCATCACCATTCGCATGGCGGTATTGTTATCGACGGAGCAGACGGATGTGCGGTCAAGTTCGCAAAGTGCTGTAATCCGCTTCCGGGCGACAACGTTGTCGGTTTTATCACCAAGGGATTCGGCGTTTCCATACACAAGTCCGATTGCCCGAACGTGCTTGCCGGCATGCAGCGCGATGCGGATCGCGACAGATACGTTTCGGCTTGGTGGGAAGCAGGCGCAGAGTGGGAGAAATCCTCGTTCGAGGCGTTCATTCAGATCTACTGCAAGGATACGATCGGTTTGCTCGCGAACGTTTCCGTTGCGCTGGCGGATATGCGCGTATCCGTTATCTCGATAAGCTCGCAGAAATGTCAAAATGATTCCACAATACTGAATTTAAGCATATCCTGCAAGAATACCGACCACGTGAACTCGATTGTTTCTCGCATAAAGAGCATCGACGGCGTTGTTGACGTTGTGCGCGGATTTGCGTAAAAAGGAGTTCAAAATGAAGGCTATATTACAGCGATGTCTGTCGGCGTCCGTTATCGCGGACGGCGAGCAGGCGGGAAGTATCGGACACGGGCTTTTTATACTGCTCGGTGTTCTGAAGGGCGACGCGGAGGCGGACGCCGACGTACTCGCACAAAAGATATCAAAGCTTCGCATCTTCGATGACGAAAACGGTAAGCTAAACCTTTCACTCAAGGACGTGGAGGGAAGTGCGCTCGTTGTTTCGAATTTTACCCTCTCCGCCGATTATAAGAAAGGAAATCGCCCCGATTATTTCGCCGCAGAAGCGCCGGCGCGTGCAAACGAGCTTTATGAGTATTTCTCCGAGGCACTCAGTGCTCGCGGAATACACACCGAAAACGGCGTATTCGGAGCGGATATGAAGATATCCCTTACTGCAGACGGCCCCGTTACAATTGATATGGACAGCTCAGTTCTCAAAAAATAAGAAGTTGGGAGTAAATTTATGTTTTTAAAGATAAACGGCGACTTAAACAGATACTATCTGCAGACGGTCTGCATGCTATTTTTTCCCGGCGCAACCTTTTCCGAAGCGGAGGACGACACCGCAGAGGATATGGCAGAGTTCACCCGCCGCGATCTTGACGGCGAGGTAGAGGTAAGCTGCAGCTTTACGAGCGACGGCAAAACCGAGAGCGCAACGCGAAGCGTAAAAGTCGGCACACTGCACGGCTTTGACGAAAACAGCGCTTCCCCCGAGGTGAAGGCAGGCAAGGTTGCAGCCGGTCTTGCGGCACTCGATGCAGGTGTAAAGCTTTTCGGATGTTATCCCGCTTGGGGTATTCTCACCGGTATTCGCCCTGCGAAGCTTGCGAGCGAGCTTATATCCAAGCGTGACGAAACCGGAGCGCGTGTTTACACCTCGGAGCTGGCAAGACGACTTTTGGCGCGCGAGTACCACGTCAGCCCGAAAAAGGCGGCGCTCGCGGTTGAAATTGCGCGTAACGAACAGAAGATCGCACGCCTTGCCGGTGACGGCAAAGCGCCGTATACCTGCTCGGTGTACGTGTCTATACCATTTTGCCCGACGAGATGCGCGTACTGCTCGTTCGTGTCCTATTCCACAAAACGATTGCTCGCGCAGATCCCCGACTACTTAAAGCGTGTATGTGACGACACACGCTCGCTCCTTGCCTATTTGAAGCTTCGCGGATTCAAGGTGCTGACCGTTTACGTCGGCGGCGGTACGCCGACCACGCTTTCGGACGCACAGCTCGCCGAGCTTCTCGGAGCTATCGACGACAACATCCCGATAAAGCGTCTTAACGAGTTTACTCTCGAGGCTGGCCGTCCGGATACGATAACCAAGGAAAAACTGCTCGTAGCCAAGGAGTTTGGCGTAAGCCGCATCAGCATAAATCCGCAGACGATGAACGATACGATACTCAAAAATATCGGTCGACGTCACACAGTTGCCGATTTTCGTAAGGCTTACAAGATCGCGCGCGAGGTTGGTATACCGCAGATAAACACCGACCTTATCGCAGGTCTTCCGGGCGATACCTTTGCAACCTTCTCGCGCTCTCTGAACAGTGTGCTGAAGCTTGCTCCCGAGAATATCACCGTGCACACCTTCTGCGTTAAAAAGTCCGCAGAGATTCTCCGCCTTGACACCGAGATATATAACCGCTCGGCGGACGAAACTGTAAAATCCGTTGACTATTCGCAGGTAACGCTCAAAAATGCGGGCTACAACCCTTACTATATCTACCGTCAGAAGAACAGCGTGGGCAACCTCGAGAACGTCGGCTATTCGCAGAAGGGCTGTGAGGGACTTTACAACGTCCTTATGATGGAGGAGCTTCATTCTGTGTTCGCGGTCGGTGCGGGTGCCGCTACCAAGCTTGTGCGCGTGGACGATGACGGACAAAAGTATATTGAGCGCATTTTTGATCCAAAATATCCGTATGAATACCTCGCGACAGATGCAGGTGCGGCTATGGAAGAAAAGATAAAGAAGATCGAGGAATTTTTCAAGTTTTAATCCCCTATACTCCGAAAGGAATACTTATGATAACCCTGAACCCCAAGCTTTCATCAGAAAGCGCAAAGCTTGAGCTTATAAAGTCGAGCGAGGCAAAATTTGAGGCACGGCTTGACGAGGTCTGCAGAGAAGTGCTCGCAGACAACGTTAAGATAATAGCCCTTTCCGGTCCTACCTGCTCGGGTAAGACCACCACCGCAAACAAATTAACAAGCGAACTTACCAAGAACGGCATCGAGGTGCATCTCGTTTCTATCGACAACTTCTTCTTGCCGCGAACGGACGAGGACTTTGAGCATATGCGCTCGGGTAAGCAGATCGACTACGACAGCGTAGATGCGCTTGATTTAGAGCTTCTCAAAAAGTGCGCGTCCTCTATAATCAGAGGCGAGCCGACCGATTTGCCTGTGTACGATTTCGTCGCGAGAAAGACTACTCATTTCGAGCATGTCGATCCAAACGATCACAGCATATTTATATTTGAGGGCATACAGGCAATCTACCCCGAGATAACGGCACTGTTCGGGGAGAAATATAAGTCGATCTATATTTGCGTCGAGGAGGATGTTAATATCGGCGAATGGTACTTTATGCGCCGCGAGCTGCGACTGCTTCGCAGACTTGTACGCGACTACAAGTTCCGAGGTGCTTCGCCGGAGTTTACATTCTATCTTTGGCGCGGTGTTGCCCAGAACGAGGATAAGTCCATCTTACCGTACGCGGATACGGTGGATATAAAAATCAACTCGTTTATGGAATACGAGATATATCTTTTGAAAAACGAGCTTGACGCCATACTGAAGCTTGTCCCGAGCGACAATCCGTATTTTGCGAAGGCGCTCGACCTGCTTCGCAAGCTTGACGGTATCGACACGGTTTCACCCGAGCTTGTGCCAAAAACGTCTGTGCTACGTGAATTTATTGGATAAAACGATAAGATTAAGGAAAAGAAAAATGCAGAAGGCAGTTTATAACGATTATAAAGAGTCCGCGGCGTACATCGCCGAGCGTATCGGCACAACGCCCGATATTGCGATAATTCTCGGCTCGGGACTCGGCGAGTTTGCCGAGCGCCTCGAGGACTCTATCACTATCCCGTACCGCGACATACCGCATTTCCCAACGTCCACCGTTTCCTATCAGAAGGGTGTGCTCGTCTTTGGAAAGATAAAGTACGCTGACGGCAGAGAAAAGAGCGTTCTCGCGATGAACGGACGCTTCCACTACTACGAGGGCTGGGAAATGTGGCAGACGGCGTATCCGATAGGCGTTTTCAAGCTTCTCGGCGTTGAAAAAATGATAATCACCAACGCGGCAGGCGGCATCGGCTTTAGCGATGAGCGTGTCATCGAGCCGGGCGATCTCGTCCTCGTGACCGACCACATCAAGCTCGCGCCCGATTCGCCGATGCGCGGCGCTAATATCCCCGAATTTGGCGAGAGATTCTTCGATATGCAGTCGGTTTACGACAAGTCGCTCCGACAGCTTGCAAAGGAGTGTGCCACAAAGCGCGGATACACGCTCAAGGAGGGCGTGTACGCGTATATGGCAGGGCCGCAGTATGAAACGCCTGCGGAGATACGCGCGCTTAAGGTGATGGGCGCAAATCTCGTCGGAATGTCAACCGTCGCGGAGGTAATCTTTGCCGCGCAGGTAGGCATCAAGGTGCTTTGCGTATCCTGCGTATCAAATATGGCGGCAGGCATCACGGGTGCGGCGCTGACAGAAGATGAGGTGCTCGACACCGCGGCGACCATTTCCGAGCGCTTCAAGGCGCTCCTCGCAGACGTAATCCACGAAATATAACCCAACAAGGAGAAAATATATGGAAACCAAACGCATTTTAAATCTCATTGACGAAAGAAAAGATGAGCTTTTTGAGCTTCTCGGCTCGCTTATCAACGTGAACACGGAAAACCGCGGCAACGGCGGCAACGAGAAGAATATCGTACCGCTGCTTGAAAAGCTCTGCGGTGAGCTTTCTCTTGAAACGGACGTTTATTCGCCGCTTTCCATCGAGGGCTTCGAGGAGCACCCCGATTACATACCGAACCACAATCTGGAGGACCGCTACAACGTAGTTGCGCGCTACAAGGGAACAGAGGATCGCGACGACCTTATGCTTATGGCTCACACCGATACCGTTGCAATCGGCGACATTGCGAACTGGGAAACCGATCCGCGTCTCGGAAAGGTAGTTGACGGCAAGGTAGTCGGACGCGGCGCGTGCGACGACAAATATGCGCTTGCTGCCATTCTGTTTATATTCAAGCTCCTTCGCGAGGAAGGCTTCGTGCCGAAGGCTAATATGCTGTTCGCAGGCTACGTTGACGAGGAGTACGGCGGAAGCCACGGCGCTATGGCGGCAGTAATGAAGTATCCTTGCCCGAGAATTGTAAGTATGGACGGCAGAGAAAATCAGATCTGGCACTGCGGCTCGGGCGGCGGCGAAATGGCATACGTTTACCACACTGCAGAGCCCGTTTCGAGTGCGAAGAAGGCGGCAGAGGCGCTTCCGATCGTGCTCGAGATCATTGAAAAGGAATTCGCAGACAAGCGTCGTGCAGAGCTTGCTGCCAACCCTTACTACAAGGGCACGAACATCCCCGATACCGCGCTTCGCTATATGCATATCCACGCAGGCGATCACGGTCACGACCTCGGTGTTGGTGACGTTTACTTCGTTTTCTACACCGACAAGACCAAGGACGAGATATACGAAGAGCTTGCAAGAATAGAAAAGATACTCAAAGACAAGCTCGCGACTCTCGGAATAATCGGCGACGGCTTTGAAGCGCGCACACGCTTCTTCCACTACGTACACTGCGCGCCCGACAGCGAGGACATACTCGATATGCTTGCGGCATCGCGCGAGGCAACCGGCAAAGAGCCTCTCGTATGCGGCTCGTGCCTGTCCGACCTTTCCGTTATTTCGAAGCACGGAAGCAGTCGCGCGTTCGCGTTTGGCTGCGGTAGAGATTTCAGCAAGCTCGGTGGTGCGCATCAGCCCAACGAATTTATCGAGTGCGACAAGCTCGTCGCTTACACCAAGACTGTAGCCGCGTACATTCTGCGTACACTTGGATAAGTAAATGACCGATTACGTTATTTTATCACGTCCCGGCGGTGCGCTCGATATTTCAACCTGCGCGCATGCCGTGGACGCAGTGATAAAAATGCTGCAATACCGTGGCTCGTGTCTGTATCTGCCCGTGCCTGCCGCGCCCGAGAAGGTGTTGCTGACGCTTGATACGGGCAAGGCAACCGAAAGCGAGACTGAGTGGTTTCTCCGTTCGCTTGCGATATACCTCAGCGCAGATCTGCTCTCGCCCGACGGAGAGGCGCTCTTTGACGGCTCACCTGACAACGACACCGACGGCATCGATATAGTGCCGCCGCCCGAGGACGAAGCACTCCCTATAAGGCTTTTTATTACCTTTGACGGCGTTCGTGAGAAGGATATACGCTCGTCGATACTGCGCTTCTTTATTGAAAACGAATACGAAACCACAATCGAAGCCGACGGATACACCGTGTTTTTGGCGGCAAGCTCTTACCTTGATATTTTCTACAAGGTCGGATCCGAAAGCTTTACAGCGGAGATCGAATGTACCTTTTCGGGTGCGGGAGTATACGCAGAGGTGGTTGAGATAGCAGAAACGCTCGCAAAGCATCTGAACGTTTCCGTGAGCTTTGTAGAAAGCCCTGCTGTTACCTATTCGGTCGACCGCGACTTTGATGCTCTGCGCCGCGCGTTTTACGCGCCGCTCCGTCAGCAACTCGCCTTTGCGATATGTGACGATCGCGATGGACTTCAGGCGTATATCGGCTGGGGCACGGACGCATTTGAGCCTATGCCGATGAAGGGAACGATCATAACGCCGTTCGGACGCTATGAAATAGAGCGACTGCTTGAGGAAATACGCCGCTTTGGCTTTTCTGCCGTATGTGACAAGCGCTTTCTCTCGCGCAACACGCCGAGCGACGGTGGCGAGTTCTATATAAGGGAAGTGTTCACAGCACTTTGGAGCACACCGTTTATAAATCCCGAAACCGAGCTTACAAAGGACGGCGAGCAGGCTGTTGCGGCTTGCATTGAGGATTTCGAAACGGCTTTGCGCGTCGATGCGTACACGCCGTTCCCGAAAAACGTTTATTTCTCGCTGTGTAAGCGAATCGGCAGAGAACCGCTCGACGTTTCAAAAACGCAGGATTACGGACTGCATTTCGAGCCGGGATATATGCAAAATGAGGTGAGCTACGGCTTCGGACACTATCTGCGCCGCTTTAAGCTGCCGGGATACATTCAGCAAAGCTGTAAGAGCGAGCACCGTGACCGCGTGTACTTTTACAAGAGCTTCACGGGCGGTCCGCGTATCGAAGCAGAGGTGAGCTACGGATATGAGGGCGACGGCTCGGATTCACCGCTCGGCAAAAACTTCGCGTGCGGCAGCGAAATCGAAACCTTTGACATTGGCGGAAGCTCCGTTGCGAGGTACGTCGACGGAGGGCTTATTGACGGTCGTTATCGCGCAGAGGCGGAGATATATATTAAAGATGAAGTTTACCGTTTCGCTATGAGCGCCGAGCAATATTCCGACGTAGAGGCATTTTGCGATATCATTCGCGGATGCCAGAGCCTTGAGGATTGGTACGACGAATATATTCGTGAGGAATCACCCGATCCGCACGCGCCCGGCGGCACGTTCTGTATGAACCTTTACACGCCTCCGTGTCACGCGTTTGGCTCGAGCTTTCCCACAGGCAAAAAGTTCCTCACCGAAAACAATATTGCCTATGCAGGCACCGACGCGACCATAGACAAGCTTTCCGATATAAAGCGCCTTGCGGACGCATTCAAAGAAATGTATTTCCAAGATGACAAGGACGAAAACCAGTCGGAATAAGAACGCACTAAAGAGAATAAGTATTACAGAGGTCTGAAATATGGCAAAGCACGAAAGACAGCTCGCGGCACACGCCGCGCATCTTGTAAACTATCTTGACAGCGGAATACAAAACAGCGGACTGTCGGTGGAGCTCGTCGATATTTCCGTTCAGAAGATCGGCGACACACGCGTTTGGCTGTACGTTTACGACAAGTATTATATGAGAAATTCCAGCCGCACCTCGCTGACTCTGCAGGTCATCGGCCGCGACGGCGAGGCCTTCGTCAGCGCTATAGGCGCAGGCGGCGGCAACGGCAATTTCCTTAATTTCGATTACGGCTCAAGCGATAATTTCGTCAGCGTTGTCGAAAAGCTGCTCGACGAATATCAAACCGACGAAGAAGAATAACAAGGACGGACAAAACTATGAAAACATTACTCAAAAACGCGCTCATTTTAACGGGCGACGGCACTTCGCTTACGGGCGACGTTTTCGTCGACGGCGCATTTATAAAGGCTGTCGGCAAGTATGACGGCGAAGCTGACCGCACTATAGACTGCGCGGGTAAGCTTCTGACCCCCGCCTTTTACAACACACACTGCCACGCCGCTATGACGCTCTTTCGCGGCATAGGCGAGGACCTTCCGCTCCAAAGCTGGCTTGAAACCAAGATCTATCCCGCAGAGGACAGACTTACGCCTGAATCGGTGCGCATCGGAAGTGAACTTGCTATCGCCGAGATGATCCGCGGCGGTACGGTTTCATTCTCGGATATGTATTTCTTCTGCGACGAAACCGCAAAGGCGGCTCTCGATCTCGGCGTGAAGGCTAACGTATCGCGCTGCCTTGTGTCGTTTGCTGACGATGCAACCATCAAGGGGGATTCGCGTTTTCTTGAGGCTGTACGCCTCGCTGACGAGTATCACGGCGCAGGTGACGGACGCATTCGCGTTGATATGTCCGTGCACGCAGAGTACACCAACCGCGAGGGTTACCTTCGCGAGGTTGCCGAGTATACGCACGAACGCGATCTCGGTATGCAGGTTCACGTTTCCGAAACCGAGCGCGAGCATGAGGAGTGCAAGGCGCGTCACAACGGCAAAACGCCCGTTGAATTCCTCACAGACTGCGGTATACTCGTTCCCGGCAAGACCGGCACAGCTACCTCGGCACACTGCGTTTGGGTAACCGAGCGCGATATGGAATTAATGGCAGAGAACCGCGTTACCGTTGCGCACAATCCCGTCAGCAACTTGAAGCTTGCGAGCGGCATCGCGCCCGTTCACAAGATGCTCGAAAAAGGTGTCAACGTCGGACTCGGTACAGACGGTGCGGCTTCCAACAACGCCTTGTCTGTTCTTCGCGAGCTTCAGACTGCCGCGCTTATCCATAAGGGCGTAACGCGCGTGGCTGACGTTATCAAAATGAGCGACATTTGCAAAATGGCGTGGCATTCGGGCGCACTCTCGCAGGGCAGACCCGATTGCGGCACTATTGAGGTTGGCAAGAGAGCGGACATCGTACTCTTTGATCTCGATGCGCTCAACAATATTCCTATGTACGATCCGTACGCAACCATCGCGTTCTCGGCGCACGACTGCGACGTTTATATGACGATGTGCGACGGCAAGATACTCTTTGAAGACGGCGAATACAAAACGTTGGACGTCGAAAAGCTCCGCCACACGGCGAAGCACACTATCGCGCACTATTTCGACTGAGTAACACTCCGTCGGTGCGCCGACGGGAGCGTTATATTTGAAAAAAACTAAATTCATCGGCACCGTTTCGGGCGGCGTTATTCTGATGACCGCCTCAAATCTCATCGTAAAGGCTGTCGGACTGTTCTTCAAGATTCCTATGACCTCGCTTGTCGGCGAGGAGGGAATGGGCTATTTCAACGGCGCGTACACCATTTTTACCTGGCTTTATACGCTGTCGTGCGCAGGACTGCCAACAGCGGCATCAATGCTTATCGCGCGCGTACCCGAAAAGAAGCGCGCTGACGGCGCAAGGCGGATATTCGCTCTATCGCTCGGCATTTTCACGCTTGTTGGACTTGCTTGCTGTACGGCACTCATAGTTGGCGCGCCGTTTGTTGCACATATAATGCGCACCGAAAAAAGCGAGGCGGCTATAATTGCTGTCGCACCGACGCTGTTCTTTATCTGCCAATCGGCGGCGCTTCGTGGGTATTTCCAAGGCTTTGGAGATCTTCGTTGGCACTCGCTCTCGCAGGTAATAGAAGCACTCGGAAAGCTATGCCTCGGTATTGCGCTAGCGCATTATGCGCTCGACGCCGGATACGGCGTGCCCGTTGCGGCGGCATATGCGGCAGTCGGCATAACGGTTGGTGTCGGCGCCGGAATGCTATCGCTTTATATCGCTTACGCTTTTCTTAAAAGAAAGCCGATCGAAAGGGATCTTACACCGCGTAAAACACTCGCACGCGGACTTGTCACGTCAATGCTCCCGATAACGCTTTCCTCAAGCGTTATGAGCCTTACGAATATCATCGACTCGATACTCATGACACGTACGCTTCACGCGACCGGAATGGCGCAGGCGGAGGTCGCGGCGATATGGGGTAATTACTCATCACTTGCCGTTCCGATGTTCAATTTGCCACCCGTGCTGACGCTGCCGATTGCGTATGCGCTTTTGCCCGCACTCTCGTCGGCGCTCGCGTCGGGTAAAAACGATAAAGCGATAAAGCTCACTCACGATGCAGCGAAGTCAACGGCATTCTTTGCCGTGCCGTGCGCTGTCGGTATGTCTGCTATGGCAGGTCCGATACTGTCGCTTTTGTTTGAAAATGACATAGCTCAGCGCGGAGCGATATTGCTCACCCTCCTTGCGCCATCGTCGATGCTGCTTTGCACGCTCGGGCTGACGAATACCGTTTTGCAGGCAAGCGGACACGAGCATGTGCCGCTATTTGCGATGCTCGCAGGTGCGCTGGCAAAGCTTGTGGCGACGTGGACGCTTACGCCGACGCTTGGTAAGTTTGCAACACCCGTGTCGACGTTTATATGCTATTTCACGGTGCTCACGATTTCTGTAACGGCTATAGCCGTGCTTACGCCGCTCGGTGCGGCAATTTTGCACAAGGTTTACACAAGGCCGCTCGTGTCCTCGCTTGTTGCGGTAGTACTTGCGGCGATACTCTATCCAATGGTCGGAACGCTTGTGTCAATAGGTGCGGCGGCGCTCGCATACGTCGGGCTTATGGCGATAGGAAAGAAAGATAATAGAGAATAGATAAAAGGAAGTACAAAATATGAAACAGCGTATTGAAGCACTCAAAGCAAAAGAAAACTACACCGTAAACGACCTTCGCGAGATAATGGAGATACTCCGCTCGCCGGGCGGCTGCCCGTGGGACCGCGAACAGGACCACAAATCCATTCGCCGCAACCTTATAGAGGAAACGTACGAGGTCATCGAGGCTATCGACACAGACGACAAGGTGCTTATGTGCGAGGAGCTTGGCGACCTTATGCTTCAGGTGGTGTTTCACGCGCGTATAGCCGAGGAGGCAGAGCGCTTTAACCTTGACGACATTGCCGACGGCATATGCAAGAAGCTTATCCTTCGTCATCCGCACATTTTCGCCGACGTTAAGGCGGACACCTCCGAGGAGGTCCTAAACAACTGGGACAAGATAAAGGTTGTGGAAAAGCATCAGAAGTCGGACAGAGAAGTGCTTGACTCCGTTTCGCACTCTCTTCCGTCCCTCATTCGCGCAGACAAGCTCGCAGGCAAGGCGGCAAAGCTTGGATACGCGCTTCCGACGTGCGATGTAATAGACGGACTTGATGCAAAGAGCATCAGCGAGGCGGAGATCGGCGACCTCCTTTTTGCGGCGGTCAGACTCGCAAAAGAGGCAGGTACCGACCCGGAGAAAGCGCTCGCAGATGCTTGTGACAGGCTTGTTTTGAGCGCTTCCGACGATAAAAATACTTGATTTTTGGCAATAAATGTCAATAGAATTATTAAAATGCTAAAAAATCCCCAAAATAAGGCACTTTTTTGAAGAAAATTTAGCAAAAGGTATTGCAAAAATTAAAATTTAATGATATAATTAAATCACCGAAATAACGGTAGAAAAATTTAAACGAAAGGACACATTACCATGAACAAGACTACTCTTATCGAAAAGGTTGCAGCTGCAACTGATCTCAAGAAGAAGGACGCTGAGGCAGCTGTAGCTGCTACTATCGCTGCTATTGAGGACGCTATCCTCGCAGGCGAGAAGGTTCAGCTCGTTGGCTTCGGTACCTTTGAGGTTAAGGAGCGCCCCGCAAGAACCGGTATCAATCCCGCTACCCGCAAGGCTATCACTATCCCCGCTTCCAAGCGTCTTGCATTCGCAGCCGGCAAGACCCTCAAGGCTAAGCTCAACAAGTAATTAATGCGCCTTGATAAATTCCTGAAGGTATCGCGTCTTATAAAAAGACGTACCGTAGCAAACGAAGCATGCGATACACAGCACGTTTCGGTCAACGGAAAGCCCGCAAAGGCGTCCTACGACGTGAAGGTGGGCGACGTTATCGAAATAACTTTCGGTCAGCGCACGACGAAGCTTCGTGTTGTCGACGTTCGCGAGTTTACTGCAAAGGCTGATGCAGCTTCGATGTACGAAGTAATATCTTAAGGCATATCTCGCGTCCCTCTGCCATATATATTGTATAACCAATAACTATGGCAGAGGAGATGCAGATGAATACTAACATTAACGCCGAGCACCGTCAGGATATTATTATCTCCGACCGCGCGCGGCTTTCTATCTCTGGCGTCGAGGACGTCCAGAGCTTCGACCAAACAAGCGTGATTCTGAAAACCAACAACGGTATGGTTGCCGTTGACGGTGAGGAGCTTCGCATTGGCGAGCTATCCACCGAATCCGGGAAAATATACATTGAAGGCCGTATTGGCGGCGTTGTATTTTTCGAGGCGGCTGAGCCAAAGAAAAAACGTGGCCTTTTCGCTTTTTGATGCAGTACGTTTATAATTTTCTCGGTTACAGCATACATCAGCAACTCGCGCTGATGCTTTACGCGCTGATCCTCGGCGCGGCTCTCGGTGCGGTTTTTGATGCCTTGCGCATTACGCGTGTAATACTTTCATACGGGATCAGTTCCCGAAGCGGTAACGAGCTCCAGCGGTGCGTGTTCGCGCTCTGCTTTATCGAGGATATCGCTTTTGCCGTGTTCGCGGCAGTAGCCCTCGTGCTGTTTTGCTTCAAGGCAAACAACGGTATGTCGCGCGGATATATTCTATTTGGCGCGCTTGTCGGCTTTGTACTATATCTTGCAACGCTCGGACGGCTTACGTCGCTTGTGTCAAAAGCGCTTGCTAAGTTGTTTTATCGCATACTCGCAATCATAAAAGTGCACATCATCGTGCCGGCTTTGCTTTTTCTGAAAAAAGCGTTTCTAAGAATATACAAACTAACAATCGGACGTGCGGCGAGCTTTATCTTGCGCCGCATATATGTAAGAAGAACGAAAAAGGCGTCGCGTGAGCTCACACGGGCGATATCGCGGCTGTACATAAATAAAAGAAAGGATAACTGTGATGAAGCAATTTCGCATGCCAATGCCTGTGAAACTCGCCGTGTTCGCGGCATTCATAATATTGATAGTCACCCTCGTCACAGTACAGATCGAGTACAATCAGCTTGAGGAAGAACAGGTTGCTTTACTCGAAGACATTGAAAAAATACAGGGAGAGGTAGACGAGATTCAGAACAAGCTCGACACTCCCTTTGACGCAGAGTATATTATTGCTTTGGCAAAAGAGAAGCTCGGATACTGTCTGCCCGAGGAAATAATATTTTATAACGACCTTATAAATTGATTTATCCGCCGCGGCACAGCTCGCGGCGGCTTGACTTTTCGCGTATAAGGAGAAAAAGATGTCAAAAAAAGCTTCTGTTATTATTTTTTCAGCGCTCGGCGCTGTAATACTTGCGCTTGGTGCGCTGCTCGCTTACACCGTGGCGTCGAACACTAATACGATCGTAGGTCTTGGCATGATAAACGACGACCTGGAACAGCAGAAATCTGCGCTTGTATCGCACAAGGAGAATCTCGAGGCCCAGGTCGCCGAGCTGCAGAGCAAGCTTGAGAACGCAGGCGAGCTGTATGCAGACGAGATAGACGCGCTGAAGCTCGAGATTGAAAACAAGCTTACCGCAATTGCCGAGCTTGAGGCTGATATTGCAAAGTATCAGACTGTGTTCACGATAGACGTGCGCGCGCAGGCACAGCTTATTGACGAGCTTGAGGAGTACATCAAAAACGAAATCCCTTGCGTTAAGGTGAAGCTTCAGGAGAAGCAGGTTGAGGAGGATACCGACGCCGACGCTGACGCGCCCGAATACAAATGGGTAAGCGTTGCCGAGCTTATCAAAGAGGAAGAAACTAAACGATCGGCGGACCCCGAAGCAGAGCCGCTTTATACGGACGAGGAGCTTGCGGTGAGCGGTATGAGCGCAGAGGCTCTTAGCGCAGTAAAGCTTCGCGAGCTTGTTTTCGCGCGCGAGGACGTAATCCTTCCGAGCATCAGCCTATACTACGAGGATCTCGCTACAGGCTATCACTACGGCTACAACGAGAATGCCATATACGACTGTGCAAGCGTTATAAAAGCGCCGTACGTCATGTCCATACTGCGCGCTGTTTCTGCTGATGAGAAGGCTTATATTGACGCCAAGGCAGCGACTGGTGAGGTACCCGAACGCATCGATACAGACGAGGACGGTATCCCCGATACAACCGTTATTGAGTACAGCGACCCGATCTACAATCTTTACGACGCCGTTACGTACGAGCGTAAGACAATGTGGGCAGAGGGCTCGGGCAAGATCAAGGATATGGAGGACGGCACAGAAGTTACGTATCTTGATTTCGCAAAGTACACGCTCGAATACAGCGACAACGTGGGCTTCACACAGCTCAAGAAGCGCTTCGGCTACAGTAGTTACTACGCACTCACGCGGGAGCTTAAAGCAAACTCCACTCTTGCAGGCGGAAACAGTATGAGTGCCGCGGATGCAGGCAAGCTTTTCAAGGCGATTTACGAGTTTATCGAGGACGACGAGCTCTACGGACAGATAATGTACGATTCTATGCTCAAATCCAACCACACGGTCATTATCCCGTACGGCGTTTCGCCGACAAAGGCGCTGCACAAATACGGCTGGGACAACGGCGCGTATCACGATGCCGCTATCGTTTTGCACGCAGATAAGCCGTACGTGCTGGCGGTGTTCACCGATCTTGAAGAAGGCGGAAACGCGGTAAATGCGTATCTCCAGAATATCGTAAGAATGCTCAATAATCTCCACAAGGGATTTTATCAAAGCTGATGTTAGACGAAGGAATTATCAGTGAAAAGCTTCAAGTGCCGATCGATGTGCAAATATATGACGAGCTTGCTTCAACCAACCTCACAGCGCGTGAAATTGCGATGTGCGGAGATGGGTGCGAAAAGGTCATAATCGCGCGCCGTCAGACAAGCGGGCGCGGACGGCTCGGACGAAGATTTCATTCAGAGCTTGGCGGACTTTATATGTCGCTGCTTATGTATCCCCAATCGAGCGCGCAGGACGCGCTTCACATAACAACAGCTGCGGCTGTTGCAGTCGCACGTGCAATTGATCGCGCGACGGGCGAGCGATGTGAGATAAAGTGGGTAAACGACGTATATCTTCGCGGCAAAAAAGTGTGCGGAATTCTGACAGAAGGACAGCTTGGTGCCGATAGGCTTGATTTTGCTGTGCTTGGAATAGGCATAAACCTCACCGAGCCGAAGGGCGGATTCCCGAGTGATATCGCCGCGCGCGCAGGCGCTGTTTTTGACACGCTCCCAAGCGGCGCGGACAATGCTATCGCCGCCGAGGCGATAAACGAGTTTTACCGCATATACAGGAACGAGGGCTCGTCCTATATTAACGAATATCGCGAGCGCTCATGCCTTACAGGGCGCACGGTAGACGTAATGCGAGTCGTCGACGGCGACACGACTCCGGCAACGGTTATTGGAATCGGCGACGATTTTTCGCTCACCGTCGAATACGCAGACGGCAAAAGAGAAGCGCTCACCTCGGGCGAGGTCAGCGTACGTGAAAAATAAAGAAGCGGCACAGATCTTCTGTGCCGCTTTTCTTATATCTTTTTGAGCTTTGCGTAGGTCGCCATAAGCTTTTTCGTACCCACGGTGTCGAAGATTATTTCGTACATCACGTCGGCGCCCATAGGCTTCACGTCGATTATCTCGCCCTCTCCGAAGTTGTAGTGGCTAACGCGGTCGCCGATGCTGAATTTTTCAACCTCAGTCTGACGCACGGCGCCGGCATTAAGGGTCGGCTTTTTGTAAAATTCGCGAGAGATCGGATTCCTCTTCGGACGCTCTGCGGCTTCCGGCTCGGCAATTGGCATACGGCCGAGGTCGACAAGCTCCTCGGGTATCTCGTCTATAAAACGCGAGCGCGGGTTAAACTGTGTCTTACCGAAGATCATACGCTCACGTACATGAATGCAGTAAAGTCGTTCCTTGGCGCGTGTTATTGCAACGTAGGCTAGTCTGCGCTCCTCCTCAAGCTCATCGGGGTCCATAGATGACTGTATGCTGGGGAAAATGCCGTCCTCAAAGCCGGGAAGGAATACAACAGGGAACTCAAGTCCCTTCGCGCTGTGGATAGTCATAAGCACTACCGCATCGGCGTTCTCGTCGTAATTGTCGATGTCAGACACGAGCGCGACGTCCTCCAAAAATCCCTCGAGAGATGCCTCGGGATCGCCGCTTTCGTAGTTGACAGCATTGGTTACAAGCTCTCCGATATTCGCGATGCGGTCAACGCCCTCAAAGCCTTGTGCCTCGAGCATCTCCTTGTAGCCCGTGCGCTCGTAGACTGCCTTTATAAGCTCTGAAACGGGCGCAGTTTCAGCTATCGCACGAAGCTTGCGGATCATTCTTACAAAATCCGCAAGGCGAGGCGCACTTTTTGTAAGCGCCGTGTAAGCCGCCGCGTTTTCCATAACCTCAAACGGGTTTACCCCCTCACTCGAGGCTATTGCAAGCACGGCGTCAACGGTGGTTTCGCCGATCTTGCGCTTGGGCTCGTTGATGATCCTTCGAAGCCGAACGCTGTCGCTCGGATTTTTGATGACGCAAAGGTATGCGATAATATCCTTGATCTCCTTGCGCTCATAGAAGCGAATTCCGCCGAGAATACGGTAGGGAAGTCCGCTCTTTGCAAAGATGGTTTCAAGATTGTTCGACTGTGCGTTCATACGGTAGAGCACCGCAAAATCGCTGTATTTGCGACCTTCCTTGCTCACGCCGTCGACTATCTTATTGATTATGTATTTGGTTTCCTCGTTCTGGTTGTTAAGCTTCTTTACGCGTATCTTATCGCCCTCGCCGTGCTCGCACCAAAGCTCCTTGCCGCGTCTGCCCTTATTATTTTTGATGACGGCATTTGCCGCTGAAAGAATATTCTGCGTAGAGCGGTAATTCTGCTCAAGCTTGATGATGCGTGCTTCCTCAAAGGAGCTATCGAACTGCAGAATATTTTCAATAGTCGCGCCGCGGAAGCGGTAGATCGACTGATCGTCGTCGCCGACGACCATAAGATTGCGCGAGCGTGCACAGAGGAGCTTTGTAAGCTCAAGCTGCGCGCGGTTGGTGTCCTGATACTCGTCGACACATACGTATTCGAAGCGGCGCTGACAGTAGTCCCGAGCCTCGCTGCATTCACGAAGCAGGCGAACGGTCTGCATAATTATATCGTCGAAATCGAGTGCGTTAGCCGCATAAAGGCGCGCCTGATAGAGTGCGTAAATGCGCGCTATCTTCTGTAGGCGAAAATCCGAGCCAGCCTCGTTTTCAAAATCCTCGGGCGTCATAAGGCGGTCCTTGGCACGCGATATTACGTTAAGCGTCGAACGCGGAGGGAAGGTCTTTTCATCAATATCGAGGTCCTTCTGACACTGCGTAATAAGGCGCTTCTGATCGTCGCCGTCGTATATCGAAAAGTCGCGAGCGTATCCAATGTTCTCGCCAAAGCGTCGCAGAAGGCGTACGCATATCGAGTGGAACGTGCCTGCCCACACCTCTTTTGCCATTTCCTCGTCGCCGAGTGCCTTGGCGATGCGCTCCTTCATCTCGTTTGCGGCTTTATTTGTAAACGTGATAGAAAGTATCCTCCACGGCGGGCACGGATCGACAGCGAGGGCGGAAAGCACGCTCGGAATTTCAGAAACGTCAAGGTCTATCGCGTCCTCGAGCGCCCTTACGTCCGCCTCCGTCATAGATTCGGGGAAGAATTCACTATCGTATGCGTTGCCGTATCTTATAATGTGCACGATGCGGTTGACGAGCACCGTAGTCTTGCCGCTGCCTGCGCCCGCCAAAATAAGAAGCGGACCGCGAACGGCATATATCGCCTCACACTGTTTTTCGTTAAGACTCGCGTAAAGCTTATTAAACAGCGCTCTTTTCGCAAGCGTCGCACGTCTTAAAAGCTCTTTATTCATAGGCACCTCCATAGGTGTTTTGGTAGTTGCATTATACTAATATTATACTATATTTCTTAAGCTTTTTCAAGCGCGAAAATAAATTTTCAAGAAAATTCTCCGTCAATATGTTGATATATTCATTATTTTGTGCTACAATATGAGCATAAGAGTACGCTTTTACAGGAGGCGCGATATGAACGCTTTTGCACAAACAATAATTGAGATATACGATGACGAGCCTATATACAACGTGCTTGCACTGACAGAGTTCAAGCCCAAAAACGTTGTTTATCTCGGCACACGCAAGCTCAAAAGCAAACGGATAAAAAACAGCATAATATCGTTTATACGCGAGATATCGCTCGATACAAAGTGCTTCTTTTACGCAACGGATATGCAGAGCATAGACGCGATAACTACCGAGCTTAAAACCATTCTCGCGACGTACGAGGACTGTGTCATCGACATTACGGGCGGTAACGAGGTAGCTCTCGTTGCGGTCGGTATGCTCGCCAAGGAGATGAACATTCCGCTCTTTCGCTACGACAGGTACGCGTACTGCTACAGAAACATTTACAACTGTCCCGCAGCAGAAAACATTCCCGCCGAGCCGCATCTCAACGTGCGCTCGATACTTGCGCTTGCAGGCGGAGTAATGAAGTCGCATGGACACCTTTCGCTCGACACGCTTCAAAAGGACACGGCTGACGATATTTTCCGCGTCTGGACGATATACAAAAAGCATCACAGAGTATGGTCAAAGGTAGTCGGATATTTACAGCAAATCTCAAAAAAGCTTGAGGGCGATGAGCATCACATCTCCTCGCCGCAGGCACTTTACGGCACGGACCGAATAGTCGCCGCCAACGATGCGGTTATGGCGGATTTTGCCGCGGCGGGCGTTATCGAAAATTATACGTCTGACGGCAAGACCATATCGTTTGACTATAAAAACAAGCTTATGCGCTCGTGCTTGTGCGATGCGGGCATCTGCCTCGAGCTTTACGTCTATGCCGCGGCAATCACCGCCGGCGTGTACGATGACGTTCAGATAAGCGTCGTCATCGACTGGGACGGAAATCTTGATGCGAGCATCAATACGATCAACGAGATCGACGTTATGCTTACGCGCGGTGTCGTGCCTGTGTTTATCTCCTGCAAATCCGGCACTCCGAACGTTACCGCGCTCAACGAGATAAAGACACTTGCAACGCAGTTCGGCGGTGTGTACGCGCGCCCCGTGCTCGTCACGATGGCAAATATCCGCACGGGCGACCGCTATCTTATGCAGCGCGCCAAGGATATGGGCGTTGAGATAATCGACCGCGACGAGCTGCTTTACGACAGGCTCTCAAAGCGCCTTTACAAGCTCTCAAAAATTTAAGACATATCTTCACACTATTTTCCATACGGCATATTCTTTATTGAGGAGAAATCCTCAGAAAAGGAGGATACGTATGGAAAATTATTTTGCCGCTGCGAACACGTCGGGAGGGTTCGCGTGTTGGTATGACGATATATTCAACCCGAAAGCGCTTGACTACACCTACATAATCAAGGGCGGCAGCGGTACGGGCAAGTCCACGCTGATGCGAAAGCTCGCCGCAAAGGCAGAGAAACTTGGCGGTGTGTGCGAGCGTTATTTCTGTTCGTCTGATCCCACCTCGCTCGACGGTGTTATTGCACGACTTCCGAGTGGGCGACGTATCGCGATGCTCGACGGTACCGCACCGCACACGCACGATCCAAGATACCCCGGTGCCGCCGAGGCTATTATAAACCTCGGGCAGTATTGGTGCGAGGACATTTTAAAAGGACAACGAGAGGAGATCGCTCTGCTAACCGAGAAAAAGTCGAAGTTTTTCAGCGAGGCTTACAGCTATTTCGGCGCGGCTGGAACTCTGTTTCTGTCGCGACTTAACGAGGCTCGCGGTGCTTTGCTCGAGGATAAGCTCGAGGGCGCGTGTGAGCGACTACTCACGCAGCGTATGCGAGAGTGCCGTGTGAAGGGGAGCGTCAGTCAAGTACAGATCCGTGGTCTGTCAGCGCTTTCAACGCACGGAGAGGTACATTTCGATAGCTTCTCCGACGCCGACAAGGTCTGTCGTGTACTTGATATATTCGCAACTGCGCCGCTTTTCTTTGAGGCGGCTCAAAAAAGCGCATCAAAGCTTGGTCTGTCGTTTTACCGCGCGCCGATGCCGCTCTTGCCGAATCTCACCGAGGCGCTTTATTTCCCCGAGCTTTCTATGTCCATAGTCAGCCGCACTGAGCGTGCTGATGTCAAGGAGATAAACATGGCGCGCTTTGTGGAGCGCGAAAAGCTCGGCGGCGATACGCGTACACGTCGCCGTCTGCTCGGCAGATCCGTCGACGGGCTTGTTGAGGCTGGACTCGCAAGGCTCTTGGAGGTTCGCACGGTTCACGGCGAGCTTGAGAAAATATACTCCGGCGCGATGGATTTCACACGCCTCGGCGAGGCTACGCAGAAGCTACTTGAGGTCGTATTTGCGTAATCTGACACCTTCGGCTGCCACCTTCTCCTATCGGTGAGGGTGGCTTTTACATTTTTATGGCAGAGTGAACAATAATTTCACAGCGTAAAGCGCAAAAATTTACTTGACATTTTTTTAAAAATCGAGTATAATAATCTAAATAGTATTCTTCAAAAATATTTAGAAAGGATACCCGTCGCGCATATGCCACGGGAAAGGTGATTACTATGGTGAATTGCAACCCCGCCGAAAAGTTTCTCAAGGAAGGCCTTACGTTCGATGACGTTCTGCTGATCCCTGCCAAGAGTGACGTTACGCCCAATCTCGTTTCTCTTGAGACACAGCTCACAAAGTCGATCAAGCTCAACATCCCCATGATGAGCGCGGCGATGGACACCGTTACCGAATCCAGACTTGCTATCGCTATGGCTCGTGAGGGCGGTGCAGGCGTAATACATAAGAATATGCCTATCGAGAAGCAGGTTGACGAGGTTGAGCGCGTTAAGCGTTCCGAAAACGGCGTTATTGTGAATCCTTTCTATCTCTCCGCTGATAACTACGTTTACGAGGCGGACGAGCTTATGGGCAAGTACAAGATTTCCGGTGTGCCGATATGCGATGAGAACAAGCGCCTTATCGGTATCATCACCAACCGCGACATGCGCTTCCTTGACAATCACAATATGAAGATCAAGGAGGTTATGACAAAGGAAAACCTCATTACCGCTCCTGTCGGAACCACTCTTGCACAGGCGCAGGAGATCCTTCGCGCAAACAAGATCGAGAAGCTTCCGATCGTTGACGACGATTTCACTCTCCGCGGACTTATCACTATCAAGGACATCGAGAAGGCTACCAAGTATCCGAACTCTGCAAAGGATAAGAGCGGCAGACTTCTTTGTGGTGCCGCTATCGGCGTAACCACTGACGTTATCGACCGTGCCGGCGCGCTTCTCGGTGCAGGTGCAGACTTCCTCGTTCTCGACTCGGCTCACGGCCACTCCAAGAACATCATCGCTTGCGTTGACAAGGTTAAGGCTGCATTCCCCGAAGCACAGATCATCGCAGGTAACATCGCTACCGCCGCAGCGGCTCGTGACCTTATCTCTGCAGGTGCTGACGCTATCAAGGTAGGTATCGGCCCCGGTTCTATCTGCACCACCCGTGTCGTTGCAGGTATCGGCGTTCCTCAGATCACCGCTATTTACGACGTTGCAAGCGCGGCTGCCGAATCCGGTATCCCGGTTATCGCAGACGGGGGTATCAAGTACTCCGGCGATCTCGTTAAGGCTATCGCCGCAGGTGCTAACGTAGTTATGATCGGTTCGCTCTTCGCTGGCTGTGAGGAATCCCCCGGAATGACCGAGATCTATCAGGGACGTCAGTTCAAGGTATATCGCGGCATGGGCTCTCTCGCTGCTATGGAAAAGGGCTCCAAGGACCGTTACTTCCAGGAAAACTCCCGCAAGCTCGTTCCCGAGGGCGTTGAAGGTCGCGTTCCTTACAAGGGAGCACTCTCCGACACCGTATTCCAGCTGCTCGGCGGTATCCGCGCAGGTATGGGCTACTGCGGTACTCCCACCATTCCCGAGCTTCAGGAGCGCGGACAGTTCGTTCGCATCACCGGTGCAGGTCTTCGTGAATCTCATCCTCACGATATCAACATCACTAAGGAAGCTCCCAACTACTCCGTACAGTCTGGACTTTAATAGTAAAATGGAAGCCACTCGCGTTTGCGAGTGGCTTTTTTGTAAATATTGCAGGCTTTGTCTTGACAATCGCGTGATTGTGTGATATAATCATATTACAAGATGCAGAAAGGAGAAAAAAATATGCGCAAAAGACTCAGCTCGCATATGCTTCCCGATTACAACAAGCGCGACCTTGAATATCAAAAGGTAGGACGCGGCAACAGGGAAGAAGGGATTATTGGAAAATTCAGCGGTCTATTGGCCACGATTATGGGACTATGGATAATTTTCTTTTGCGCTATGGTGCTCACTACATTCACATATTTTATGATAGCCGCATTCGGCAAGGTGGGTATTATTTTAGCTGTAGTCACAGCGCTTTTGCTTATATATCTGATAGCTTTACGAGTACCGCGCAAGCGTATTGCTTTTATGCGAAAACTTAAAAGGTTTTGTAAAAAGAACGGTTTTCGTATAAAAAAAGAACGCGGATTTATTAAGTCACTCCGCAACAACGCAAACGGCTTCGACTTGATCGTAAGCTCGCGCAGCACAAGCTATTATGTGAGGTTTTATGCCGCGTACCGACGCGCATCACACCTTACTTTTTGCGATGAAAATATCGTGCAGGTGACTACCAACATACACAACAACCGTTTCAAAGTGGTGCTTGGTTTAGACAAACTGCGTGTTAAGAATAAATCTTACAGCTATTCAGATAAACCTCCATCAAGTGTAAAGAACGCCGTTAAAGTTCTGCTTGTGAATCCCGTGCCTCACGATATGTTCAAAATGAATCCCGGCGGCACAGTCACGCCAACAGGAACAGGCGAAAAGCTTTACGGCTACACGCTTTACACCGCAAGCGGATTTTTAAATATGCTCGAAAGGGAACTTCGAAAATAACCAAAAAGCGTTGTGCATTTGCACAACGCTTTTTATTTTAGCTCTCGCTTCGCTCACCAAGAATCTCGCGATAGTGGCGGTAGAAGGATTCGTACTCGCCTGCGTCGAGCGCGTCGCGGATCTTCTGCATAAGCTCGTTGTAGAAATAGAGATTGTGCAGCACCGCAAGGCGCATACCGAGCGTTTCCTTCGCCTTAAAGAGGTGGCGGATGTACGAGCGGCTGTATGCACGGCACGCGGGACAGCCGCAGTTTTCATCGATCGGACGGGGATCCTTTGCGTACTTTTCGTTGAGAAGGTTCATCTTTCCGTGCCAGGTGAAGATGTTGCCGTGACGCGCATTACGGCTCGGCATTACGCAGTCGAAGAAGTCAACGCCGCGGTGTACGGCTTCTAGTATATTGCAGGGAGTACCGACACCCATAAGGTAGCGCGGCTTGTCCTTGGGCATATACGGCTCAACAACGTCGATAGTCGAGTACATCTCTTCGGCGCTCTCACCGACAGCAAGTCCGCCTATCGCGTAGCCGTCGCACTCGATCTCGCGGATCTGCTTCATATGCTCGATACGAAGGTCCTCGTACGTCGAGCCCTGATTGATACCGAAAAGCATCTGATTCTTGTTTATAGTGGTTTCGAGCGAGTTGAGTCTGTCCATTTCGGTGCGGCAGCGCTCAAGCCAGCGCGTGGTACGCGCTATCGAGTCCTTAACGTACTTGTACGGAGCGGGATTCTCGATACACTCGTCGAACGCCATAGCAATAGTGGACGCGAGGTTAGACTGAATCTGCATCGACTCCTCGGGACCCATAAAGATACGCGCGCCGTCGATGTGAGAAGCAAAGCGTACGCCCTCCTCGGTGATCTTACGAAGCTGTGCGAGCGAGAACACCTGGAATCCGCCCGAGTCGGTAAGCACGGGCTTATCCCAGTTAAAGAACTTGTGGATACCACCCATTTCGGCGATAAGCTTGTCACCGGGACGAAGATGGAGATGGTAGGTGTTTGAGAGCTCGACCTGACAGTTGACCTCGCGAAGATCCATTGTGGAGATACCGCCCTTGATCGCCGCGCAAGTGCCGACGTTCATAAATACGGGTGTTTGTATAGTGCCGTGTACGGTCTTAAACTCGCCGCGACGGGCGTTTCCTTCCTGTTTTAAAAGCTTAAACATATTGTAGTCCTTTCAGTTATATTCTCTTGAACTGCTTTTCAATTGCAGATTTCGTCATTTCAAAGGCGACCGGTCTGCCGTGAGGGCACACTTTTATGTCGTCAAGCACCAAAAGCTTGTCGCATATCCATTTAAGGTGCTCCATACCGTATTCACGGCCTATTTTGATTGCCGCCTTGCACGACGCCTGATAAAGCGCCTTCTCAAAGAACGTATCGCGCGTTATCTCGGCGCTTCCGGTGCCACTCGCAAGCTTGTCTGCAATCGTTTCGAAAACGTCGCGTGCCGCAGTAAGCTCGAGGCTCGTCGGTATCGCGGTGATATTTACGTTTCTGCCGTCAACGCTGAACTCATATCCGATAGCGGTGATATCACGCTCGTATTCATTGACGGTATCCGCAAGCTCTGCGCTCATTGGGATAACAAGCGGCGTTAAAAGTAACTGCTTTGGTATATCGCCGCTGTTAAGGCTTCCTTTGAGGCTTGCCTTTAAGTCCTCGAATATGATTCGCTCGTGTGCTGCGTGCTTATCTATAACGAGTACGCGGTCACCCACCTCCACAAAAAGGTAGGAAAGAAACGCCTCGCCAAGAATTTTATACTCCGGTACTATTCGCGCGTCCGCCATTTGCGGCTTAACGTGCTTGTACGATTTAAAATCAGCCTCTGTCGGAACGTCGGGCAGAGAAGCACGGCTATCCGTTAGTCCAGCCACATTATTTCGTCTGTATTCATCAAATTCCGCATCGGTCATCTGCGATGGGCGCTTATCGGGAACAAGGCACTTGAGGTGCGGTGCCGTAAGCTGCTCGTCAACCTCACGCGCAACTCTCTCAAGCACCATCTTCTGTCCCTCAATGGGTGCTCCGTCAAGAGCGGACATCTTTTCTTCAAGCTCCTTTGGCAGAGGCTCAAGAAATATCTCCTGCATAGTCTTTGTCACATCTGTTGGGGCGTCCATTTGCGTCATTTTATATTCGAGAGTAGACTCGTCGCGAGGCGCAACTGTAATTTCGGGCGTGTGCGTGACGTGTGGCTTTACATCGTCAGCAGGTGTATGCAGAAGGTCGGAGAAGGATATCTGTCCGCGCTTCACGTTTCGCCGGTTATTGTAGACAGGCTTTGGAACAGCATCGCTCTTATCCTCAATCGGCACAAAGGCATTGAGCTGCTTTGCAAGCTCGTAGCTTACCTCGCTCGCGTTTTTGCCTTCAAGCGACATTTCAGGGCGCGGAATATGGCGCTCGAGCGCACCGCGTACCGCATAGAACACCGCCTCGAATATCGGCTTTTCAGCGACAAACTTGACCTCAAGCTTAGTCGGATGTATATTTACATCCACAAACTCCGGCGGAACCTCAACAAACATAACCGCCGCAGGGAAGCGCGACGTATCGAGATAGGAGGTATAGCTCTCCTCAAGCGCTGCTTGCAGACAGCGGCTTCGAACGTGTCTGCCGTTAACGTAGAATATCTGATTCTGTCTGTTACCGAAATTATTGTCGGGCGTGCCGATATAGCCGTGAACGCTCACGGGAACGCTCGAGCCGCCGTACATTTTGACGTCACTCTTGTAGGAAAGCTCAATAAGCTTTGTTGCAAACTCCGAGCCGCACGCGCTGTAGATCGCGTGATGCAGATTGCCGTCACCGGGCGTGCTGTAACGCATCTTGCCGTCGATTATAAGCGTCATCGAAACGCCGGGATTAGAGAGGGCGAGCCTCTCGAAAAGGTCGGCAACGTGGGAAGACTCGGTCTGATCCTTCTTTAAGAACTTGCGTCTTGCGGGAAGATTGGCAAATAGATTTTCAACGATAATCGTCGTTCCGTCTGCCATAGGCGCCTCTGTTAAAACGGGAGTATCCATACCGGGGTGTATTTCAAGCTGTGTGCCGTATTTGTCCTCCTTGCGCTTTGAGCGTATGCGAAGATCGGACACAGCCGCTATCGAAGCAAGTGCCTCACCGCGAAATCCGAGCGTCATTATGGAAGCAATATCCTGCGAGGTGCGTATTTTACTCGTTGCGTTACGCATTATAGAGAGTGGAAGATCCTCCTTTGCCATACCGCAACCGTTATCGCTGCATCGTATAAGGGCAACGCCGCCGCTTTGTATCTCGACTGTAACCTTTGTTGCACCGGCGTCAATCGAATTTTCAACAAGCTCCTTGACCACCGAGAGAGGGCGTTCGATCATCTCGCCCGCAGCGACAAGTACCGCCGTTTCATAGTCAAGCTGACGTATAATTCCCATATGGCGCTCCTTTCTTTAAGATAACATTTTTTTGAGCTTATAAAGCTCATTCATCGCCTCGATAGGAGTCAGCGTATCAAGGCTTATTTCACGAATAGATTCAGCCGCGTTCATCGCGAGCATCATTTCAACCGTAAGCTCGTCCATAGGCTCGGTATCCTTTTCTTCCTTAACGTGCACTACCTGCACGCCGCCTGCCTCGATCTCAGCAAGCACCTCTTTCGCGCGGCGGATAACCTCTGTCGGTATACCTGCAAGCTTTGCAACCTCGATACCGTAGCTATCGTCAGCGGCACCACGAACGATCTTGCGAAGAAAGGTTACGTCGTCGCCCTTCTTCTTTGCGGCAATGTTGTAGTTTACAATGCCCGGAATGGTGTTCTCAAGCGTTGTGAGCTCGTGATAGTGGGTTGCGAACAGTGTCTTTGCGCTGATCTTGTTTGAGGTAGTATATTCAATGATAGCGCGTGCAATAGCCATACCGTCGTAGGTGGAGGTACCGCGTCCAATCTCATCGTAGATTATAAGCGATTTCTTTGTCGCGTTCTTTAAAATGTGAGCAACCTCGTTCATTTCAAGCATAAACGTTGACTGTCCCGATGCGAGATCGTCCGATGCGCCGACACGTGTGAATACTCGGTCACAGATGCCGATGTGCGCGCTTCTCGCAGGCACAAACGAGCCGATCTGCGCCATAACGGTTATAAGCGCAACCTGACGCATATACGTCGACTTACCCGCCATATTAGGTCCTGTGATAAGCATAAGCTTGCTGTCGGACGTATTAAGAAGCGTGTCATTCGGCACAAAATAGCTGTCTGACACAAACTTTTCTACAACAGGATGACGTCCGTCAGTTATTTCGATCCTGTCATTTGTATCAAGCGTCGGACGGACAAACGAATTCTTGACCGCAACGTCTGCAAGCGAAAGATACGCGTCGAGCTTTGCAATCATCTCTGCCGAAAGCTTGATGCGTCCGATATTCTCGCAAAGGCGCGCACAAATAGCGCGGAACATCTCATATTCAAGCGTGTTTACGCGGTCAGCCGCGCCGAGAAGCGTCGCCTCGGTGTCCTTGAGCTCCTGCGTGATATATCGCTCGGAATTTGCCGTGGTCTGCTTTCTTATGTACGTGTCGGGTACGAGGTCGAGCTGCGAGCGTGTGACCTCGATGTAGTATCCGAATACGCGGTTGTAGCCGACCTTCAGCTTGGAGATACCCGTAGCAGCGCGTTCGCGCTCCTCAAGCGCCTTTATAACGCCCGACGAATCTTCAATAACGCTACGAAGATAGTCGATCTCCTCGCTCGCACCGCTCTTTATAATGCCGCCCTCTCTGATGGAAAAGGGTGCATCGTCGTTAATGGTTGCCTCAAGCAAACCGTAAAGATCTGTAAGCTCATCGAGATCCTCATTAAGCGAGGAAAGCTCCGCCGAGCGTACGTCTGCAAGCAGACGCTTGAGCTCGGGAATAACCGCGATAGTCGAGCGAATAGCAACAAGGTCCTTTCCGTTTGCGCTTCCGTATACGATTTTCGTCGTAAGACGCTCGAGATCGAGCATACCCTTGAGTGCGAGCATAAGCTCCTCGCGTACCATAAAATCGTCGTAAAGCTCGTTTACAGCATCAAGTCGACGTTCGATATCATAGAGGTTAACGAGCGGAAGCTCCACCCACTTGCGAAGCATACGTGCGCCCATTGCGGTCTTGGTGGAGTCAAGCACCCACAAAAGCGAGCCGCGTTTTTCCTTGGTACGCATAGTTTCAACAAGCTCGAGGTTACGGCGAGTGGAAATATCCATCTCGAGATACTGTCCGTCAGTGTAGACCTGAAGCTCGGACATATACGAAAGGTCAATCTTCTGCGTTTCGCCGAGATACGAGAGCAGAGCGCCGATACAGAACGTTATGGGCGCGTTTGCCTCACTTGGAGTATACTTATCACCATAACATCCCACGACCGATTCAGCGCACAGGCGCTCGTCGTAGCGTGAGGCAAGTCGCGGTACGGTAAAAGCCCTAAGCTTATTTTCAATAAACGTTCCCGCCTCGCGAAGCTCTGTAAGCGTGCAGGGAAGTATGATCTCGCGCGGCATATATACGCAAAGCTCGCTCGTTAAACGCTCAAAGCGGCGTTTGCCGTCGAACTCTGTTGCATACACCTGACCCGTGGAGATATCCGCAAAGCACACACCGATGCGCTCGTCAAGCATAGAAATAGCCGCGATGTAGTTGTTTTTGTATTCGGAAAGCTGTCCTGCATCAGTGACGGTACCCGGCGTGATAACGCGAATAACCTCACGGCGAACAAGCCCCTTTGCCGCGGAGGGATCCTCCGTCTGCTCGCATATGGCAACACGGTAGCCTTTTTCGACAAGCTTGCCTATGTAAGCATCCGCCGAGTGGAACGGCACACCGCACATCGGCGCACGCTCCGGTTCACCCCAATCGCGTCCCGTGAGCGTAAGCTCAAGCTCGCGCGAGGCAACGGTAGCGTCCTCGAAGAACATCTCATAGAAGTCGCCGAGGCGGTACATAAGGATCGTGTCCTTATACTGGTTTTTTATTTCAAAATATTGCTGCATCATCGGTGTCATAGCAACAAACCTCTTTTTTCGTAAAATTTTCTTCTGCCGTCACGTACGCGCACATTCGGTCATATTTATAGAAGTCGCCCAGCCGAGTCGGGTGGGGTGTCGGGGCGGGTGGCTCGGGTTTTCAGCGCAACCCCGCGCTGACTGAGTAGTGCTTCTCACTGCGAACAATATACGCATACATCGCGGCAGAAGCCGCGAATTATTAGTGGTGGTGATGATCGTGGCCGCAAGAGCCGCCGCAGGACGAGCAATCGTGCGAGCAAGGGCGCTGGCCGGTGATCTGATAGGTGATCTCTGCGTTAACCTCGTTCATAAACTCGTTAACTACCTCCTGTGCCGCCTGATACTCAAGCATTACGGGGTTTTCAGTGATCTCGTGGTAAAGCTCGTTGATGCGAGCCTCGATGCGTTTGATGAACTCTGCATCCTTTTCGGGCTTCTTGTATTCCTCGGTGAGAGCGGTAGACTGCGCGTTGTATTCAACCATAAGAGTCTGAAGCTTTCTGTCCTCGGTGTAAGCCTTCTCAGCTTCCTGAAGCGCTACCACTCGGGGATCCTTCTTGATTTCCTGGCCGAGCTTAGCGGCAAGTTCCATAACTTCCATTGTGTTTCTCCTTGTGTATATAAAATATTTTGTTGACTGATTTAAGCAAGCTCGCCGAACAGGGCGAACGTTTCCGCCTTTGTTATCCGAACAGCGGCAAATTTACCGATAAGCGCCTCGCTTACGCTGTCGCGAGGAATATGCACGAGCTTGTTTGAGTCGGCGCGACCCGTAAGCATATCGGGCGAGCTTTTGCTCTCGCCCTCGATAAGCACGCGCTGTACCTTACCGACAAGTGCGAGGTTTTTGGTGAGCGAAATCTCATTTTGTGTGTTAAGCAGTCTGTCAAAACGCGCGGATTTTACCTCTTGAGGTATCTGACAGTCCATCGCCGCCGCAGGTGTCAGCGGGCGCGGCGAGTAGATAAACGAATACACCATATCAAATCCGACGGTGCGAAGCATAGAAAGCGTTTCTTCAAACTCCTCGTCGCTCTCGCCGGGGAAGCCCACGATTATGTCGGACGACAGCGCGATATCAGGCATCTTTTCGCGCATATAACGGATAAGCGAGAGATACGTTTCGGGAGTATATCTGCGATTCATCTCACCAAGAACTCGCGCGCTTCCTGACTGAAGCGGCAGGTGAAACTGCTTTGCGCACTTTTCGTTTCTCGCCATCGTGTCGATAAGCTTATGCGAGGCATCCTTCGGGTGACTTGTCATAAAGCGGAGAATAAAATCTCCGTCGAGCGCGCATATCTCATCAACGAGATCGGCGAAGTCCTGTCCTTCGGAGCGGTATGAGTTTACGTTCTGACCGAGCAGAGTGATCTCCTTTGCGCCTTCGGTGATGACCTTTTTGACCTCGGCTATGATGTCGGCACGTTCGCGGCTACGCTCACGTCCGCGTGTGTAAGGAACTACGCAGTACGAGCAGAAATTGTTGCAGCCGTACATAACGCTGACCCAAGCGGTGAGATTTGACTCACGCTTTATCGGAAGTCCCTCTGCAAGGGAGCCTTCAGGCGCATCCACGGTGAAGGTGCGCTTACCTCCGCAAAGCTTCCCTTGGAGTATCTCGGGAAATTTATAAAGCATGCCCGTGCCGATAAGAAAATCTACGTACGGATAACTGTGCTTTACTTGATCCATTCGGTGCTCCTGCGTTACCATACAGCCGCATACACCGATAAGCAGGGAAGGATTCTTCTCTTTGAGTTTTTTGAACTGTCCCGTCGTCGACAGCGCACGAAGCTCTGCGTGCTCGCGTACAGCGCAGGTGTTGACGAGTATCAGATCGGCATCGTCGGGGGTATCCGTGCGGACGTATCCCATCTCACTCGCCATACCGCGAAGCTGCTCGCTGTCGGCTTCGTTCTGCTGACAGCCGAAGGTTCGTATGAAGCATTTCGGCGGTGAGTCGAGCTCTGCGTTTTTTGCCCGAACTGCCGCCATTATACGGTACTGCTCGGCGATTTGTTCTTTCGTTACTTTTATCATTCTTTATCCTTGTTTTCGTTATGTTTTGCCGTGATACGGCTGTTTATGTAAATTCCGATAAGCCCGATCGCGCCCGTTACGGCGAAAATGAGCACAGTTTTGAGAACGCCGCCCTCGGACAGCGTTGCGCCTGCCCACGTCGACGACACGACAGACGGAATACGCGCGAGTGTTGATATGACAGTAAAACGAAGATAATTTATGCCCGTGAACGGCGCGAAATAAGTGAGTATATCCTTTGGCGTGCCGGGAATGAAGAACAGGAGAAATATCAGCCCGTCGCGGTGCTCGGGGCGCTTCAAGAACGACAGCTCGCTGAACTTTTTCACGTCAACGAAGCGCGAGGCAAATTTCATGCCAAAGAGCTTGACCATAAAAAACACAAGCGTTTGTCCGATCACAATACCTGTGAGCGTTAAAACAAGACCTCCAAAGGTGCCGTACATCATGCCCATCAAAACCTCGACAGGCTCACCCGGAATTATTGCAACGATTATCTGAACGATCTGCAAAGCGAGCATAAGAAGCACGCCGAGAGCGCCGAGCGAATCTATAAGCTCGCGAAAATTCTCCTGATTCTCCGGCTCTTTAAGAGAAGCAACGAGAGGTATGAGCCAGATACAAAGCGCAACAAACGCCAGAAGGACAATAACCGCCGATATTATTTTAAGTGCGAGGGCGATTTTTTTATTCACCGGACGTCCACCTCTGTTTACACATATATCTTATTAATTATACCATACAATATTAAAATATGCAATACGGAATGTGTAAATATTATTCGCAAATTTTAGCGAAAAATGTTTCTAAAAGGGGTTGACAAACGGCACCGGATAGTGTATAATAAAACAGTCGTCGCGAAACGGCGATACGCGAGAGTGGCGGAACTGGCAGACGCGCACGTTTGAGGGGCGTGTGGTTCACACCGTACGGGTTCAAGTCCCGTTTCTCGCACCATAAAAAGCAGTATTGGGCTTGTCCCGATGCTGCTTTTTATTTTTGAGATATGAGCGGGACTTGAAGGCCGCGTGTAAGAAAACAGTCCGGTGGACTGTTTTCCCGCGGCACCGCTCCGTCCGCAGACGGGCAAGTCCCGTTTCTTCGCCATAGAAAATGCCAGGAGCATTTGTTTTGCAAAATTTTAGGCGAAAAACAGTTTACAAAACGGATTAGTTGTGGTAGAATTAATCTATAAACCCCAAAACATTTGATCCGGAGAGCAATTATGAAAAAATACGACGTTGCCGCGTACGTTTGGCCCGCGTATACGGGCGATGAACCGAGAACGAGAATATTCTGGGAGGAAGGCATCGGCGAGTGGCAGTCTGTCAAGAATTCAGCGCC
>JAZQZL010000015.1:0-7108 GCA_045634005.1 Candidatus Flemingiibacterium sp. | reverse complement strand
ATGGAAATGGCTTCCTACTTTAACTCTATCGGCTCCAAGGTAACCGTTATCGAAATGATGGACCACATCGGCGGTCCTACCGACAGCGAGATCGCTGCTATTCTTCTTAAGAATTATAAGAAGAAGGGTGTTGAGTTCATGCTCGGCGCAAAGGTTACCGGCGTTGGTACCAAGTCCGTAACCTGCGAGTATCAGGGCAAGACCGTTGAGGTTTCTGCTGACTGTGTGCTTTGTGCAGTTGGTCGCCGTGCTAACACCACCGGCATTGGCCTTGAGAACATCGGCGTGCTCACCGAGCGCGGCGGCATCGTAACCAACGAGTGCGGACGCACTAATATCGGCGGCGTTTGGGCTGCCGGTGACGTAAACGGCAAGTCCATGCTTGCACATACCGCATACCGTGAGGGCGAGGCTGCTATCAACGATATGCTCGGCAAGAAGGATGCTGTAAACTACGACGCTATCCCTGCTGTTATCTATACCAACCCCGAGGTTGCTTCGGTTGGTGAAACCTCCGACACGATCAAGGCAAAGGGTATCGATGCAAAGGTTGAGTCCTTCACTCTCCGTTACAGCGGACGCTACGTTGCTGAAAACGAAGGCGGCGACGGCATCGTTAAGATCATCATCGACAAGGAGCACAGACGTGTTCTCGGCGTACATATGATCGGTACCTACGCTTCCGAAATCATCTACGGCGCAGCTATGATGGTTGAAAAGCAGATGCGCGTTGAGGACGTACGCAACTTTGTATTCCCGCATCCCACCGTATGTGAGGTTATCCGCGAGGGTATGTTCGGTATATAAGCCGAAAAGCGTCCCGGCGGACAGTCTAGGACGCCTGTCCCTACAATGATACCGCAATTGCATTTTATTTGATGCAACGCCAAAGATGTGGCAAAACGAAAGATTACCGCAAAACGGTTGCCGGGGTGCCGACACGGGTGTCGGCAGGGACCTCGGCTACCGAGAGCGCGGATTGCAGTTTAGCTAAAATCTCTGTTAGCGAATGCGTTGTATAAAGTTCTTTGCTAGGCTTTCTTTCAAGAAAGCCGCGTAACTCTAAAAACAAAAAACTAAAACATAAAAGGAGAAAACATCATGCCTAAGAGTCAATACGTAGATCCCGGCAAGGCGTTTGTGGCCGGTTATATCCATTTTGAGGATATTCCCGTATGTCAGTACAACAAGACCCTTGCACAGGAAAAGAAGATTTACACCAAGGAAGATTTCATGCGCATTTACCGCGACATGGCTATCATCCGTGAGTTCGAGACCATGCTTAACGAAGTAAAGGTTAAGAGCGAGTATAACGGTGTTGCTTATAACAACCCCGGTCCTGCTCACCTTTCCATCGGTCAGGAAGCAAGTGCAGTAGGTGAAGCTTACTGCCTCGACATCAACGACTTCTCGTTCGGTTCTCACAGAAGCCACGGCGAAATTCTCGCAAAGGGTCTTTCCTCCATCTACAAGCTTGATGACACCGAGCTTTACGACATCATGAAGGAGTTCCTCGACGGTACCGTTCTTAACGTTGTTGAAAAGCACATGAACGCAGGCGGCAACGTTAAGGAGCTTGCTATCAACTTCCTTCTCTACGGCGCACTCGCAGAGGTATTCGCTCGTACCACCGGCTTTAACAAGGGTCTCGGCGGTTCGATGCACGCATTCTTCATTCCGTTCGGCCTGATGCCTAACAACGCTATCGTTGGTGCATCTGCTCCTATCGCTCTTGGTGCGGCTCTCTACAAGAGATCCAACCACAAGCCCGGTATCGTTATCTCCAACTGCGGTGACGGTGCTACCGGTCGCGGACCCGTTCTCGAGGCTCTCAACTTCGCTTCTATGGACCAGATCACCAAGCTCTGGGGTATGGAAGGCAAGTACTCCTCCGACGGTATGCCGATCCTCTTCAACGTATTCAACAACCACTACGGTATGGGTGGTCAGACCCGCGGTGAGACCATGGGTTACGATATGGTTGCTCGCCTCGGTGCGGGCTTCAATCCCCAGCAGATGCATGCAGAGCGCGTAAACGGTTACGATCCGCTCGCAGTTATCGATGCTGTTACAAGAAAGAAGCAGCTCCTTCTCGAAGGTAAGGGTCCCGCACTTCTCGACGTTGTTACCTACCGTGTATCCGGTCACTCTCCGTCTGACTCCTCCACCTACAGAACTGTTGAGGAGATCGAGGCTTGGAAGGAAGCAGATCCGATCGTTGCGTTCAAGAACAAGCTCATCAAGGGCAAGATCGCAACCGAGAACGAGTTTGCAGTTATGCACGAGCAGATCACTAACCGTATGACCGAGATCATGAAGCTCGCTATCAACGACGAGATCTCGCCCCGTATGGACCTCCAGAAGAATCCTGACGCTATTTCTTCCATCATGTTCTCTAACCAGAACGTTCCCAGCATGGATCCCGGCCGTGAGCCCGACGTTCTCATGCCCAAGGAAGAGTGCCCCCGCGTTAAGGAGATCGCAGGCAAGATCAGAACCGCTACCGATAAGGACGGCAAGCCTGTTTCCAAGATGAAGATGTACAACCTTACCGACGGTCCCTTTGAGCCGATCATCGATAAGTTCTACGAGGATCCTACCCTCATCGCTTACGGTGAAGACAACCGTGACTGGGGTGGAGCATTCGGCGTTTACAAGAAGATGACCGAAGCTATTCCTTACCACAGATTCTTCAACTCTCCTATTTCCGAGTCCGCTATCGTTGGCTCTGCAGTAGGTTACGCAATGTGCGGCGGCCGTGCAATCGTTGAGCTTATGTACGCTGACTTCATCGGCTGCGCAGGCGACGAAATCTTCAACCAGATGGCTAAGTGGCAGTCGATGTCTGCCGGTATCCTCAAGATGCCTATCGTACTCCGCGTTTCCGTTGGTTCCAAGTACGGTGCACAGCACTCTCAGGACTGGACCGCTATCACCGCTCACATCCCCGGCCTCAAGGTTATCTTCCCGAACACTCCTGCAGACGCAAAGGGCCTTATGACCGCTGCTCTTAACGGCACTGACCCTGTTGTATGCTTCGAGTCGCAGAGAATTTACGGTATCGGCGAGCAGTTCATGAAGGACGGCGTTCCGGAAGGCACTTACGAGATCACTCTCGGTGATCCCGACATCAAGCGCGAGGGTAAGGAAGTTACTATCGTTACCATCGGTGCTACTCTCTACCGTGCACTTGACGCTGCAAAGACCCTTCAGGAGAAGTACAACATCTCTGCAGAGGTTATCGACGCACGCACCATCGTTCCCTTCGATTACACCAAGGTTATCGAGTCCGTCAAGAAGACCGGTAAGATCGTTATCGTCGGCGACGCTTGCGAGCGCAACTCTGTAATGAAGGATATGGCTGCTAACGTAGCTGAGTTCGCATTCGATTACCTCGATGCGCCTCCTGTAGCACTCGGTTCTCGTAACTGGATCACTCCTTGCTACGAGCTCGATGCTGAGTTCTTCCCGCAGGCTGACGGCATTATCGACATCATTCATGAGAAGCTCATGCCCATTCCGGGTTACGTTGCAAAGACTAACTGCAGCGACATTGAGCGTATGAACAGAAGCAAGCTCGGTCTTTAATCTTAAAGTCTAATGTCTATAGGGGCGACCAAAGTCGCCCCTATGTTATGTGAGGGGTGTATTTATGAAATTATACCTTAATACCAACACCAATCCGTATTTCAATCTCGCATCGGAGGAATATCTTATAACTCACGCCGCAGACGATATAATTATGCTGTGGCGCAATGAGGCTTCGGTCATCATCGGCAAAAACCAGAACGCGTACGCGGAGATAAATCTCGATTTTACCGAGAAAAACGGCGTTAAGGTCGTTCGTCGTCTTACGGGCGGCGGTGCGGTTTTTCACGACCTTGGCAACCTTAACTTCACCTTTATATCGCCGAAGGGCGGCGCACTCGCAAAGGGTATTCGAGAGGGCGGACTTGACTTCGCACACTTCACGCGACCTATAATAGAAGCGCTTGGCAGTCTTGGTATAAACGCGAAGCTGTCGGGCAGAAACGATATCGTTGTGGAGCGCGGTGACGGCGAGCGAAAGGTATCGGGCAACGCGCAGTGCGTTTTGGACGGCGTTACGATGCATCACGGTACGCTTCTTTATTCGGCATCAATGGAACGTCTGCAAGGTGCGCTTAACGTTGATGCGTCAAAGCTTAAATCAAAGGGCGTCGCAAGCGTTAAAAGCCGCGTGGCGAATATTTACGATCTTTTGTCTGGCGATGCTGCGGCGAAGGTGGGAGATGCAGAAGGCTTTATGAGGTTTCTTGGAGAGTACCTGTCGCAGGAATTCGGCGTGGCTGGCGAGGGCTTTACCGCTGATGACGTAAATGCAATCGAAGCTCTTTCTGAGGAAAAATACAGCACAGACGCATGGAATCTGCGCCGTTTTGCGACTTTTGAGCACAGCGTAAAGCGCCGCTTTGAGTTTGGCTCGATCGAAGCATCGATGCGCGTGGAAAACGGCATTATAGCGGACGTTTGCATTATAGGTGACTTCTTCGGAGTGCGTGACGTTGGAGAACTGTCAGATATGCTTCGCGGCGTGCCGCTTGTGCGAGCAGAGATTATAGAGAGGCTGCGCGGCGTGCCTGTGGAGCAATACGTTTATGGAGCGCAGGCGGCGGATATCGCGGCGCTTTTATGCGAGTGTAACACTGTTTTATAATTGTTGACGGTTAATTCATAAAAAGTTCATTACTTTTGATCGAAAATATATTAAAATATTAATACAGTAACTTGTGATGAATAAAATTAAGGAAGGTTGGTATTTTTTATGAATAAGCTCAACGACGAGAAGATTGACTTTTTGTTTAAGGGTATCCTTACTCTTGAAAACGTAGCTGAATGCTATAGCTTTTTCGAGGATCTCTGCACTGTCGCAGAACTTCAGGAGATGTCCAAGCGTCTGCTTGCGGCAAAAATGCTCAAGGAGAACTATATTTACACCGAAATTGCGGAGCGTACGGGACTTTCCACCGCTACCATCAGCCGGGTTAACCGTTGTCTTAAGTACGGCAGCGACGGTTATATTACCGTTCTCGAGCGCCTCGAGCGAATGAAATAAGCGTGGACTCCTATACCTCGCTTGCACCCGTCTACGATAAGCTGAACGCCGATATTGATTATGCGGCGTGGGCGGATCATATCGAGCGTCAGTTTGATGCATTTGCAACGAAGCCGCCCAAAAGCGTGCTTGATCTTGCTTGCGGCACGGGCGCTATGACTGTAGAGCTCGCGCGTCGCGGATACGATATGACGGGAATTGATCTATCAGAAGATATGCTCGCCGTCGCACAGAAAAAGTGCGACGCCGAGCGTTTTCGTCATTCTGTGCTTTTGCTCGCGCAGGATATGGCGCAATTTGAGCTTTACGGTACGGTCGATGCGATCGTTTGCTGTCTTGACAGCCTTAACTATCTCACCAAAAGGGATGCGCTTTATCGTACCTTTGCGCACGCACACAATTACCTCGAGCCTGACGGACTCTTTATATTCGATATGAACGCACCTGCGAAATTTGAGCGCGTTTACGCGGATAATTCGTACGTGCTTGAGGACGAGGGTATATTCTGCGCGTGGCAGAATTATTATAATAACAAATCGAAGCTTTGCGATTTCTACCTTTCTATATTTACGGAAAATCCGGACGGAGCGTGGACAAGATACGACGAAGAACAGCGAGAAAAGTGCTGGTCGCTGCGTACCGTTAAGGAACTTCTCGAGCAAACCGGATTTGAGCTTTGCGCGCTTACATCTGACTTCAACGGCACACCCGTCGATGCGAATACAGAGCGCTGGTATTTTGTCGCAAAGGCTAAAAAATAATACGTTTAAGGAATTATAATGAAACCTAGATCAACCATACTGCGAGCGATGACGCGTGACGGCAGCGCTCGCGCATTTATTCTGAATTCAACCGATATGGTAAACACCGCAATCGGCTATCATAAGACTACACCGACAGCATCGGCGCTACTCGGAAGAACGCTTACCGCGGCGTCGATGATGGGTACGCTTTTAAAGGATAAGGGCAACACTCTGACGCTTAATATCCGCGGCGACGGTCCTGCGAAAAACGTTATTGCAGTGTCAGATTATGCGGGCAACGTAAAGGGCTATATTGCCGAGCCGTACGTAGATATTCCAAAGAAGCCGAACGGTAAGCTCGACGTTTCTGGAGCCATCGGTAACGGCACGCTTGCGGTCGTCAAGGATATTGGCCTTAAGGAGCCATATTCAGGTATGATAAATCTCGTCAGCGGCGAGATTGCGGAGGATATTACGCAGTATTTTGCCGTAAGTGAGCAGACGCCGAGCCTTTGCGCGCTCGGAGTGCTCGTTGACTGCGACTATACCTGCAAGGCGGCAGGAGGAGTGCTCGTATCGCTGCTTCCGTTTGCGGCGGAGGAAACGATCGCACAGCTTGAAAAGAACGCGGCGAACCTCTCGAACGTATCCAAGCTTTTTGCCGACGGCCTATCCAACGAGGAGATAATGAATATCGCGCTTGAGGGAATCGAGTACGACGTTTTCGACGAGCTTGACGTTTCTTATGCGTGCGATTGTTCGCGTGAGCGTTGTGGCGGTGCACTCGTAAGCCTTGGCCGCGACGAGGTTGAGAGCGTGCTGGGGGAGTGTCGCGACGAGGGTAAGCCCGAGGAGATACAGTTCGAGTGCCATTTCTGCGACAAGAAATATCTTTTCACAAGAGAGGACATCGACAAGCTTTTTGGCGGTGCGAAGTCATAATTTTGTCAGAAGAACAGTATACTTTATATGCGTCTTAAATTATTTTAAGAAATTTCAAAAAAGGTATTGACAAACGTGATTTGTCGTGATATAATATAAAAGTCGCAAGGCACAGACTTGCGACAGATGGAAGCTTAGCTCAGCTGGGAGAGCATCTGCCTTACAAGCAGAGGGTCACAGGTTCGATCCCTGTAGCTTCCACCATAATGGCCGGGTAGTTCAGCTGGTTAGAACGCTAGCCTGTCACGCTAGAGGTCGTGGGTTCGAACCCCATCTCGGTCGCCATTATGCCTCTGTAGCTCAGTTGGTAGAGCAGGGGACTGAAAAT
>JAZQZL010000014.1:0-42769 GCA_045634005.1 Candidatus Flemingiibacterium sp. | reverse complement strand
GTCTGACAGCGCACACGCGCCCGAGATGAACAAGGGCATCGTTATCAAATACAATGCCGCACAGAATTACACGACCGATGCGGTTTCCGCGGCGGTATTCCGCGAGATATGTGCGCGCGTAGACGTTCCGACGCAGGTGTTCGCAAACCGCTCGGACAAGCGCGGCGGCTCGACGCTCGGCAACATCTCGAACGCGCAGGTGTCGATGTCGGCGGTCGATATAGGTCTTGCACAGCTCGCGATGCATTCGTCTTACGAAAGCGCGGGCGCGCGCGACGTCGAATATATGATATCGGCGATGAAGAAATTCTACGAAACCGAGCTTACCGTATGCGGCGGCGACGTGGTTATTAAGTGAGGATTACAATGAATCTTATCAAAAACCAAACCTTTTCGTGCGAGCGCGCGCTTTACGCGCTGTCGGATACGCGCGTCGAGGGTTGTATCTTTGCAGGCAAGGAGGACGGTGAATCCGCCTTCAAGGAGGCGAAAAACGTCGAGGTCGGCGGCTGCCGCTTCGAGCTTCGCTACCCGTTCTGGCACACGCGAGGCTTTACAATATCGCAGTGCGTTATGACCGAAACCTGCCGTGCGGCGCTTTGGTACGCCCGGGACGGCAAGATTTCAAACCTCACGCTGACGGGACCGAAGGCGCTTCGCGAGTGTGATAATATCGAAATGACAGACAGCACGGCGGTGTCCGCCGAGTTTGGCTGGCGATGCCGCGACGTTAAAATGAAAAACGTCAGCATTGAGTCGGAATACGTATTCTTTATGAGCGAGAGGGTACGCCTTGAAAATATAAAATTAAAGGGCAAATATTCCTTCCAATACGTTGACGGCTTACATATAACCAACTCCGAGCTTGACACGAAGGACTCCTTCTGGCACGCCAAAAACGTGACCGTCGAGAACAGTACGATCCGCGGCGAATACCTCGGCTGGTACTCGGAAAACCTCACGCTCAAAAGCTGCAAAATTATCGGTACACAGCCGTTTTGCTACTGCACGGGGCTCAAGCTCGTAAACTGTGAGCTGGTTGACTGCGACCTCGCGTTTGAGTATTCCGACGTCGAGGCTGATACGCACGGACACGTTATCTCGGTCAAAAATCCGCGCTCGGGCACTATCGTCGCCGATTCCGTTGGCGAGATAATACGCGGCGATGCGGTATATCCCTGTGAGGGAAGGGTAATAATCAGATAAACTAACGGAGGAGAGTCGTGGAGGAGAGATTCAAGGCGTTTACCGTGCTCGTTGCGAGCATCAGCCGCTCGATACGCAAGATAAAAACGAACGAAATGGCGGAGCTTGACCTCAAAAGTCCGCACGTTTCCTGTCTTTACTATCTCTACAAGGCAAACTCTATGAGCGCAAAGGAGCTTTGCGACGTTTGCGAGGAGGACAAGGCGAACGTGTCGCGCTCGATAAAGTATCTCGAGCAAAACGGCTACGTGCGTGCCGAGCCCGAGCAAAAAAAGCGTTATCAGACACCGCTTGCGCTGACCGAAAAGGGTTTGGCGGCGGGCGCTGCCGTCGCAGAGAAGATAGACAGCGTTTTAGTGGAGGCGTCGGAGGGGCTTCCCGAGGCTGACCGCGAGGTTATGTATAGAAGCCTTGCGCTTATAAACGATAACCTTCAGCGCATTTGTGCGCTTTACGATGGCGGTGTGGGCACCGCCGATGATTAAATTTTGGAGGTACATCACGATGAAGCTTTCTTACCGCCGCACCATACTCGTTGGATTTGCATTTTTCCTTATCTGCCTTTTCTGGCAGGCGTACGACACTATAATTCCTAAGATGCTGACCGATAAATTCGGTATGTCGCAGAGCCTTTCGGGCGCCGTTATGGCGCTTGACAACGTGCTTGCTGTGGTGCTTTTGCCGATATTCGGCGCGATCTCGGATAAGCACACCTCAAAGCTCGGCAGACGCACTCCCTTCGTGCTCGTCGGTACGGTTGTTGCCGCTGTGGCTTTTGTCGGACTTTCGTTTATCGACAATCTCCAGCTTGCTGCGATTGAATCCGGATCCGTAACCGTTACCGCACAAGAAGCGTGGAAGATTACCGTTGAAAACCCCGTTACGATCATTTTCTTTATGGCGGTGCTGCTTGTTGTGCTTGTGTCGATGGCGACCTTCCGCTCTCCCGCAGTTGCACTTATGCCAGACGTAACTCCGAAGCCGCTTCGCTCGAAGGGCAATGCGGTTATCAACCTTATGGGTGCGATAGGCGGAATTACTGTCCTTGTGCTCGGAATAGTGTTCGGTACGGGTAAGCCCGAAAACGCGCGCATGAGTTACACCGTGTTCTTTGCTGTCATAGCAGCTATAATGCTTGCTTCGCTTCTTGTGTTTATGCTGCTTGTCAAGGAGCGAAAGTGGGCTGACGAGGCAAACGCCGTTAACGCAAAGCTTGATGCGCAGAGTGCAGATGTAACGCTCAAGGCAGCGCAGACCCGCAAGCTCACAAAGGCGGAGCTTCGCTCGCTGATCTTTATACTCGCGTCCGTCGTGCTCTGGTATATGGGCTATAACGCGGTTTCGAGCAAGTACTCCGTATACGCGGGTGCTGTACTCGGACTTGACTACAATCTCACTCTTATCGTTGCACAGGCGGCGGCTATCGTTTCCTATATCCCCGTCGGCATCATTTCTTCAAAGGTTGGCCGTAAAAAGACTATCCTCGCAGGCGTTATTATGCTTGGCGTTGCATTCGGCTTCGCTTATTTTATGGGCGAAGGCAGCAACGTATGGGTGATGAACGCGCTGTTTGCACTCGCAGGCATCGGTTGGGCTACTATCAACGTCAACAGCTATCCTATGGTCGTTGAGCTTGCAAGCTCGTCCGATACGGGCAAATACACGGGATACTACTACACCGCGTCTATGGCGGCACAGACGGTAACTCCGATACTTTCGGGCGTGTTCCTCGATATCAACATGAAAACGCTTTTCCCGTATGCGACGATATTTGTGGCACTTGCATTCGTAACGATGCTTATGGTGCGCCACGGCGACTCGAAGCCCACTGATAAAAGAGAAGCGCTCCATATGGAGATCGACTGATGACGGCAGTTATTATAATTCTCGCGTCGCTTGCAGTCCTCGCGGTGTTGTATTTCTTCGTATTGGTGCGCCCACACGCGAAGGCACCGAGCGACAAACGGCTTATATGCGACTATGCACACCGCGGTCTGCACGGCGACGGCGTGCCCGAAAACTCGCTTGCGGCGTTTAGCCGTGCCGTCGAGTGCGGATACGGCATCGAGCTTGACGTACAGCTTTCGCGTGACGGCGAGATAATGGTGTTTCACGACTACACGCTTGCTCGTATGACGGGCAGGGAAGGCAGTCTTTCCGATCTTACCGCCGCCGAGCTTTGCTCGCTTACGCTTGACGGTACGGCACAGCGCATTCCAACACTTGGAGAGGTGCTCGCGCTCGTTGACGGGCGCGTACCGCTGCTTGTTGAATTAAAGGGCGAGAGCGGGGATACCTCGCTTTGCGAGCCACTTGCGAAAATGCTGTCAAAATACGGCGGACCGTACTGTATCGAGTCGTTTAATCCGCTTCTGCTCGGAAAAATGGCAAGGCTTATGCGGGGCGTGTGGCGCGGACTCTTATACACGAACGTCGTACGCGATAAAAAGCGCGTGTCCGTGTTCAATTTAGCGCTGACCGCGATGCTCACGAACGTTATCGCGAAGCCGAACTTCATCGCGTACAACCATATCGACCGCGGCTCGTTTTTTGTTCGCATATGCACTGATTTCTGGCGCGCGCCGCGCTTTTCGTGGACTGTGCGCGAGGTGCGCGAATATGCCCGTGCAAAGCAAAACGGCGAGTGCGCCATATTTGAAGGCTTTCGTGCGTGAGCGGTGTGCCGAATGCAAAACAATGTGAATTATTTGCAAACGTACCGTGAACTCGTGAGCTACTTTGACATAAATCACAAAATTAGAAAATAATTTGCAATCAAATGCACCGCCAAAATATATTTAGCGGTGCATTTGTATATATACATTTTCTGCGTTTCTTGCTATAATTATTATGTCGACGAGAAGGGTTTTGCGGCCACAAAGCTTATTCTCGAAACTGAATTCCGTTCGATCCTGTCGAACGGCTCATAAAAATCCACTTAAAGAGAGGAAAAAACTTATGAAGAAACTTTTAACTCTGCTCCTCGCTGTAGTACTCGTTGCTTCTCTCGCAGTTGCAGCTTCTGCTGCTGACTTCCAGGGTAATGGCGTTATCAAGATGGGTACCGCGACGGTTGACGCACAGCTTGATCCCGCGTACACCGGTTCACTTCACTTCACCGGCCTCGGCACCGGCACCAACGGTTACGATCAGCCTTGGGGCTACACCGCTGAAGCAAGTATCTACCTTATGTACGACAGCAACTACCTTTACATCTTCGCTGAAGTAATCGACGATGACGTATTCAGCAAGGGTCCGGTTTACTGCATGGGCTACAACCCCTTTGCAAACGACTGCATCGAGTTCCGTATGAACTTCCAGGGTACCGATGGCGATGACAACCACAAGGTTTCCATCGACGCATACGGCTTCTCCTGCTTCGGTCTTGACAAGTCTCTTGCAGTTATCGACTACGAGAGCCTCGAGTACGCTACTGAGATCACTGACGTTGGTTACAACGTTGAGGTTGCTATTCCTTGTTCCAAGGGCCAGACCGATATCATCAAGGCAGGCAAGCTCGGCTTTACTTACCAGCTCAACGATATCACTGCTTCCGGCGGACATCAGAACTTCACTACCTCCTTCGTAGGCGAGCCTGAAAAGAACACTCCTTTCTATGCTCTCTCCACCGAGAAGGCAGTTGCAGGTCAGGGCGGCTCGGTAACTCCTACCACCACCCCCTCGACCACTCCTACCACCACTCCCAAGGCAGAGGACAGCACCACTCCTAAGGCGGATGACACCACTCCTAAGGCGGATGACACCACTCCTAAGGCGGATGACACCACCACCGGTGACAACAACCCCGCAACCTTCGACCCGATCGTAATCGTTGCTGCTATCACCGCAGCTTCCGGTGCGGCATTCGTGGTTTCGTCCAAGAAAAAGCACTAATAAAGACTGTTTGGCCAACAGCTTAATCATAGTTTTATAAAACTTCGGCGAAAGCCCTTGCGAAAACAGGGGCTTTCGTCTTTTTGTATAGCGAATTTTAGAAGGTTTTCGTCCGCTTTAGCGTAAATTATCAAAAATTCGACACCAAATGCAATTGCGCGCACCGCTGTGAAATTTTTCGAGGTTTAGTCGGTTGTATACATTTTTTGGCTTTTATGCTATAATAAAGATGTCAGCGGAAAGGGCTTCGAGGCCACGATGCCGTTTCCAAAATTAACTTCCGTCCGACCTTATCGGACGCGCACAAATCCTATCCAAAGAAAGGAAGAAATTTTATGAAAAAGATTATCACACTTATCCTTGCAGTAGCACTCATAGCTTCTCTCGGGATTATGGCTTCCGCCGCTGACTTCGAAGGCCAGGGCGTTATCAAGATGGGCACCGCAACCGTTGATGCAAAGCTCGATCCTGCCTACACCGGCTCGCTTTACTTTACTGGTCTCGGCACCGGCGCGAACGCTTATGAAACGCCTTGGAGCAACACCTGCTCGGCGGACGTTTATTTTATGTACGACAGCACGTATCTCTACATTTTCGCTGAAATTACCGACGATGACGTAGCTACCAAGGGCCCCGTTTACTGTATGGGCGACAACCCCTATGCAAACGACTGTATCGAGTTCCGCTTGAACTTTGAGGGCGCTAACGGCGACTCCAACCACAAGGTTGCTATCGACGCTTACGGCTACCGTGTATTCGGTCTTGCAAAGTCCGAGGGTATCGTTGATTACGACAGCATCGTTTTTGCTACCGAGATCACTGCTACCGGTTACTGTGTTGAGCTTGCAATTCCTTGCTCCAAGGGCGGTACTGATATGATCGCGGCAGGTAAGCTCGGCTTTACATATCAGCTTAACGATATCAACGAGAGTGGCGGACATCAGAACTTCACCTCCTCCTTCTACGGCGAGCCTCAGAAGAACTCCCCGTTCTATGCGCTTTCCACCGAGGCGGCTGTTGAGGGGACCGCTATTGCTGTAACTCTTGCACCCGTTACCGAGCCCGAGCCCGAGGACACCACTCCTGCGGCTGAGGACACCACCCCTGCGGCTGAAGATACCACCCCCGCAGATGAGGACACCGAGCCTGCGGCAGACGACACCGCTCCCAAGAATGACGACACCACCCCTGCGGCAGACGACACCGCGCCTACCACCGGCGACGCAGAGGAGAAGGGCTCGCTTGATCCCGTTGTCGCTACCGTTATCGCGGTTGTGGCAGTAGTTGTTGTAGCCGGCGTTATTGCACTTGCAGTAAAGAAAAAGAAGGACTAAAATAAATAGGTCTGACTGTTTTGGCCGACAGCTTGAGTAGAAAGTTTATAAGATTTGGAGAAGGTTCCCGTGAGTCGGGAGCCTTCTCGCTTTTTTGGGGTTAGATAAGTGGTTTGATTCGGCGTTTTATACAAAAAAGTGAGCGCGTTTTCTACACAGTATTAAAGGCAAATTTATTGACATTATCGAAAATGTGTGGTAAAATATATTATAAATATGCTGTACCCTTATGCGAAGATGCAGAAGGTGCAGCAAACAAAAAATCAAGGAGACCATTTTTATGAAAAAGACAAGAATTATTTCGATTGCCATCGCCGCGTTTACGGCTGTTCAGCTTATGCTGACTCCCGCTATGTCGGTGTCTGCGGCTGCTACTACCGGCGTCATTGTTAATCAGGACGCAACGGTTATCGCAAAGGCAGCAACCAACGCAGATGGCTATAAAAATTTTGCCCTGAGCTTTAAGGACACGCAGGTTACTGACTACGTGATCAGCCTTAATTCCGTTTCGGCAGGTCTTACTCACGTTAAGGCGCTTTGCGAGACCTTCCCGACCATCGGCATCAACGCGTGGCTGTCCTTCCGTATGAACGATGCGCAGGATACTACTGTTGAGCCCTCCAGCCTTCTTGGAGATTTTATCAACAAGAATCCTAACTACAAGCGTGTAAATCACGGTATCAACACCAACAAGTACTTTAACAACTGCCTTGACTATACCTACGAAGCAGTTCGCAAGCACATGCTCGGCCTTATCAACACCGCGCTCTCCAACTACGATTGCTACGGCATCGAGCTTGATTTCCAGCGCGAGATCTGGCTCTGGTACACCGGCGGTGAGTACAACGGTATCGCTATCCTCAACAACTTTATGCGCGACGTTGACAGACTTACCAAGACCTACGGTGCAAAGTACGGTCACGAAATTAAGATCGCAGTTCGCTGCGCATCCGACCTTCTTACCAACTACGAGTTCGGTCTTGATCTCGGTACTTGGGCTTCTGAGGGTATCATCGACCAGGTATCTCCTACCGGCAGATACAGCACTACCGATAACGATATCCCCGTAAGACTTTGGGCATCGTTTGCAAAGCCCTACGGCATCACCGTGGCTCCTTGCATTGAAAAGAACATCGTTCCCGCTATCGGCGGCAAGACCGGTGCACAGACTCTCGAAACCATCAATGCAGCTGCTGCTAACTTCATCTCGCAGGGCGCTGACAAGGTTTACCTTTTCAACTACCACACCGGTACTGATGCTAACTTCACAGAGGTTATCAACACCGTTGGCTCGCTTGATAAGCTTATGACTCTCAACCGCAAGATGATTCTTACCTATAACGATACTCATCAGCGTTGGGCAAAGTCGAATGCACAGCTTCCCATTGCTGCCAGCAAGAATTCTACCGTTGCTATCCGCGTTCCTGTAGGCGAAATTCCTACCGGCGCTACCGTAACCTTCAAGTTCTCTGTAAGTGCTACGCAGACCAGCAATCCTACCGTATATATCAACTCCGAGCCTGCTAACTACGTTGGTCAGGAAACCTGCGATTACACCGCTGACAAGCTTCTTGTCTACTCTGTACCTGCAGGTGCGCAGGACGATACTTATGTCCTCGCGGAGATCACTCTTCCTGTAGCGGCAACGATCAATTACGCAGAGGTATACGTAAAGGTCGCAGGCTGATTTAGCTTTAAAATAACCGATGACCGACGGCACGCTCAAGTGCCGTCGGTTTTTACTTTGTCAATAAGTTTCAAGCGTGGCACTCGCAGTGTTAAAACCGCCTTGTTTTCTCACTTTTTTGTGTTTTTGCACAATATAAGAGCCCTATTTTCTACACCACAACTTTTACGAATTTATTGCATTTATTTAGACTTTATGGTATAATAATTTATGGTATGATACCGTATAATGCTGTTTTATGATTTGGGTGCTTATTTTGGTATCGAGCCTTTATTTTTCACACGCGAAAAGGAGAACAAATCGTGAAAAAAACAAGACTTATTTCGTTTATGCTGACAGCAGCACTTCTTCTGTCCGTTTTTGCGGTAGCTGCACCTGTTAAGGTGTCCGCGGCAAAGGCAGATATCAGCGCTGTTGAAGAGCCTGTGCCTGCAGACAACCTGCTCACCGGCACGAGCTTCGATGAGGGTAACCTTTCCTGCATTACTATGAACAAGTATATGGAACTTGTTGAAACACCTACCGGTAACTACATCCAGATGTCGAGATTTACGGTAAACACCACCGGTATCAAGCTGACCTGGAAAAAGAAGCCGATCCTCGGCGGTACCTACAAGTTCACCGCGTACTTCAGAATGATGTACGAGAACGAGGTTACTGACCTTCGAATCAACATTTACGATTTTGAGGGCAAGCAGCTTCAGAAAACCGTGCTTGTTTCGCCGACGTCTGATAAGTGGATGAAGGTCGAGTACTATTTCGAGATTCCCGAGAACGGTATGTTCGGCAGCATCGTTATCAACGGTTGGATGGATGCAAGATACATTCAGCCTTACTGCATCGACAACGTTTCCATCGTTAAGGTCGATGCAATGCCCGAGGATTACAAGCTTCAGGAACAGTGGGGTACATACGTAAATCCCGCTAACGCCGAAAAGAGCTAGGTTGACTCGCTTATCCTTTGGGAGGTTTGGCGTGAGGACTACGAAACGCAGTTCGACGTTAACGGTATTATTCTTAACCTTGACGCGGACGCGTTTATCGGCGGTGCCGGTAATGCAGCTTCCGTCAGACAGTATGCGCTGGGCTATGCGGACACGCACGTTACAGACTTTATGATCTGTCTTAACAATACGAACTCCACCTTCCCGTCAGCGCTTGATACGTGGACGGACCTTGCAGATAAGTTCCTGCAGAAGACGGAGAACGGCAAGCCCGTTGACTACTCGCAGGAGCAGAATCCCAAGGCTGCATACAATCACTTTATCAGAAGTGGCGAAGACTATATCAAGGTGCTTTGCGAGTCCTTCCCCGAGGTTGGAATCAATCCGTGGATATCCTTCCGTATGAACGATATTCACGACCACGGCAAGGAAACCTCGTGGCTTCTTTCCGACTATATATCACAACAATCCGCAGTACAGACGTAGGGCAAACCACGGCAGCGGATATTGGGCGGATGGCTACGCGATGAACGCGCTTGACTGGGCTCACGAGCCTGTTCGCCAGCGTTTCCTCGACTATATCAACGAGGCGCTCTCGCGCTACAACTGCTACGGTATCGAGCTTGACTGGCAGCGTGAGATCTACCTTTGGAGCATGGGTGACGAGTATGACGGACTTGACATACTCAACGACTTTATGCGTGACGTTGAGTCAATCGTTGAGATATACGAGCAGAAGTACGGTCACGAGATAAAGATCGGTATCCGCTGCGCTTCCGACGTGGAAACCAACTACGATTTCGGTCTTGACGTTCTGACTTGGGCTGCTGAGGGCATCATCGACCTTGTTATCCCGACCGGTCGCTATACGACGGCTGACACAGATACTCCCGTAGTAGAGTGGGTATCGCTTATGCACCCGTACCGAATCGAGGTTGCACCTTGTATCGAGGAGTATATCGGCTCGAACCCGGGCGGCGCAAGAACGGAGAACAACCTTAAGACCTACAACGGCGCAGCAGCATCCTTCCTCTCGCAGGGCGCTGACAAGGTTGCGGTTTATAACTTCTACATTTCTTGCGGCCAGTATATCAGAGATATGCATAAGGTATCGACTATGGCAGAGGACGTTTCGGGTACGTTCCGTCACTTCAACATCGCGTCCACCATCGGTTCGCTCGAGAAGCTTATGACTCTCGACCGCCGCGTTGTCCTTACTTACAACGATACCGCGATGGTATGGAAAAACAACCGTGCACAGCTTCCGCTTTCCGTTAAGGCAGGCGAAACCGGTGTACTTCGTATTCCGGTAGGCGACGTTCCCGCAGGCGCTACCGTTACACTCAAGTTCAGCGTCAACGCGCAGAATATTGCAAAGCGTCCGACAGTTCACGTAAACTCGAAGGCGTGCACATGGCTCGGCCTTGAAATTAACGAGGAAGGCCTTTCCAAGTCGCAGGTTATCACCTACACCGTGCCTACCTCGGCGCTTACAAGCCAGCATCTCGTTGTTGAGATCACTCCCCAGAGAGATCTTACCACCGACTATGCAGAGGTCCTTATCGAGGTTGCAAAATAAGATCAAAAATCCCGCAAGTGAAAACTTGCGGGATTTTATTTGTCTTTGTATTGACAAATTTGAGAAACTGTGCTACAATTATAACGATACAGAGATTTGGAGACGTATCAAAGCAAACCTTAATTTCAGTTTGCTTTGGTGCGCCTTTTTTGTTTGGAAAAATATGGAGGGGTATAACTGTGTATGACGTTGCGATAATCGGCGCGGGCGTGATTGGCGGCATGATAGCAAGAACGCTTTCTGCGTACGATATTAAAATCTGTGTTTTGGAGAAGGGAAACGACGTTGCCATTGGTGCGACGAAGGCAAATTCCGCTATCGTGCACGCGGGCTTCGACGCAAAGTGCGGCAGCCTCAAGGCGAAGCTCAACGTGGAGGGCTCGAAGCTGATGCGTGGAGTGTGCGAGGAGCTTGGCGTCAAATACAAAAATAACGGCTCACTTGTAATCGGCTTTAACGACGAGGACAGAGCGACTGTCCAAGAGCTTCTGGAGCGCGGCAGGAAAAACGGTGTTGAAGGACTTCGCGTGCTCGAGCGCGATGAGGTTGTAGTGCTTGAGCCGAACATCGGCGACGGAGTCACCTGCGCGCTGTACGCGCCGATGGGTGCTATCGTTTGCCCGTATGAGCTTACGGTTGCGGCTATCGGCAACGCGATGGACAACGGAGCAGAGCTTAAGACCTCTTTTGAGGTTTCGGACATAAAGCCTATCGACGGCGGCTACAAAATTTTTTCGCCGCTTGAAAGTATCACGGCGAGAGTCGTTATTAACGCCGCCGGACTTTATACGGACAGCATCGCCCGTATGGTGGGCGACGACAGCTTCAAAATAACGCCCAGACGCGGCGAATATATTCTACTTGACAAGGAGTGCGGCGGTATGGTGTCGCATACGGTGTTCAGAACGCCGTCGAAGCTTGGTAAGGGTATACTCGTTTCGCCGACGGTCGACGGCAACCTTCTGACCGGTCCGACGTCCGAGGATATCAGTGACAAGGACGACAAGAAAACCACAGCGGGTGGCTTTGCGAAGATAATCAAAGAGGCGAATGAAAACGTGAAGGGTATCGCGTGGGGCAAGACGATAACATCGTTTTGCGGACTTCGCGCTGTGGGCGATACGGGCGATTTTATTATAAACTCGCCAAAGCACGGATTCATCAACGTTGCAGGCATCGAGTCGCCCGGACTTTCCGCATCTCCTGCAATTGCTATTTTGGTGCGCGATATGGTAGAGGAGCAGGGAATTACCCTTAACAAGAAGGCGGACTACAACCCCATTCGTCGCCCTATGCACTATTTTAAAGAGGCGGATATCGCGGCGAAAAACGAGATAATTAAGTGCGATCCGTCCTTTGGCAGAATCATCTGCCGCTGCGAGGGTGTGAGCGAGGGCGAGATTCTTGAGGCGATACGCACGAATCCAAAGCCGCGTGATCTTGACGGCGTGAAGCGCCGCACGCGAGCACAGATGGGCAGATGTCAGGGCGGATTTTGCTCGCCGTACATCATAAAGCTTCTCGCAAAGGAGCTTGGCGTGCCGTGCGAGGAGATAACCAAAAATGGCGGCAAGTCCACGCTTATCGTGGGTAAGACGAAGGAGGGCGTATAATGACAGAGCTTGTTATAATCGGCGGCGGACCTGCCGGAATGAGCGCGGCTGTTGCCGCGTATGAGAACGGCGTCCGCGATATAATCATACTCGAGCGCGACTCGTCGCTCGGAGGCATACTCGGTCAGTGTATACACAACGGCTTTGGACTTCACAAGTTCGGACAGGAGCTTTGCGGTCCGGAATACGCGTGGAGGTATGAGAAGCGAGTACGCGAGCTTGGCATCGAGGTGCGCCTTAATACAATGGTGCTGGACGTGTCCGAAAACAAGGTCGTTACGGCGACAAACAGCGAGCTTGGAATATTCCGGATAGAGGCGAAGGCGATAATTCTCGCTATGGGCTGCAGAGAGCGTGCAAAGGGCGCACTCAATATCGCAGGCACGCGTCCCGCCGGTATTTACAGCGCAGGTACGGCGCAGAAGCTTGTAAACCTCGAGGGATATATGCCCGGTAAAAGCGTTGTTATCCTCGGCTCGGGCGACATCGGACTTATTATGGCACGCAGAATGACGCTTGAAGGCGCAAAGGTCAAGGCAGTGTGCGAGCTGATGCCGTATTCCGGAGGTCTTGCGAGAAATATCGAGCAGTGCCTTAACGATTTCGGTATCCCTTTGAAGCTCAGTCATACGGTCGTTGAAATACACGGCAAGGAGCGCGTGAGCGGCGTCACTATTGCAAAGGTAGACGAAAACCGCCGCCCTATCGCAGGCACGGAGGAGTACATCGAGTGCGACACGCTCCTTCTGTCGGTTGGACTTATTCCCGAAAACGAGCTTTCAAAGTGCGCCGGTGTAACGCTTGACAGAGTTACAAGCGGTGCTGTAGTAGATCAGGACAGACAGACGTCGGTTGAGGGCATATTCGCGTGCGGAAACGTGCTTCACGTACACGACCTTGTCGACTTTGTGTCCGACGAAGCGGAGATCGCAGGTATCAGCGCTGCGGCGTATATTAAGGGTGAGTGTGCCGAGCGCATTTCCGTTGAATTAAAGACGGACGGAAGGATCAGATACACCGTGCCGCAGAAAATCACACAGAATAAGGACGTTACCGTTTATTTCAGAGTCGCGGATGTGTATAGAAACGTTAAGGTAAACGTATATGACGGCGACACGCTCGTTTACTCGAAGAAGCGGGCAAAGGTGGCGCCGGGCGAGATGGAGAGCGTAGCGCTCAATAAGGACGCGCTTTGCGGCGTGACCGAGCTTTTATTTAAGCTCGAGGAGGTGTAAGCGATGAAAAGAGATATGACTTGTATCGTGTGCCCGATAGGCTGTACGCTTTCGGTGGAGATTGACGGTGGCAAGGTGATAAGTGTTTCGGGCAACACCTGTCCGCGCGGCAAGACTTATGCTGAGGACGAATGTATCGCGCCAAAGCGCACAGTTACGACAACTGTGAGATGTGAGGGCGGACAGCTCCTTCCTGTCAAGACAGCAACGCCCATTTCCAAGGAAAGGGTACACGACGCGATGAAAATTATAAATAATGTGCGTCCCCACTTGCCAATTTCAATTGGAGATGTTATAATAGAAGATGTATACGGCAGTAAGGTTGTTGCCACTAAAAATTTGCCGTAAGTAACGGAGGTGTTTCCTATGGAAAAGGGAAGGATCATCGCAGCTGTAAGAAACGGTGAGCAGTTAGCACTTGCTGTAAAATCAGGCGTTGATACTATATATATGCTTTCGACAAACATCGTCGAGCTTGAAGAGCATATCGCACTCGTACACGGCGCAGGCAAGAAGATATTCGTGCATCTCGATCTCGCCGACGGTATAGGCAAGGACGAATACGGTATCCGCTATTTAAAGGAGCAGGGTGCTGACGGAATTATCACTACGCGCTCGAACATCATCAAGCTGGCGAAAAAGCTCGGGATCGCGTGCGTGCAGCGCTTTTTTATCATAGATTCGCAATCGGTTACGACGACCGCAGAGGTCGTCAAAGCATCAAAGGCTGATATGATCGAGATCATGCCCGGCACGGTTACAAAGGTGATAGCTTACCTCAGCCGTGAGATTGACGTTCCGATAGTCGCCGGCGGACTCCTTGAAACGCGTGAGGAGGTCGATTCCTCGCTGGCAAGCGGTGCCGCGGCGGTGTCCACGGGAAAGGTCGAGCTTTGGTGAGGGCGCAACCATAAATATTAACAAAAAATCGCCGTCGGGTTTGTGCTAAAGGTAGAAACCCCGACGGCGAAATTAATTCGTTTGTACTTTTGTTGACATTATCCATACAAAATGTTATAATTAATACACGAAATTTGCGTAAGTATAAACGCTACACGAAAGAGGATGTACTATGAACAAACGCCTTTTAAAGCTCATTCTCGCGATGCTCGCAGTATCTGTGCTGACCGCTCTTTGGTTGAGCGTTTCTGTGTCCGCAGAGCCCGCCGAGTTCAACGCGGTTGAAGATCCGATGCCTGAGCAGAACTGGCTCGGTGATACAAGCTTTGATAACCCCACGTATTCAAAAACCACGATCCCCTCGGGTAAGCTCACTCAGATCATGACTCCTACGGGCGGATATTTGCAGTATTCGCGACTTGTTGTGAATACTCCCGGTGTTGCCGTGTATCCCGACTCTACCGTTCCTGCAGGAACGTACAGGTTTACGGGATATTTCAGAATGATGTATAAGGACGAGATCACTTGGCTCCGCCTTAGCTTCATCGACAAGAACGGCGCACACGCTTCTCCTACGATCCACATTTATCCGACCTCTGACGAATGGCTGAAGGTTGAGGTATATATCACACTTACCGCGCCGCTCAAGTACATCACGGTAGGCGGCGGCCCCTGGACCGAGTGCTTACAGCCCTACTGCGTTGACAACTTCTCGCTTGTCGGCGTAGGCTCCATCCCCGACGGATACGTTGTAAAGGAGCTTTGGGGCAACAAGGCAACTCCGGCCGAGATTGAAAGAAGTCAGGTCGACTCGCTCATATACTATCCCAAGTACAACACCGAGTTTGAGTCGCAGTATGAGGTGCAGGGCATTATGGTAAACCAGGATGCCGACTCCGTAATGGGTAGCGCGAACACCTCAAAGCGCGAGGATTTTGAAAAATTTGCGCTCGGCTACGAGGGCTCGCACGTTACCGACTTTATGATCTGCGTTAATAATAAGATCTCCACCTTCCCGACTGACCTTGACTCCTGGACGGATATGGTCGATAAGTACTATCAGAAGGTCGAGAACGGCAAGCCGGTCGACTACTCTCAAGGTACGGTAGCGACTCAGGCGTACAAGCATTTCGTGCAGTACGGACTTGACTATATCGACATCTGGTGCGAAACCTTCCCGAAGATCGGAATCAACCCGTGGCTGTCCTTCAGAATGAACGACGCTCACGGATATGGTGCGGAGACCTCTATCCTTCTTTCGGATTACTATCACGAGAATCCGCAATTAAGACGCGTTCAGCATACGAATTCGGCGACTGATATTTATTACAGACCGCTGCTCGACTGGCAGTATGAAGAAGTGCGTCAGCGTTTCCTTGAATATATCAACTACGCGCTTTCTATGTACGACTGCTACGGCATTGAGCTTGACTGGCAGCGTGAGATCCGCTGCTTTGGCGTCGGTCAGGAATATAACGCACTCAAAATACTTAACGAATTTATGCGCGACGTGCAGGACATCGTAAATATTTACGAGAGAAAGTACGGACACGATATAAAGGTCGGCGTACGAGTTACGTCCGATATTGAAACCAACTACGATTTCGGACTCGATATTCTCACGTGGGCATCCGAAGGTCTTATCGACCTTGTAAGCCCGACGGGCAGACACACTACCACTGACAACACCATTCCCGTGTCGATGTGGGTATCGCTTATGCATCCGTACGGTGTGCAGGTTGCACCCTGCATAGAGATTCAGCTCCACTCCAATCCCGATTCCGCCAAGACGGTTTCAAATGAAAATGCGGCAAAACAGACGCTTGAAACGTACAACGGTGCTGCCGCACTCTATCTCTCGCAGGGCGCTGACAAGGTCGCGGTCTACAATCAGTATCTCGCACTTGCACAGTACATTCAGCAGAAGCACAAGGTCGTCACAACAAACGATGAGGTTGCGGGCACGTTCCGTCATTGGACGGTGCTCTCCACGATCGGCTCGTACGACAAGCTTATGACGCGCAACCGCCGTCTTGTACTTACATATAACGACGTATGGCAGTATTGGAAGGAAACCAAGGCACAGCTGCCGATAACCGTTAAGAAGGACGAGATTGCGACCATTCGCGTTCCCGTGGGCGATGTACCTGTCGGCGCGACGGTTTACGTCAAGTTCAGCGTTAACGGTCTTAACGCCTCGAAGCGACCGACTGTTTATGTGAATTCCAAGCCTGCAACGTGGAACAGTATGGAAATGGTAGAGCCGTCGCTCTCGCTAATGCAGGTGCTGTCATACACAGTACCCGAAAGCGTATATGACGACGGATACTTTACGATCGAGATAATACCGCAAAGGGCGTTGGCTATCGACTATGCAGAGGTCTATATCCACGTAACCGACGAGGTTATCGAATAAAAGAGAAGGGCTCCCGAGCTTATGGCTCGGGAGCTTTTTGCATATACGGCGGAGCGTGGAAATGTTACGTTCCTGTTCGGGTGCTTTAGCGCAGTGCGAATTTGTTGTGAACTTTGCACAAGATTAACACGTCTTTTTTTACGCGGAAACGTTTGGATAAGTGTTGACTTTACGTGGAATTTGTGGTAGAATGTATATGTAAAATTGTTTTGAAAAGTGTGTTAATTTTAACATTTCTGATGTTACTTTAAACGCAATCGAGGGAAAGGGATACCACATGAAGAAAACCAAACTCTTAACATTTGTGCTTGTCGCGCTTGTGCTGTCATTGACACTCGCTGTATCAATGGGTGTTTGCGCGTCTGCGGCAATGGCCGACTTCAACGCCGTTGAGGAGCCTGTGCCCGAGGGCAACTTGCTTCGAAGATCCGATTTCGATACCGACGAATGGGATCAGGGCGTGTCGGCTAATATGAACTCGCTCTCTCGCGTTGAAACTGCTACGGGCGGCTATCTGCAATACAGCAAAATAACCGCTAACTATGCCGGAATAAAGATAAGCAATCCGAACAGAGCAATACGTCCCGGTATGTATAAGTTCACGGGCTACTTCAGAATGATGTATGAGGATGAGGTTACTTGCCTTCGCGTGGGATTTTACGATTCCGATCCTATGCGTGAGGTCAAGAGCGTAAAGATTGCCGAGACGAGAGTTTATCCGACGTCCGACGAGTGGATGAAGGTTGAGGTTTACATTTAACATTCCCGACGCGTTCTTCGGATACATTTACGTTAACGGCGGTCCGCAGGCTGAATACGTTCAGCCTTACTGCATTGACAACTTCTCGCTCGTTGCTGTTGATTCTATTCCCGAGGGTTATGAGATTCCCGAGGGCTTCGGTACTCCCGTAACGACGCAGCAGGCGGTGGATTCGCAGGTCGATTCGCTGTTCTACTATCCCAAGTACGAGAAGTCGTACGACGACTCGCGCTATGATGTAAACGGTCTTATTATCAATCTCGACGCAGACGGCATATTCGGTGCCGATCTCGGTACGAAGGCACAGATCGAGGCGTACGCACGCGGCTACGAGGATTCGCACGTTACCGACTTTATGATCTGCGTCAACAACACCAATGCTACCTATCCGTCGAAGGTTTGGACGAGCATTTCCGATAAATACAAGCAGAAGGAAGAAAACGGTGTTGCGGTCGATTATTCGGGTAATGCGACTGCAAAAAACGCCTACAATCACTTTATTGCCAAAAAGCTTGACTATATCGATATTCTCTGCGATACCTTCCCCGAGGTTGGAATAAACCCGTGGATATCCTTCCGTATGAATGACGCTCACGGCCACGATCAGAAAACGTCCGTGCTGCTTTCGGAGTTCTACCACAAAAATCCGCAGCTCAGACGCGTGTTCCATAAGGGCTATGCAGCAGGTAAATCGTATTACTACTATTGCCTTGATTATTCCCAGAAGCTGGTTCGCGACAATATGATCGCTCTCATCAACGAGGCGCTCGGTCGCTACGACTGCTACGGCATCGAGCTTGACTTCCAGCGTGAGATCTGGCTCTGGAAACACGGCGGCGAGTACAACGGCATCGAAATTCTCAACGACTTTATGCGTGACGTTGAAAAGCTTGTGGCTGTTTACGAGGCGAAGTAAAAGCACGATATCAAGAAGTGCGTGCGCGTCGCTCCCGATATCGAAACCAACTACGATTTCGGTCTTGACGTGCTCACTTGGGCAGCCGAGGGTATTATCGATATGGTTATCCCGACGGGCCGCTACGATACCACGGACACGACTCTCCCTGTTTCCCTTTGGACGTCGCTTATGCATCCTTACGGCGTTGAGGTTGCACCCTGCATTGAGATAAGCATAAACACCTACGGCAGCGACATTACCGTCAAGGGACACACGCTCGAGCTTTACAACGGTATGGCTGCGTCCTACCTCTCGCAGGGCGCTGATAAGGTCGCTCTTTACAACAACTACCTCTTGATACCGGCCACGATACAGTATAAGCACAAGGTCACAACCGGGGAGGAGGCTGTTGACGGCACGTGGCGTCATTGGGTGCTTGCTACGACGCTTGGCTCCTACGACAAGCTTATGACGCTTGACCGCCGCGTTATCCTTACCTACAACGATACCTGGCAGATATGGGCTGATGCAAAGGCACAGCTTCCGCAGAGCTGTGCGGCAGGCGAGTCCGTTGTAGTACGCATACCCGTCGGCGACGTTGCACCCGGCTCGACCGTTACGCTCAAAATAGGCGTCAGCGCGCAGAATATCTCCAAGCGCCCGACGGTTTACGCAAACTCCGTGGCTTGCACGTGGGATAGCCTTGAGATGTGCGACGAGGGCTTCTCGAAGTATCAGCTTCTCACGTATAAGGTTCCCGCATCTGCGCTGAACAGCCCCTATCTCACCGTAGAGGTCGTTCCGCAGAGAACGCTTGATATGGACTACGCAGAGGTAACCATTGAGGTTGCAAAGTAAAATAATTCCAAAGAGGTTCCGCATTTGTCAAAAAAAGCGGAACTTTTTTGCTTTTTTTAGGGAATATACTTGTGTTTTTTAAAAAGTATGATATAATCTTGATAATTGGTATAACTTTTGAAAAACAGAGGAGATATTGCCTTGAAAAATATAAAATTCCTTTCATTTTTTCTTTCGCTGTGCCTGATATTCGGCGTGGCGGCGGCTACTCTTGCTGTGCCCGTTTCGGCGGTGCCGGCAGAGTTTGATGCTGTAGAGGAGGATGTTCCGGAAGGTAACGTCCTTTATATGTCCGACTTTGACAGTGCGGGTGCTATGATAGGTGTCAGCGCAAGCGCAAGGCAGATATCGCAGGTGCGTACCGATACGGGCTCGTACCTTCAGATGCAGTACATCACAACCAACTACATCGGACTTAAGCTTGTCCATCCGGACGGACCTATTCCGGCCGGAGAGTACTATTTCACGGGATACTTCAGAATGATTCACGTCGGTGAGGTTACGGGACTTCGTATTATATTCCACTCCGAGAATGGCGAGATCGTCATCGGCACTACCTCGAGCGGAGCAGAGGTTAAGAAGTTCACCGTATATCCGACGAGTGACGAATGGATGAAGGTTGAGGGCTACGTTAATCTGACGGACGATCTTACCGATATCTCCGTATGCGGCGAGACCGATCCCATGTACGTTCAGCCTTACTGTATTGATAACTTCTCGCTCGTGCCTGCGGCTATCCCCGACGGATACGTTATTCAGAATAAATGGGGTAAGTCGGTAAGCGGCTCGACGGCGTATGCAAGTCAGGTCGACTCTAAATTCTCCTGGCCTAAGTGGTATGAGGAGTATGAGGCGCAGTATGATGTGCAGGGCGTTATTGTAAATCAGGACGCGGACTCGCTTATAAGCAGCGTGCCGGGTACAATCGAGGGTATCAAGAATCTCGCGTACGGCTACGCAGGCTCACACGTCACCGATTTTATGATCTGCGTTAACAATATGAACTCCACCTTCCAGACCGATCTTGAAAATTGGACGGACCTCGTTGATAAATACTATCAGACAGAGGAAAACGGTGTTGCTGTTGACTATACGACGGATTCGAGAGCAAAGGGCGCATACAATCACTACGTTGTAAACAAGGAAAAGCTCGGCGGGCGCGACTATTTTGACATTCTCTGTGAAGCGTTCACGGAGGTTGGCATCAATCCGTGGATATCCTTCCGTATGAACGACCTTCACGGTCAGGGCGAAACGGCGTCCTTGCTTCTCTCTGATTTTTATCACAATAATCCCCAGCTCAGACGCGTTCAGGAGAACCGCAGAAGCTACGCGGCAGGTAACAGCTACTACGACAGTGCGCTTGACTGGACTCACGAGATCGTGCGCGAGCGTTTCCTCGCGTACATAAACGAGGCACTTTCGAGATACGATTGCTACGGCATCGAGCTTGACTTCCAGCGCGAGATATGGCTGTGGCATCCGGGCGGAGAGTATAACGGTATCGAGCTTCTTAACGACTTTATGCGTGAGGTTGACGCGCTCACCGAGCTCTATGCTGCAAAGTACGGTCACGAGATCAAGGTTTGCGTGCGCCTTGCAAGCGACATCGAAACCAACTACGAATTCGGTCTTGACGTGCTTACGTGGGCTGCCGAGGATTTAATCGATATGGTTATCCCGACGGGCAGATGGGGAACTACGGACACCGATATTCCCGTAACGCTTTGGACGTCGTATATGCACCCGTACGGAGTAACCGTTGCACCGTGTATCGAAATTCGTATTCAGAACCCCGGCACGAACTTTGTTGGCGACCATACCTTTGAAACGTACAACGGTATCGCGGCAAGCTTTCTGTCGCAGGGTGCGGACAAGATAGCGCTCTTCAACCAGTATATCGGATTTGCCGGCATAAATTATATTCATAAAATCTCGTCCGAGGACGAAATTATTTCGGGAACGTACCGCCATTGGGTGATCGTATCCACGATAGGCTCGTACGAAAAGCTTATGACGCGCAACCGTCGCGTGGTGCTTACCTATAATGATACCTACAACATCTGGGACACCAAGAATGCACAGCTCCAGAAGTGGGGTGAAGCCGGCGAAACGGTTACGCTTCGTTTCCCGCTCGGTGACGTACCGCTCGGCGCGACGGCTACAGTTAAATTCTCGGTCAACACGCCGAACGACGTAAATCCGCCGGTCGTGTATATCAACTCGGCGCGCGTAGAGCTTGCTAACATAGAGTACAACGAGGAAGGCTACACGACAAAGCCTATTCTTTGCTACAAAGTGCCCGAGAGCGCGCTTGACGATATGTTCGCAGTCGTTGAGATCACTTCCACGCACACACTCCGAATAGACTACGCAGAGGCGCGCATTGACGTTGCCGACTGACAGTTAAAAACGCGCCGCACGCTAAAGCGTGCGGTGCTTTTTTATTTATATATTTTTTTGATAGATACTTGTAATTTCGTCGGATATATGGTATAATAATACATAAGTTACAGAACTCGAAAAATGTTCGAAGAATATTCGTAGTTAAGGAGATGTACGCCTTGAAGAAAATGAAACTGATTGCTTTTTCGCTTGTGCTTTGCCTTGCATTTTCCGCCGCGCCGATAACGCTCGGTGTGTCGGTTTCGGCGGTGCCGGCAGAGTTTAACGCTGTCGAAGAGCCTGTTCCCACGGGAAACGTGCTTTATATGTCCGACTTCGACTCGGCGGGTGCGCTCAACGGCATCAGCGCAAATAAAAAGCAGCTCTCGCAGATACGTACCGACACGGGCGCATATCTTCAGTTGCAGTATATCGTAAACAACTATGTCGGCATAGAGCTTATACATCCCGACGTGGCTATTCCGGCAGGCGAGTATCTGTTTACAGGCTATTTCAGAACGATGCACGTCGGCGAGCTTACCGGGCTTCGCGTTATGTTTAACGATAAGGACGGCAATCTGATGGTTATAGGCAACAACTCCTCTGGAGTGGGTGTTAAGAAGTTTTCTATTTACCCGACCAGTGAGGAGTGGCTGAAGGTTGAGGTTTACGTCGATCTTCCCAAAGACGCATACTCTATCAGCGTGTGCGGTGAGACCGATCCGCTTTACATTCAGCCTTACTGTATAGACAACTTCTCGCTCGTTCCTGCCACTGTTCCGGACGGCTACGTTATCGAACGCTACGGTACTTACGTAAGCGGTGTCAAAGCCGAGTCAACTCAGGTCGACTCCAAATTCAATTGGCCCAAGTGGTACGAGGAGTACGAGGCGCGGTATGAGGTGCAGGGCATTATTATGAATCAGGACGCAGACTCGCTTATAGGCGCGGTTCCTGCAACGGTCGAGGATATCAAGAGATTTGCATACGGCTATGCAGGCTCGCACGTTACCGACTTTATGATGTGCGTTAACAACATCAACTCCACCTTCCAGACCGATCTTGAGGATTGGACCGACCTTGTCGATAAATACTATCAGAAGGAAGAAAACGGCATCGCGGTCGACTACACGACCAACTCCAGCGCGAGCGGCGCGTACAATCACTACGTTGTCAACGCCGAATCACTCGGCGGACGCGACTATTTTGATATTCTCTGTGAGGCTTTCACGGAGGTCGGTATCCGCCCGTGGATATCCTTCCGTATAAACGACCTTCACGGAACCGGTGACAAGACATCGGTGCTTCTCTCGGACTATTTCCACGAAAATCCGCAGTATCGACGTGTGCTCGAGGAGCGAAGAAGCTACGCGGCACCCTCGATGGGTACAAGCTACTATTTCAGAGCGCTTGACTTCACCTATGAAGCCGTGCGTGACCGTTTCCTCGCATACATAGAGGAGGCGCTTTCCAGATACGATTGCTACGGCATCGAGATCGACTATATGCGTGAGATCTGGCTGTGGCATCCGGGCGGAGAGTACAACGGCCTTGAGCTCTTAAACGACTTTATGCGTAAGGTTCAGGCGATCACCGACAAATACAGCCTGAAGCGCGGCAAGGACATAAAGGTATGTGTACGCGTTCCAAGCCATCTTGAAACAGGCTATGATTTCGGACTTGACACTCTGACTTGGGCGGCAGAGGGACTTATTGATATGATAATTCCCACGGGAAGATACGGCACGACCGACACAGATACTCCCGTAACTCTTTGGAAATCGCTTATGCAGCCCTACAGAGTAACCGTTGCACCGTGTATAGAAATCCGCCTTCAGAAGCCCGGCGGAAAATTCTATATGAATCAGACGTTGGAAACCTATAACGGTATAGCGGCAAGCTTTTTCTCGCAGGGCGCGGACAAGATCGCGATATACAACCAATATACCGGCTTCTCCACGTATATTCGCGACGTACATAAGGTATCGACGTACGACGATATGCTTGCCGGAACGTACCGCCATTGGGTTATAAATTCGACTATCGGCTCGTATGAGAAGCTTATGACGCTCGACCGCAGACTCGTTCTTACCTACAACGACGTCTATAACGTTTGGAAGCTTTCAACCAACGCACAGCTTCCGAAGACTGTTGCGGCCGGAGAAACGGCAGCCGTACGTTTCCCGATCGGCGATGTACCGCTTGACGCTACCGCCACGGTCAAGTTCTCGGTTACTGCGCCGAACGATACCGCTTTGCCGACGGTCTACATCAACTCACAGCCGGCAACGTTCGTTGGCATAGAGTTTAATGATGAAGGCTTTACAGACCTGCCGATCCTTTGCTACAGAGTGCCGACGAGCGCGCTCGACGATATGTATGCAGTCGTTGAGATCACTCCGGAGCACGCACTTACGATAGACTACGCAGAGGCATATGTCGCAGTTGCAGACTGATAAATAAACTACGCCGCACGTTTACACGTGCGGCGTATCTTTTACTTTTGATATTGTTTTCTGTATTGATTCGGTGTTGATCCGATGTGCTTTTGGAACATTGCCTCAAAGCCTTGACGCGTTTCGTAGCCGCATTTTTCGGCTATTGCATCAATCGAGAGATCGCCGTTTGCGAGAAGGGTTTTCGCGTTGGAAATACGTATTTCGCGTAGCTTTTCGGTGAAGGACATACCGAAGCAATCCTCTATGATGCGCTGTGTTTGCGTGCGGCTGTAGGAAAGATATGCCGCGAGGGATTCGAGGGTGATGCTTTTTGAGTAGTTTAAGTAGAGGTAGTTTTCAATTTTGGTGTGAAGGCTTATCTGGTTGCTTGTTTCAGCGGCGTCGCCCGTATCTGTATCCATAAAGCGCTCGAGCACGTAGCTGAAAATAATTCCGAACTGTGCACGCATACGGTATGCCGCAGGTGTACCAAGCGCTCTGCCGTCAAGACGGCGAAGCTCGGAGATGATGCTGAAAATATGCGTGCGCTCGTCGGGGGAGAGAGTATCACGCATATATTGGCGATCGTCCGTGTCGACAAGGTGCGCGCCGGATTTGAGATTAAAGCGCAGGCAGAAGCGGCGCATCGTTTGTGTGAAGTGGTCCACGCGGTGCTTTACGTGCGGCGATATAACAATGAATTCGCCGTTGTTCAGGGTAATGTGCTCGTTTTCTATAAAATAGTCGAGCGAGCCTTCCTCTACGATCACAAGCTCGTATGTAGAGTGATCGTGCAACACGTTATGGTAAGGCGTACCGTGCTGTTGCTCGCCAAGGAACTCCATTAGAATATCTATAACGACACCCTCGAACTCGATTCGCGTGCTCGGTGCGAGATCAACGGCATCAATGCTATCAGTTTCGGTGTGCTTGGTACGTGCCACGGTATCACCTCCGTTTATTACTTGCTTAGAATAGGATACCATAATAATGTTAACGTGCGGTGAACAATAAAAAAATAAAACTTTTTTTGATATACCTATTGACAAACCGAATTAGTTGTGATATAATAATTAACGTTGTGAAGAACAGCAAATTAAATATGGGAGCGTTCCCGAGCGGCCAAAGGGGGCAGACTGTAAATCTGTTGTCAGTGACTTCGGTGGTCCGAATCCACCCGCTCCCACCAACAAACGAGGACAGCGCAAGCTGTCCTTTTTTGCTATACGTGCAGAGCTTGTTCGTGCAGAACTCAGAGCCGGTGACTTTTTATTTCTGAAAGGAGATTGTGAAAATGATAAAGCTCTACCATTATACAGATAAGAAAAATCTTAAAAAAATCCTTCGTGAAGGCTTGAAGGCTACCTCGCGTTACGAAGCATTTACAGAACTTCGAAGGAATGTAATTTATTGTTGGTTATCGCCTGACGATCAGAAACTTTTTTCTGATGATACCGTTTGTTTTGAAATTTCAGTTGACGAGGAAAGTTGCACTGTTGCCGAAATGGATTACATCAGTTTGGCTATGATGTATAAGTATGGTGGAGAAAAATACGGCGGTAAAAATATTCCGATAAACCTCGAAGCATCACGGCTTTTTACCAAAATATATGAGGTTACGTCAGTGCCCGTTTTGGCATACAGCGACAATTTCTTTTCACCCGAGGTGCTTGTGCACGGCGACATTTCACCCGAGCGCATATCGCTATATAAACAAAAGTCCAATGCTTAAGCATTGGACTTTTTCTTTTATCTCACCATAGCCGAGTAAAGCTCATGCACGAGCTCCTCGCTATAAGCGTACGCACACAGATGCTGCATATCCTCATCTGTCAACTTACAGCAAAGCCGCACAAGCGGCACTATGCGCTCGTACGACGCATTTGCGAGCGGCTTTATGCTTCGCGCTACCGTCATATCCGCGAGCCTTGCGAGAATATATTCGCCACGCTTGTGCTGCTCGATATAGTCGAGTGCATCGTCTGTGATGTCTGTACGCGCTTTTATTATCGGACGTGATATCGGCGCGTACCCGAAGGCGCACGCAAACTCGCCTACAACGCCGACAAGCTGTCCCGTACGCGTGTGAATGTGCATCGCGTGACTGTCGCCGCAGAACGCGTCTGTGCCGTCCGATAGCGCGCAGGCGTCGAAGCCGGCTTCGTTAAGATATTTAACGAACACGTGCGCGAGATGGTGTACGCCTCCGCTTACGTCAACACGGCATACGGGAGGGAGTGTCAGCTTGTCGCGGCAGGGTGTGATCGCCTCTACAAAGCCAGACGCCTCGGCTAGAGTATCGTGCACGTTTGTCGCAGTTAGCGTGTGGCACGCGCCGATTGGCAAGCGTGCGGCGTGGAAGCCGTCAACGTTCGCCATAAAGCGGCTGTCGGTGACCTCTCCGCGGCTTGCGCACACGACAGCAAAACGCACGCCTGCATTTTTTGCGGCGGCGTGATTTAAGTTGCCGTTGTATTTTGAAACCTCTATTCCGAATAATGGCATATCTAACTCCTTAACAATATCGTTAATATAATTATATGTTAAGCAGTACTGCCGCCGCACGTCAGAAGGTACCGCGAGGTGTCGGCAATTTTAACGAAAATACGTGCGATTTCAGGTGCAAAAAAGCCGCAGACCAAACGGTCTGCGGCTTAATACATATTCGAGTTATTCGCTGCGAAGTGCGATTACGGGGTCCTTCTTCGCCGCAACACGCGCAGGGATAAGACCTGCGATATACGTCAGCGCCATACTGATTATAACGAGCGCAACCGCACCGACAAACGGCAGACGTGCCACATTTGCGATATCGGTAAAGTGCTCGATTATAATATTGGCAGGTATCGACAGAAGCAGAGTCACACCGATACCGAGCATACCCGCAGTAAATCCGACGATGAGCGTTTCCGCGTTGAACACGCGCGATACGTCACGCTTCGAAGCGCCGACAGCGCGAAGGATACCGATTTCCTTCGTACGCTCAAGCACGGATATATAGGTGATAATGCCAATCATTATCGAGGATACGACAAGGGAGATTGCGACGAACGCTATAAGCACGTAGCTGATTGCGTTGATTATCGTAGTAACCGAGGAGAGCATTATGCCGATGTAGTCGGTGTAGTTTATCTGCTCGTTTTCTTCCTTGCCATTGTTGTACTCGTTTATCTTATCGGAGATTATCTCCTTGGAGTCGAAGTCCTTAGGATAGATCATTATAGACGACGGCTCGTCGAGCGTTGATACGCCGAGCAGTGTGAGGTTGCCGTCCAAGGTCGCATCGGTGGTGGGAAGAGTGAACATTGAACTGAGCTTTTCGGCTATCTGCTCGTCGGTCATACCTGAGGCTCTCATACCTGCGATCATACCGGTGACGCTTGCACTTTCCTCGGGAGGCATAGTGGCGATGTACGCCTCGATGTCAGCCATAGTGACGGGCTCGTCGTCCTCGCCTCCGTCATTGAATTCGATGCCGGTGAATACGTCGACGCCCTCGTTCTCAAGCTGCTCGCGAACTATTTCGGACGAATTGTTTTCCTCAATAAGATGCACCATAAGCGAGGGAAGATAACCAACGTTGCCCGTTACGCTCGTTGCGGTGGCTTCCTCGTTAGGACGGAGTATACCGACGACCGTGATCTTATGCTCGTCGTCAAAGAGCGATTTCAGATACTCCTCATCATCGGAGCGGTCTGCCCACGTTTCGCCGTCACGCTCGTACATAGCAGAGCTTGGTAAGAGATAATATTCGAGCGCCAAGATCTCATCGTAGCTGTAGCTCGTTGCTTCGTCCTGATTGAAATGGCCGCTCATAACGTCGGTCATCATACCGTTAAGCTTGGTCTGATCCTTAAGACCGAGTGAAAAGAGCGAAAGGTCAGAAATCTCATTGTTTTTATCGACGATAACGACAATCTCATTCCAAGCCTCCGGCATTTTGCCGGCAATAACGTCGTACTGGCTCGCAAGAAGCTCGCCGTTGTCGATAAGCTCGTCCCATACCTTGATTCCGCCCATCATTGAGCCTGCCATCGAGCCGCCCATAGCGGCTGACATTTCTGCCATTTCAGTCATTTGCGACATTCCTGCCGCGTCGAATACCGTGCTTGGCTCAACCTGCACGAGCTTTTCGCCCGAGCCGAAATCCACAAGTGTATATACGTTAAGCGGGGTGGAGTAGCCGTATTTAATATCGCTTGTCAGCTCGGCAAAGCCGTTTGCTTCATCGTCAAGATATTCCTTGAAGGACTTGAGGTCGTTGTCTGTGACCTCACTTAACATAGCCGACAGCATATCGCCCATGACGTCGCTTGAATATACGCGGTCAAGCCCGTGCTCACCCGACGCCGCGTTCTGTCCCATAAAGTTTTCCATCATAGAGGACATATCGACGGTCTGCGACTCGATGGTTATCGGATAGCTCGAGAGAGTGTTCTCCTCGACGTCGTTTATATACAGCGTTATACCGTTTGAGATGGCGAGTATCAGCGCTATACCGATGATACCGATAGAGCCTGCGAATGCGGTAAGTATCGTGCGGCCCTTTTTGGTCATAAGGTTGTTGAGCGAAAGGGAAAGCGCGGTGAAGAACGACATTGATTTCGTACGGTCGCGTTTTACCTTGCCGGGCTTTGTTTTAGGCTCGTCTGCGGTGTACGGGTTGGAGTCGGAGATGACCTTACCGTCGAGAAGGCGGATGATTCGCGTGGAATATTTCTCCGCGATCTCGGGATTGTGAGTTACCATTATGATGAGCTTATCCTTGGAAATCTCCTTGAGTATCTCCATAACCTGTGCGCTTGTTTCGGAGTCGAGCGCGCCGGTCGGCTCGTCGGCGAGAAGAATATCGGGATCGTTTACAAGCGCACGCGCTATTGCCACGCGCTGCATCTGTCCACCCGACATCTGACTTGGCTTTTTATGAAGCTGGTCGCCAAGACCTACGCTTTCAAGCGCCGCTGCCGCGCGGCGTCTGCGTTCCTCGCGCGATACGCCGGAAAGCGTCAGCGCAAGCTCTACGTTGGAGAGCACGCTCTGGTGAGGTATCAGATTGTAGCTTTGAAAAACGAAGCCTATTTTGTGGTTTCTGTAAGCGTCCCAATCTGCGTCATTAAAGTCCTTGGTGGATTTTCCGCCGATAATGAGATCGCCTGTGGTATATTTATCAAGACCGCCGATAATGTTAAGTAGCGTGGTCTTACCGCAACCCGAATGTCCGAGTATCGAAACGAACTCGCTCTTTCTGAAGTCGAGGGTAACACCGCGCAGTGCGGAAACGGTTACGTCGCCGCAAGGGTAGTCTTTCGTAATATTGCAAAGCCTAAGCATTGTTCTTCTTCTCCTTGAATTTTTATACAAGTAATTTTAACACGCAAATGTTACAGTCGTGTTAAAATAGTGTTTATTCTTTTACATTTTACAATTTTTGTAATGAAAATTCATATTAAGTTATTAAGTCAGTTTTTTTCGGCGTGCAAGCGTATCACCGTGCCAGCTATGCGCTTCCTTTACGTGCACCGTTTGGTTTGAGGAGATACACAAGAATAGCTCGTCGTCTTTGCGCGTGAGGCAAAAGTGTGCCTGCCACGGTGTATAGCGCCAACGCTTGCGGCGGTCAGTGCAGTCGCTGTAAGCCGCTTTTGCGAGAGGGAAGAATCGGTTCTCGACGGCTCGCTCGAATTCGACTGTAAGCGGCGAGTAGAACTTGTCTTGCGCATCGCTCAAGCCGTCGGGCGCGGACACGGTGAGCGTCAGCACGCACACGTGCCCGTCTGTGAAAAATCGGCGGGTGTTAGTGGGCATAAGATGTACCTCGTTTTTTTGGTACATTTTATGCGGCGCAGGTGAGTAAAATGTGCGATAACAAAAACGGACGTAGAAACCACGTCCGTTATACCTTACGCGCGAAGAAACGCCTCAACACCGCTTGACGCGGCATCGGTATACCCACGCTCGTAGAGCGCGAGCAGCTTCGATTTGTCCTTCTCAATTCGCTCGAATCCGACGGGCGCCGAAGGACGTATCGCAAGGATCTTACCCTCGGCGACGCCCTTATCAATGAGGGCGAGTGACTCGTTGTAATCCTCATGACGGCGTGCCGCCGCTGCAACGAATTCGGGATATTTTTTATACTTTTTAGCGATCATATTCTGCGACGATGACGGCTCCTTTACATATCCCTCCGGCTGTGTCAGCACGACCACAGTGCGGTCTGATTTTGTCAGCGCGTGGCGTATCGGAATGGAGTCGCAGATGCCGCCGTCGAGGAACTTACCGCGTGGCGTTTTGACGATACGCGATACAAGGGGGAGTGAGCTTGATGCGCGAACGTAGATTATGTCATCCTTCGCATCGTTGATCTCGATGTATTCTGCTTTGCCTGTTTCAAGGTTCGAGCAGACTGCGTGAAGCTTCATAGGGCTTTTATTGAACGCATCGTAGTCGTACGCATCATATTTCGCAGGTATATCCTCGTATATAAACTTGGCGCCGAAGAGATCTCCCGTCAGAATAAGGCTTCGCAGACTGCAATACCGCCAATCGTTTACGTATTCGGTGCCGACACGAACGGCACGTCCGCGCTGATTTGAAACGTAGCTCATACCGTGTCCCGAGCCTGCCGAAACAGCGTATATCTTCGGGAACGTGATGCCGTTATCCATAAAATAATCGAGTACGCCGCAGGTGTAAACACCGCGCATACCGCCGCCCTCGAGTACGAGTGAGGTTGTCATACTTTTCGCCCTCCTTTGTGAAAATATGGGCGCTCAAAACGAGCGCCCGCTATGTCTTATCTGTTCTGCCGCAAGACCTCAAAGCCTGCCACCGCCGCCGCAGATGCCGCGGAAAGCGCCGCAGGGAAGTCGCGCCCGTAATCAAGGCGCACTACCGTGTCAGCAGCGTCGAGAAGCTCACGCGAAAGCCCGCGTCGCTCACCGCCAACGGCTAAAAAGAGCGGCTTTTTGAGATCCGCCTCGTAGATCGAAACGGAGTTTTTCATATCTGCGCAAACGATCTTCACGCCGAGCTTCTTCATAATGTCAGCGCAGTCGGCACAGGACTCGCAAATGTACGTGTCGCACGCTTCAGCAGCACCTGCAGATGCACGGCAAACGATACCCGCCGCACTCATCCAGTTTCGCGGCGAGAGTATCACGGCGCTTGCACCTGCCGCATAAAGCGAGCGAAGCGCGTAGCCGAAATTGTACGGGTCCTCGATGCCCTCGATCATCACGAAAAATCTTTCGTTCTCGGGATATTTTTCGAGTGCTTCCGGCGTGAGCGGCGGAATAGTACGCGCGGTTGCTTCGAGCAAAAGTCCGCCGTGGCTTGCGCCGAGCGCGAGTGCGTCAACGTCTGCGTCAGGTACGACCTCGATTAAAAAGCCGTATTTATACGACATCGCCTTGATGTACGAAAGCTCTTTCGCGCGCGCCTTCTCACGACTCTCTGCAACAAACACGCGGACTATTTTTCTGTCCGACTTGCCCGACTCAATAGCCGCGATTACCGCGCGGATAGAGGTCATTCCCTCGAATATAAGATTCTCGCCGATAGCGAGCTTATCTGCTTCCTTCATCGAAGCTCACGTCTTACGTCGCCCGCCTTGCCGCAGGTGTACGCGCCCTCGGAGCAAGCGCCGTATAGGCAGGAGGGCCCTGCCTTTCCAAAGAGCAGTGGACAAGCCTCGCGAACGAGCTTTAACATAGCTATAGCAAGCTCGCGGATCTCCCACTGTGCGCGTGTGCAGCAGCGGAGCCTGAAGAAATTGTAAAGCGAGCGGACGTTCATCGTCATAATGATGCGAGTGTCGCAGGCGTTGGGGAGCACGAAGCGTGCGTCCTCATTAGCCTTCTTTTCGGCGGCGCGTTTAGCCTCCGCCTCGGGCACACCTGCCGCGAGGTTGGTTTCATAATGCTTCGCCATAAGCTTCTGGCGAAGGCTCTCGTAGTGACGTGCGTCCTCCTCCATAGCGGCGATATATTCCTCGCGCGCCTCGGGAAGGGCATCTATCTCCGGCGGGATTATGTACGAAAAATCCGTTTTTGAAACGTATCTCTGACTCTGCACGGAGAAGGAAGCTATACGGTGGCGTGTGATCTGCGCGAGAAGCGCACGCGAAACGCCCTCAATAGCAAAGGTGAAGCAGGCGTGCTCAACGGGCGACTCGTGACCGAGGTCCTCGAGCATTTTGAGAAAGCTCTCAACCTTTTCGGGCGTGAGGTTTTCAGTAAGCGTGTCGATGTCGCTCTTGGCGTAGCAAAGCTTTGCCGCCGCCGCAATAGTTTTTTCCGCATCGGGAGTATAGGTGAGCAGTTTTACTTTCATTTTTTATCTCCATTCCGCCGCCGCGGCGGCTCAAATAAATTTAGTGAAATTCAAATGCGTTTGCAAGGCAAACAAAAATGGGCTGGGCCCCATTTTTAATTTGAATTTCGGCGCGTGAACCGGTATTTTGCGAGTAGGCTAAACAAGCCTTCACGCTATATCCCCTTTATTACGTCGTTTTTGTGCTTTCCGCGAATTTTAAACCAGATAACTCCAAAGAGAAATTTCGGAAGCTTCACCATTCTTCCGATTCTCGACGGCTGGCAGATAAGTCGGTAGAACCATTCAAGACCGAGCTTTATAAAGAATTTCGGCGCGCGCTTAACGTTTCCGCTGTAGCCGTCAAGGCTTCCGCCGAGCGCGAGGCAAAGCTTCACGCTTGTAAGGCGCTCGCGGTTGTTAAGTATCCATTTTTCCTGGACGGGTACGCCAAGGCAAATGTAGAGAATATCGGGCGCGGCGGCGTTTATCTTTTCGATAACGGCGTCGTTTTCCTCGCCATCTTTCTTAAAATATCCGTCGTTTGTGCCGACAAAGCACGCGTTCGGGTAGGTCTCGAGAAGCTTGTCCCTCGCCGCATCAGCAATTCCGGGCTTGCCGCCGAGGAAGAATATCTTCGCGCCGCTTTCAGCCGAGTATTTTACCATCTCAAGTCCGAGCTCGAAGCCTGCGCATTTTGCCTTGAGCGGTCTGCCGAGTATCTTCGAGGCGTAGACGACGCCGATACCGTCGGGCGTTATGAGGTCTGCCGAGTTGATAACGGAGTAAAGCTCCTCGTTTTCAACGCACGACTGTATTATTTCGCTGTTTGGCGTAAACACTGCCTTTGGGGTGCCGTCGGGGTTATTTATAAAGCCCTTGCATATTTCCGCCGCCTCGGCGAGCGTTACGTTGTCAACACCGACACCGCGGATTATCTTCTTTTCTGACATAGTACACGTCCTTAAATTATTTCATTAGAATATATTATATCACATTCGCGGCAAATTTGCAAGTTTTCAGACAAAATTCCCACCGTAATTTTTACGGTGGGAGAATATCAGTTATGTACGAATTTACGCCATTTGCGAACTGCGAAAAACGCAAGAACACTTCCGAGCGCCATAAACGCTCCAAGCATAATTATCGTGTTATTCCAGCCGAAGTTCTGTGCAATAATACCGACGGCAAGCGCAGAAACGGAGCTTCCTACGTATCCGGCGCCGTTGAAATAACCGGCGAGCGAGCCTGCGAGCGAGTAGCGCGCAAAGCGGAGCGGAACGACTCCGACGCACATAGTCGATGCGCAGGACGTCATAATGGATACCACCATTATCGTTGCCATTACAAATCCGAGCGAAACAAAACCGATTATTGCGATCAGCGCATATACAGTGGCGGCAAGAAGCATACAGTATGCTGTGGTTCTGACCTCGCTATGGAATAAGCGGTGATAGAGGAAGCGTCCGAGATATGCGCCTATAACGGTGCAAACGGGCAGTAGAGTCGAAACCATTACGCTGAAATCCGCACCCACGCTGAATTCTTCAACGAGCATCGTGGGCACCATATCGGCAAGGCCTCTGTACGCAAAGCAGTTGAAGATAACAACGAACAGAATGAATATGCCGCCCGACATCATAAGAAGCTTAAAGAGGCTGTGATCATTATTGTTGCTTTGCTTTTTATCGCAGCGTTCAGGCGAAACGAGCGTGTAGGATACGCACGCGCGTATTATTTTAACGGTGGAAAAGTAGAAAAACAGAGTCAGACACAATCCGGCTACTGCCGAAACGAGGAAAAGCGTGCGCCAATCAAACATACGGAGAATCTGTTGAGAAATAAGGTAGGTGCCGATTCCTCCGACGATCGAGGATATGTATAGGTGCGAGCAGGCGTTGGCGCTTTTGTTTGCAGGCATAATAGCCGTTGTAAGGCGTATCAGTATGGGCCACACGCCCGACTGAACGTAGCCTGCGATGCCCCATATCACGATAAAGGGGATAATGCTCGGCGCGGGTGTGAGCGAATACGCATACATCAGCGCACTTGTTCCGGCTGACAGTCCGAAGGATAGGGTTATGTAGAAAAAGGGCTGTACCTTTTCGGCAAGATAGCCGTTTATGAACATTCCCGAGCCGTATCCTATCATATACGCAGAGGATACTATTCCGGCGACGTCCTTGGTGAAAAGTCCCGAGGGGACAATTTCGGCAAGTGCCTGCGGATAGTAGTTGCGCGTGGCGCAGTACAAAAGGTAACATATATAGGCGACGATAAAGAATAAACGTCCCGATTTTTCGCTTGAAAGCTCTGTGAGCACAAGCTTTTTTTTTGTTTTTTGCGTATCCATTTGACAAACTCCTCAAAGTGGTTTATTATGCCGAAATAAGTTTAGCACACGCAAATAAAAATGTCAAGAATATATCACGATTTAACAAATAGTTTACAAGGAGGAAAACACAGTAGAAAAACGCCCGATAAATCCTTTCCGTTCATACGGCGGTAACAATTTTGTGGTAAAATTTAATTTAAAGAATTTTTACGGGAGGCGAGGATATGTCCACGGTGAATATTTCCGTTCGCGAGCTTATAGCCTTCGTGCTTCGCGGCGGCAGCCTTGACCGCCCGTACGTCAGCTTCGCAAGGCTCAGACAGGGAACCGCGCTTCACCAAAGGGTGCAATCAAACGCGCCGGAGGGGTATATTCCGGAGGTGCCGCTTGAGGCTGAAATAACGCTCGGCGACGTAATCTTTAAGCTCTCCGGCAGAGCCGACGGCATCATCGACTGCGGCACTACCGCGATAATCGACGAGATAAAATCAACCTCGCGCGCTCTCTCCTCGGTAAAGCCGTCCGACTACCCCGAATACACCGCCCAAGCCGAGTGCTACGCGTATATGTACGCCGCAGAAAAGGGCTACTCGCGCGTTACCGTTCGCCTCACGTTCGTTTCCACAGAAACGTATGAGTGCGAGCATTTTGACACGGTACGCTCGATAGACGAGCTTCGCGGACGCGTGGTTGGGCTTTTGACGGAGTATCTCCCGTTTGCAAAAATAGCCGCCGAGGGCAAAGACAGCTTTATTTCCTCGGCGAAAAAAATAAAGTTTCCGCACCGCGACTTTCGCCTCGGTCAGCAGGATATTATCCTCGAAGCATTTGCGGCTGTACGCAAGGGCAAACGCCTTGTCGCACAGGCACCGACGGGAATCGGTAAGACGCTGTCCGTATGCTACGGCGCCGTTAAGGCAATAGGCGAGGGAGCGGGACGCAGAATTTTCTACTTAACCCCAAAATCAACAGTCGGCGCTGCGCCTATGGCGGCGTTCGAGCTTATGCGTGAGCATGGGCTGAAGGCTCGCGTGATAACACTTTGTGCCAAGGAAAAATGCTGCGTCGGCAGTATGGGCGCAAAGGAGTGCACGAGCGTGACCTGCGCGAATGCGAACGGTCACTACGACCGCATAAACAAGGCGCTATTTGCGCTTCTGACGAGGTACGGCGACATTGATAAAGCCGCCGTTGATACCGTTGCACGCGAGTTTTGCGTATGCCCGTACGAGCTTATGCTCGATGCGGCGATGTACTGCGACGTTATAATCTGCGACTGCAACTACCTTTTCGATCCGCGCGTATTTCTGCGCCGATTTTTTGATACGGACTGCGACGCGTCGGAGAGTGTTGCGCTTATCGACGAGGCGCACGACCTTGTCGAGAGGGCAAGAGAAATGTACTCGGCAGAGCTTTCGCTCGCTGAATTTTCAGGCTTTGCGCCGCTCATTCCCGACAGCGATTTTATACTCTATGCGCCGCTCAAAAATATTATCGGAGAGCTTTCGTCGCTTCGGGAAAAATGCACGGAAAACCACACCTTCGTGGGTGAGGACGAGTACGGAACGCTCCTATCGGAGAAGCCGTTTAACGGTGTTGCCGACGCCTGCCGCGAATTTTTCTCTGCGGCGATGCAATGGCTTCGCGTGAACGGCGACAACGCCGCAGAGGTGCCGTTTGGCTCGCGTACGCTTGCGTATGCGGTGCGCGAGGCGGCGTACAACGCCAAACGCTTCGCCGATGCCGCAAAGCGTGCGGACGGCAGCTTCCGTCACCTTGCAGAGCGCCGCGGTGAGCGCGTGCGCGCGAGGGTTATCTGCATTGATCCGTCAAGCTTACTTGACTACTGTATGACGCGCGTACGCTCGGCGGTGCTGTTTTCGGCAACGCTCGCGCCTATGGACTATTTCTGCGACCTGCTCGGCGCGAAAAATGCCGCTCGCCTACAGCTCCCATCACCCTTTGACCGCGATCAGCTCTTTACCGCGATAATGAATAAGGTGTCGCTTCGCTACGCCGACCGCGACAGAACCCTCGAGGCGGTTATTGAAATAATCGATGCGACAGTGAACGCACGATACGGAAACTATCTTGTATTTCTGCCGTCCTACGAGCTGCTTGCGAAGGTCGCGCGGGCTTACCGCAGATACGATCCCGAGGCGGATATACGCGTGCAAAAGCCCGATATGACCGAGGCGGAGAAGGCGAAATTCCTCGCGAATTTTAAAGAGGACAGCGCCGTGATCGGCTTTGCCGTGCTCGGCGGAATGTTTTCGGAGAGCATCGACCTTGCAGGCGACAAGCTCATCGGTACGATCATCGTTGGAACGGGCCTTGCAAGGCTTAATCTTGAAACGAATATAGTAGCGGACTTTTTCCAGGAAACGCGCGAGGCAGGCTTTGAATACGCCTACCTCTATCCCGCGATGAACAAGGTGCTTCAGGCGGCAGGACGCGTTATACGCTCGGAAGCCGACCGCGGCGTGTGCGTGCTTATCGACGACAGATACGCCACACCACAGTATTCTCGCCTGCTCACCGACCACTTAAAGGACATACGTTTAGTCCCGTCCCCCGAGGCGCTTCTCGGCGCACTCGAGGAGTTCTGGGAAGAATAATTACATCATAGACAGCCAAAGCGGCGGAAACCACCGCATTATCTGCCACACGCCTACACCGCCGAGTGAGCGCGAGCGAAGAAGCTCGAGCTTTGCCGCAACCGAGCGCGCGTCCTCGAACCACACCTCGTGGCGAGAGTTATCTTCGGCTGTGTATCTGAAAAACGGCGACTGTGAGTTTTCGTCAAACTGTATCGGTGCGCCGCGGTCTATTGCCAACTCCTGCGCGGCGATATTGCCGAGGCTTCGTGCCGCCGTGCCCTCTACCCACGGGATATTCCAATCGTAGCCGTAATTTGGCACGCCGAGGTCTATCTTATCGGCAGGTATGACTGACAGCGCGTAGTCCACCACCGCCGTGACGCTGTTTATCGGCGCGACGGCACGCGGCTCGGAATAGGTGTAGCCCCATTCGTACGTCATCAAAAGCACGCGGTCTGCCGCCGCTCCGAGTGCGGCGTAGTCCATACCCTCATAGAGCAGCCCTTGTTGCGTGTCGGACGTTTTCGGTGCTAAAGATACGGTAAGCTCTATACCGACGTTATGAAGCGCATCGGCGAGGTTTCTTATAAACTCGCTGTATGCGTCGCGGTACTGTCCGGGTATATATTCGAGGTCGGAGTTCACCGCCGCGTAGCCCTTTTGACGGGCGATGTTTACAATGTTGCCGATAAGATTCGTTTGCACGTCGGTTGAGGCGAGCATCGAGGCGACTGCCGCAGAGGAAAAGCGTCCGGCGTCGCCTATTGAGGTGAGTACCAGCATCGGCGAGATGCCGTACTCGTTTGCAAGCGTGAGCAGGCGCGTGTCATCAAGCGGCACCAAGCTGCCGTCGGCGCGAAAGCCGTAGCTGAATATCGCGAGGAAATCGAGGTAGGGAAGCGTGGCTCGAAGTAGCTCCTCGTTTATAAAGGGATAGGCGTAGCCCGTGGTTATTATCGGGGGATTTCCCGTCGGTGGAAGGTATACGACGAGCGTTTGACCGGGATAGAGCTGCACGCCGCCGGCGAGTGTGGGATTCATCTGCCAGAGGCGGTTGAGCGTTAAACCAAATCGTGCGGCTATCGAATACACTGTGTCGCCGCTTTGTACGGTGTACGTGCGTGCGCCGTTTAGGATAAGCAGCGCCTGACCGGGTGTGAGCGAGTATGGCTCGCGAAGCCCGTTTGCCAATGCGAGTACGCTTTGCGGCACTTCGAGTCGCGCGGACAGAGCGGCGAGAGTGTCGCCTTGTCGAACAACGTAAATATACATAACTACTCCTTTTTTTAACGGATAATACATACTATGCGAAAATTTCGCGCTTGACATTATATTTGCAAACTCGCGCCGCTTGTTCATACTGATGTAACAAACGTGCGATAAAATTAGAAAAATACACTTTAGGACGTTTTATGAAAAAACTTGATTACAAGATCTCCCTTGCGCCGATGGCAGGCGTCACCGACCACGCGTTTCGCGATATATGCAAAGATTTTGGCGCAGAGCTGATGTTCACCGAAATGCTCTCGGCAAAAGCTATACACTTTGAAGATAAAAAGACCGCCGTGCTCGGAGAGCTGTTTGAAAACGAGCCGACAGGCGTGCAGATATTCGGAAGCGAGCCCGACATTATGGCAGAGGCGGCGGCGAAGATCGCGGCGGCTTCGTATAAGCATTGCCGCAGTACGAAAAAGCCTAAAGCCATCGACATAAATATGGGCTGTCCCGCGCCGAAGGTTGCCAACAACGGCGAGGGCTCGGGACTGCTTAAAACGCCCGACGTTGCCGCCGAGATAGTAAAAAAGGTAAAGCGAGCGGTGAGCGAGGCCGCGCCCGATATGCCCGTTACGGTAAAAATGCGTATCGGCTGGGACGACGCGAACGTTATCGGTGTGGACTTTGCAAAGCGTATGGAGGATATGGGCGCGGACGCTGTGTGCGTACACGGCAGAACGCGCGAGGGGCGATTTTCGGCTCCCATAAATTTCGACGAGATCGCGCGAATTAAAAATGCGCTGACCGTTCCCGTTATCGCGAACGGCGAGATATTCTCGGCAGCGGACGCTGTGCGTATGTTCGAGCGTACGGGGTGCGATGCCGTTATGATCGGGCGCGGTGCGATGGGCAATCCGTGGATATTCTCCGAGATACGCGCCGCTATCTATGGCGACAAGTACACTCCGCCGAGCGACAAAGAGCGCATTGAGGTGGCTCTTCGCCAGCTTGACACGGCTATCGCCGAAAAGGGCGAAAAATTGGCGGTGCTTCAGTCGCGCGGTCAGCTTTCGTGGTACCTAAAGGGAATACGCGGTGCATCGGGCGCGAGAAGTGCGCTCAACTGTGCAAATACGCGTGAGGAAATGCGCGAGATACTTTTGTCCGTGGTTAAATAATTTTGCCATACATCATCTCCAAAGGAAAGGAGGACGCTCCGAATTGTCAGAAAACAAATATAATACACCAGAAGAAAACGCACTTATAAAAGCGGCGCAAGGCGGTGATCAGGCGGCATTCGGCGAGATTGTACGCCTTTACGAGCGGCTTGTTTACAACTCCGTGAAATTAAAGTCTTTGAGTGACGACGACGCCTTTGACGTGTCGCAGGAGGTGTTTGTTAAAATATGGCGCTCAATCGGTCGTTACCGAGGCGATTGCCGCTTTGCAACTTGGATATACAAGATATGTCAGAACGCGTGTCTTGATTTTTTGCGCCACCAAAGAGCGACCGCAACCGAGGCTATGCCGACCTACACGGATAAGGACGGCGATGAGATAGAGCTCGAGTTTGCCGACGAGAGCGCGAGCGCTTCACCCGAAAAAATGGCGGAGAAGCGCGAGCAGATAAAGCTTGTACGCGACGCTATCGCAAGGCTGTCGCCCGAGGCGCGTGAGGTTGTGGAGCTTCGCGACATCGAGGGCTACTCCTACGAGGTCATCTCGGAAATGACGGGACTTGAGGTAGGAACGGTCAAATCAAGGCTTAACCGAGCAAGACTGCGGCTCAAAGAGCTGATCCTTGAGGTTTACAGTCCGTAAAAATAAAAAAGTTTCGAAAAATCGGGAACTTTTTTTGACCTCGTGCGTCTAATGATTAACAAAATACAGCGCGGCGTATAAACGCCGTGCGAAAGGATAGATTATTTTTATGTTACTTAACAGAAAAACGGCAGGCTGTGAGGATATACGCGAGCACTTGTTTGAGTATATCGACGGCACGCTGACTAAAGCCGAGGCGGCGGTGGTCGAAGCGCATATCGCCGAGTGTGAGGCGTGTCGGCGCGAGCTTTCTGACCGCCGCGAGATGCTGTCGCTCGTAAAGAGCTCGGCAGGCGGCGCACCCTCTGCACTTTACGGTGCCGTTATGGCAAAGGTCGAAAAGACTCCGCAGGACAAGAAAATACTCACACCGAGGATACGTATGAAGCCGTGGATGGGCTCTCTTGCGGCTGTTGCCGCGGCGGTTATGATAATCGTGGTCGGCAGGGGCTTCATCGAAGGCGGCGCGAGTGCAGAGATGCTCGATAAAGCGCCCGGCGATGCAAGAGTCTTTGATGATGATATCTTTGACGCAAATGCGGAGGCCGCAGGCAACGCGGATGCTATATTGCCTGACAAGGTACAGTATAACTACGCCGACGCCGACATTTACGGCTCTGCCTCTGAAGATAGAATCGTTGAAACCACCTCGTCCTTTGCGGGATATTCACCAATGCCTGCTGACACGGCTGCTGCCGACAAGCAAAACGAGGACGCTGTGGGCGCTTCGAGTATAAGCTCGGACGTTCTTGACGGTGTTTTCGCGGCGTGTGTTTCAGAGGACAGTGCGCTGCTTGTGTGTGCCAAGGAGGAGCTTGAGGGGATCGTTCCGATGAGCGAGGCGCAGTCGCTGTCGGTCGAGGGTGTGTCCTGCATATACTATGCTGTTGACACTGATGCTATCGTGATGTTCACCGGCTACCTTGAGGTGCTCGAGCACAGGGGCGCGGCATACCGTGCGTACGTTCCCACCGATGCGGAGTTCGACAAATGCGAGCTGATACTCGTAACTGACACGAAAGAGTAAGATGAAGAAAATGATATGGTTATTTATTGGCGGTGCAATTGTCTGCGCCGCCTTGGTTTTACTGGCGACCTCTACAAGATTGAAGATTCGCGAATATACCGTTTCCTCGCCGAAGCTTTCCCGCTCATTTACCGCCGTGCATATAAGCGACCTTCACGAGTCGCGCTACGGCAAGAATCAGAAAAAGCTTATTGATGCGGTGAAAGAAGCAAATCCCGACGTTATTTTCATCACGGGAGATATAATCGAGGACAACAAAAACGACGAGAAAAAGCCCGTGGAGGTCGCTTTGGACAATCCCTCGCGCGTGGCTTTAGAGGAGCTTGTTAAAATAGCGCTGTGCTATATGGTGCTTGGCAATCACGAGGGAAGCATACCAAACATCGACGATATCTGCACGGAGCTTGAGGCAATAGGCGTTAAGCTTATGCACCGCGCCTCGTGCGAGGAAATATTTGACGGAGTTTTGCTCTGCGGCATATTCGATCCGTATTTTCTGAGGGATGAGATACATCACAATAGCCTTACAGAACGCTTTGCCGAGGATAAGGACAAGCTCAGCTCGATGATTTTGGAATGGCGTGAGATTCTGACGCAGGAGTTTGCGTTCGTAGCAGAGGACGAGCGGTTTACCATACTGCTGTCGCACCGTCCCGAGGAGTACGAGCTTTACGATTCACTCGGCTTCGACGCGGCGTTTTCCGGTCACGCTCACGGCGGACAGTGGCGCCTGCCTCCGTTTATCAACGGTGTTTACGCACCGCACCAGGGAATTTTTCCCGATCACGCAGGCGGACTTTACGAATATGACGGATTTGTGCACGTCGTATCGCGCGGACTGTCGAAAAAGCGTATGGTGCGAATATTCAACAGACCGGAGATATGCGTGGTGGAGTTTAAAGCGGATACGGCATCGCCTGAAGATTGAATATAATCAAAGCATATCTAATTAAACTCCGCCAGCCGAGGCTGGTTGGGGGTGTCGGGGGAAGGGTGCATCGGCGTGGTGAGTTCGCTTGCGAACTCGCGCAGGTCGGCTTGCCGTCCTGCAGGAGAGACAGCGCTCCCCCGACTCGCTCTGCCGCAAGCGGCAGGGCGATTTTTATTTTATAGCGAAAACACCGGCTAATCCGGTGGTTACGTAGAGGCTTTTGCCGTTGGGAAATCCCGCGTGCCGCTGAAGGCTCCCTTGTGCAAAGGGAGCTGTCACCGAAGGTGACTGAGGGATTGTTTTCTCGAAAGTCAAAGTTTACAATTCCTCCGTCACGGCATACGCCGTGCCACCGCCCTTTACACAAGGGAGGCTAAGGTTAG
>JAZQZL010000013.1:0-44240 GCA_045634005.1 Candidatus Flemingiibacterium sp. | reverse complement strand
ACCGTCAATGTTTTGGTATTCTTCCCACCCTGCAATAGCAAAGAAGCCATCATCGGTCACGATCATATTAAGGTTTTCCAACGCTTGAAGGGCAAGTATTACCGTGTTTTCCTCAAAACCAAGCTCATCGGCGAGCATTTTAGGCGTATAAGGTATATTTTCGGTCAAGAATATCATTCCTCCCGCATTGCATCTCCCCGCCATAGTTAAGAGCATTACCCATATAAGCACAATATTGTTTCCGTCCGGGAGCTTGCGCAGATGCTTTATCTTCCGGTGATCGAACATATCTATACTGAGCTTGACCCACTTAACTGCTGCCATTAAAGCACCTCCTTAAAACGGGAGTTGATCCTCGTCCTGCACCACCACAAAGCCCTCTGACGCGCTTTCTTCTGCGGTGATAGAAATATTATCCGAAGCCTTTTTCGATTCTGCGAAGGAAACCTCGCTTGCCACAACCTCGGTTGCGTATCTCTTGTTACCATTGTCATCAGTCCAATTGCGGATCTGAAGATATCCTCTAATGCAGACCATATTGCCCTTGGCTACATACTTGCTCAACGCCTCAGCCTGCTTGTCCCAAGCTACGATATTGATGAAGTCCGTAGTGTCCTTTGTAAAGGGTCTCTTTACCGCGAGGGAAAAGCTTGCAACGCTCTTTCCCGACTGTGTGCTTTTCAGTTCAATTGCAGAAGTTGCTCTGCCCATAAGTACGATTGAATTCATTTTTATTTCTCCTTTGTTTCAATCAGTCTATAGACTGAATAATGTACTTTTTCTTTATATCTGTTTTCGCCTTCCACCATCTCGCTGGTGATGTGGTAGCCTTTTCTCTTGAGATCGTTGATTCTCGAAGCGAGCCTCAAGATTCCGTATTCATTGATCGCAGTCATACTTGTGATGCTGCCGTAATCCCTCAAATGACGAAGGATTCTGTCGCATTGGGTAAGTTTCATAGGTTCATACCTCCGTTTATACCTCTTTTATGCGTATTCCAAAGGTGTAAAGCATAAGCTTGCGCTTGATAACAAATTTTGCATAAGTCGCACTTTGAGGATCACGGTAGCCCTTTGTGTCCTCAACCACAGTCTGTCCGGTTTCGTGGTCTTTGTATACGAAATCTGCAACGTATTCGCAAGACTGCTCAAGACAAACTCTCTTCAGCTTCGGCTCACCCTTACGTGCTCCCCTTTGGTAGAACTCCCCAGTGTATATCTCCTCATACTGCGCAGGGATCAGCTCGAATCTCACTTGACGTTCAAGGTCGCTTATCTTACCGGCTCTCTGAAGGAGGCACAGCTCTTCCCATCTGATAGCCTCGCGCTTTGAAGCGTGAAGAATACCGTCGGAGGAGTAAGTCTTCTTGTTACGTAATTTGTTTTTCTTATATCCGTTATACATAGCTCTTGTAAAACTCCTTCCGGAAGTCCTCAACCGTCCAGCCGTAACGCTCCATAGCTTTTTTCTGTGCATACGCTTGCAGCTTGAGGCGAGTCTCTTTATTCTGATGCACGCCGTTCGGCGGCTCGTTATGACAGTAATGGCATAACCTTACCTTCAAGCCGAATCTCTCTGACTTGTCGCGTAGCGCGCCACCGAATACGTGATGCCATTCAAGCCACCTATGCGAGCCACACAAAAGGCATCTGTGTGTGTGCTTTTGAATAATGCTGTCCATTATTCACACCTCGTTGCCCCAACAATCCCAGCCTTCCGCCTGTTGCCGGGCAAAGAGTTCTATTCGTGGCAGATCGCCCATAAGTTCAACAATTCGCTCCCGAGCCTCTCGGGGCTTCTGACTATGCCTCTCGCGAACCGTCATAATGATCTGCGAGACACGCCTGCCAACGCGGCGCGGATAATTTCCTTTAGTGAATATCAAGCAGATCTCGGCGTTGCTGTGCGTCCAATGCCCCAGCCCGAAGAAAGGTGTCCCGTTCTTGTTGAGCTTTACCCATGTAAACGCTACCGTTCTGTATGTAAAGCCCCACGCACGGGCAACGGTGAAAGCCTCTTGCAGCTGCGGGAAGGTCACCCAAAGGAACAAGACCGCATCTTCCGCAATGCCCGCTACCGGCAGCGCACATATATCTTTGGTTTTCATCGTAGGATATTGGTCAACCGCCAAAGCTGCAAAGCTTCCGTTTTTCCCGCCTCCGTATTTCCACGGCGGATCGGCGTAAATGATGCTGTACTTCTTGTCAGTGTTAAAAATATCTACCACCATTACTCTCCCCACCTCGCCTTCATCTCTGCGAGCTGGTCCGGGGTTTCCGTCTGTATGCCGAGGGTCTTTGCCTCACTACACACCCCGTCAACAAAGATGCTCATCTCACGAGAGTCGAATTCACTTGATCCCTTGTATACTCGGTAATGGGTGAAGTCCTTGCCGTTGAGCTTGCTTTCGCCCGCTTCCTCGTAATACTTGACATAATTCCCGATGGGAACGTGGGACAGTACGCTGATGAGCTCGCTCTGTCCGTACCGTTTGAGGCATTTGAGGTATATTTCGTCCTTGCCTGCTCTCAAGATATCTGCGATTTGACCGATAAGAAGCCAAGCGTAAGCGTTGGCATTTAGGCTTCGACGCTGTCTGTATTGCTTGAGTTCAATCGAAAGCTTGTCCTTGTCCTTCAGATCGTCAACGATCTGCTCAAAGTCGCCTCGCTCGTTGATCTCAAGCATTAATACAAGCTTGCCGGTCTTAAAGTCGATGTTTGCACCGACTATTCTGCCCGTGGCTTTCATCGCTTGTCCTTCTGCCATACGAAGGCGCGGCAGCCTTTAGTTTCGTTATAGATAGCAACAGCCGTGATCTGCTTGTTTTCAATGAGGATTTTCTCGACGATAAATTTGTCATAGCACTTGCCGTTCTTGATATTGCACTTATCGGCGGGAATCCAAGTGAATGGCGCGGTGTAAAGCTCTCTACCTATGCCCCAATTGAAGCACGCTCTCTTGAAGGAATCGGAAGCCTCGCCCTTCTGCGCCTCGGTGTTGCTCTCGGTGCCGCAATCGGATTTCCATACCCATTCGCACGTGCCGTCCTGTCGGGAAATACCGATACCTACTCGGCAGAAAAGGTTACCCTTGCACTCATAGTGCTCTCTCTGCCAATTGGAAGAGCCAACCGTCTCGTCAAGAATGTTCATATCGACTCGCGCGTCCTTGTAGAGCAGAAGCACAAGTCCGTTCTCCTTAACCGACTGCACACGGCACTCGATTTCATCTGCTTTAAGATCTCTGAATTTACACATTTTCTTTTTCTCCTTCGTTTTCTTCAACCACCACTAAAGGACATGAAGATCCCACATACTTCTCGGGGAAGTTGACAATTTGCTGATTGAGTCCGCATCTCTGCGTAGCTCGTACAAAATAATTACAATGCTTGCAGGCAATTTCTGCATTTCCTCGCCAATCAACGGGGAAACCGGTCTCTACTATAGCCACCGCCTTAATAAATTTCATAACGCCTGAGTCGAAGTTTGCCATATCAATCCGACCTCCTTCAAGAACATCTTTTTAAGGCAATCCTCGCACAGATCCTCGTCGTCAACCTCATATACGTCGTCGGTTATCTCCTCGCCGCACTTGTCGCAATAATAGACCTTGACGTTCTTGTTCGGGCAAGAGTTACCCTCGCAAGGATAACCGGGAGCCGCACAACCGCAGCATCTATCTTCAACCTTCAGCATCGTCCTCACCCCAAATCTTTCGCTCGATCTCGGTGATCTTTGTCTGAAGCTCTTCGTTCTTCTTACGCAGAAGCTCGTTCTCCGCTTCCTTTAGCATAATATCCGTCTTAAGCTCTCGGATTCTCTCCGCCAGCGCTTCAAGCACGGTTTCCGTGTTTCTTACGTCCATCATAGCGTTTCTCCTTTAATTCCCGTATGCTCTAAAAACTTTTGTCTGCTGATAAAATAGGTAAATCTTCCTGCGGAAACTTGGACCGCATAACCAAAAGGTAATATGCCTTTCTGCAATCCTACCCGAATAAATTGCCTTGAAACACCCATCAGCTTTGATGCCTCGGCTATGGTCATATTATTTTCCATATCAGCACTCCTCGTCACATTCCTCAAAGCGACCCTCGAGCACTTCGCGCGTGATGCCCGCCTTCATAAGAGCCTTGCCCTTCTTCTCGAGGTCACGCAGATTATAAAGGTACTGTCTGCGGCGGTACTTGACTCTCGCCTCATATCTCGCAAGCGCAACCGCCTCGGAGGCATTCAGCCTCGCGATCTCCGCCTCAACCTGATCGTCTGTCAGACCGTATTCTTTTGTAGGTTTCATATTGTCCTCCTCACAGCCCCAATACCAACGCCCAAAGGTTCCACGGCTGCAAAAGCACGTTAAAAAGCGCGTCTATGTAAGAGGCGAAAGCCCAAGTGCCGAGCGCGATGCACGCTGCGCCGTAAATCCAGTAAAGTGATTTTAAGATGTTCATCTTCTTTCCCTCCTTAATTTGTGCTTTAAGCACAATCGTTGGGTAAAAAAATAAGATCATCAACAGACAATCCATATAAGGCTGCAAGGGCTTTCCCGGTTTCAATATCAGGAGTGCTCCTGCCTTTTTCATAATTTACGATAGTATTCTTGCTTTTTTTGAGTGTTTCGGCGACTTCATCTTGAGTCAACCCCGCATTTACTCTTGCGGCTTTCAAGGTAAGTTTCATTTTTACGTCTCCTTTTTATGTCGTATTGTGCTTTAAGCACAGTATCATAATACCACAAAATTCGACATTTGTCAATACCAAAAGCAAAAAAAAATGTGAATTTCTATTGATTTTTTGTGCTTTTAGTGCTATAATAATAGCGGAGGTGAAAGCATGGATAACAAAAATATATTTGCTTACAATTTAAGGAAGCAAATGGAATTGCACGGAAAAAGCAGAAATGACATTTGCCAAGCTCTTGATATAAGCTATTTTACTGTATCTGATTGGGTAAACGGTAAAAAATACCCGAGAATGGATAAGGTAGAAAGACTTGCATCGTACTTCGGTATCTTAAAGTCCGATTTAATAGAAGATAAGGAAGATAATGTAACCTCCCCCGATCAGATCAAACTAACCGAGGGAGAAAAGATGTTGCTCGAACTGTTCAGGCAGATTCCCGAGGAGCAGCAACAAGTGTTTCTTGAGATGGGGCGTGTGTACGCAAATAGTCTAAAAAAAGATTAAGCATATACTCGGCGACCTTCTCGGGCTCGTCCGAGCTACGGATCAAATCAATTAATTTCATTTCATTTTCTGTCATAACTTAAATACCCCTTTCACCTATGTAATGAAGAACACACGTTCTGTTTTCCATTATAAGGCACACGAAATAAACCGTCAATATTAAGATGGATAAAAATCACAATTCCACGGTTGACTGACAAAATTATACACCTATTGATACCCGAAATTCAATACCCAAGTTTGACCGAACGATACCCAACTTTATCACCCATCAAAGACAAAAATTACATCACGGAAGGACATAAATATGTGGCTCGATAACCTCAAGGAACTCAAGAAAAAGGCGGGAATGTCTGCGAAGCAGATAGCAGAGGCAACAAACTTGCCCGAACGAACCGTCACGCGCATCTTTTCGGGAGACACGGAAAACCCTTTAATGGACACCCTTCGCCGAATTGTTGCCGTCCTCGGCGGCTCCCTCGACGATCTGTTCGCGGAAAGCAAGACCGTAATAGCAAACACCGACCTGATCGCCCTGCAAGCTGAGTACGACAAGCTCCAAGCCGAGCTTGCAAACCTTCAAGCCGAGAATGTCAGCCTAAAGGACAAGAATGCCGCCCTCGAAGTCGAGAACGACCGCCTCCGCCTCACCCTTGAACACAAAGAGGAGATCATATCTCTGCACAACTACTATAATAAGCTAAAGCAATAGAGTCGAGGTAAGACCATGAGCGAAAGAATGACCGAAGATTGGGCATTGTATGAAATGGCTTCTAGGTTGGAGTTGTCGGAACGCTTATTCAAAGTTCGATTTACAAATGAAGAAAAGGAATGCCTTAAAGAATATTTGAAGATATACGAAAAGCATTTAGATATATGCGGACAGATTATAAAGTTAGAAGAAAAGCTCCCGCCTCACCCGCAAGTCAACGAGGTAACGATTGCATACGGTGAGCTAACAAAAGTATCAAAGCTCCTCAATGAAGAAATACAACGCCTCACCAAAACCGCCACTTTACAAAATGTGTTGAAATATAGGTTTGCACCTCAAGCAAACGCAAAGAATACGCGAACCGCAATAAATAAACGCGAGCAAGAATGCAGACGAAACGAAAAGAGAGAACGAAGAAACAAAATATTAGAGAGAATCAAAACAGTTTCAACGTCCATTCTTTGGTCTGTCATAGGTCTGTTTGAGTTCTATCTTGTTTATGGAATTGCTTTTTTGGTTATAGCTCTTGTTTATTTTGGGCTATCCCATATTCCTGTTTTAGGTATGCTTGCCGATTGGTCATTGCGTATCGCCGATAACAATCCCGATATGTTTGCGATAAGCGCAGCCGTTTTAATTTCATATGGCGTTCTTAATATAACTGTAGATCATTGCATTAAGAAATCAGAAGCACAAAGACTTACTCTTATGCTTATAGGCATTATTTTAGCAATACTGAATGTATTGTTCTTGATCATCAATTTGATTTACAATGACTCCGTATTGGTAAACATTTCACTATTCTTATTCGGAGTTGTACTATTCTTATACGAAAAAACAAAATAAGAAGTCTTTAAAACCCAACAAACGCAACGAAAGGAGCCCCACAATGGAATATCACAATTTATATAACAAGATCGGTGCTGCTAATAGTTAAGAAAAAAGGAGAGGAAAAGAATGAGATTACCAAACGGTTTTGGAAATGTATCAAAGCTCTCCGGTAAGCGAAGAAATCCTTGGAGAGCGAGAAAAACATCAGGTTGGATAATAGACGAGAAAACGAAAAAAGCTAAACAGACATACATCACAATAGGATATTACCCCACAAGGCAACAGGCGTTGCAGGCGTTGTCGGAGTATAACACAAACCCATATGACCTTGATGCAAACAAGATAACCTTTGCCGAGGTATATGAAAAGTGGTCAGCAAAGAAGTTCGAGGAAATAAGCGCCTCCAACATAAACGGCTACAAGGCATCATATAAGCTGTGCGAAGATATATATGATATGAAATTCGCTGACATCAAACTCGCTCACTTACAAGGTATAGTCGACAAATCCGGCAAGAATTTCCCTACTCTTAAAAAGCTGAAGATTATGTTCAATCAGCTGTTTGAGTATGCAGTAATGAATGAGGTGATCCCGAAGGATCGTCACATTGTTGAATATCTGAATATAGGCAAAGAAGAAAAAAGCACCAAGCATTATCGCTTTACCGATACAGAGATTGACTCCTTGTGGAGATGGGCAGACGGCAACGATTATGTTCAAGTCATACTGATGCTCATATACTCGGGCGTAAGACCGGGCGAGCTGTTTAACACCAAATGCTCCTCCGTTGACCTTGAATCAAGGTACTTCACCATTGAGAAGGGAAAGACCGTCAACGCCGCACGTAAGGTCCCGATCCACGATAAGACATATCCCTTCTTTGTGAATTGGATAAATAAAGGAAACGAATACCTCATAACCAATTTGAGTGGTGGAAAGTTTCAGTTTGATACCAACCACGGCTCATATATGGACTCGTTTTGGTCCCCAATATTAAGCGACATAGGCATACTTGAATACACCAACGCAAACGGAGAAACCGCAAGCCACCTTCCAGACGATACACGTCACACCTTCACAACAATGTGGAAAGAAAAAAAGCTCGACGAAGCTATGCGACGGAAAATCCAAGGACATTCCGGCAAGGGCATCGGCGAGATCGTATATACGCACTTTGAACTTGAGAAGCTAAAAGAAGAGCTAAATATGCTCTAATATTTTTGTGTCATGTGTGTGTCATATGTGTGTCATATCCCTCCAAATTCTAACGATTTTAGAAGAACAATAAAATGAAGAAAACCCTTGAAAAATCAATGTTTTCAAGGGTTTTTCTAATGTTAAATTTTCGGTTTTTCTTATCTCTTGGAGAACTGAATCACTTGATAAAATCAAGCAATTCGTGCAATTTGTGTCATATAAGTGTCATATAAATAATGTTCTAACCCAACTTAAAAGACCTATATTCTCTAATTCACACACTGCTATATAATAAAAAGGTAGAAAATATACTAATACAAACAAACAGAGCACCCCATAAGAGTGCTCTGTTTTTCTTTTAATTTTCTTTTAAGTCAAAAGGCTTGTCCAAGTCTGCTTACCGCAGTAGCCGTCCACTTCAAGTCCCTTTGCGGTCTGATACGCCTTGAGCGCATAGAGAGTCGCCGTGCCGAAATTGCCGTCAAGTACAAGTGCCTTTTCGTTTGCATCGGTAAAGCCGTACCCGTTAAGAAGTGCCTGAAGAGCCTTGACCGAATCGCCCTTGCTTCCCAATGAGAGGACCGGCAAAGAGACGGTCACGCCCTCCTTTGTCTCGGTCGAAGCGGTGTACTTCGGTACACCGTAGCCGCGTATGTATCTGCCGTCGACCTTCATTGTGCGGCGTTTACAAGCATTGTTATAATTGCCCTCAATGACGGTCACGGTGTCGCCGCTGACCTTCTCGACAATGCCCACGTGATCGGAAACGCCCACATTATCACCCTTGCCGGTATCGTCCCAATCATAGAACATGATATCTCCGACTGCGGGAACGTGTGAATCATTTTCGACCCAACAACCGAGCTTTTTGAACAGCTCGATCATCTTATTACAAGAGCATTCCTTCGGGATTATGTCCGTCGCACCGCACTTGATCGCACACGCCGTGACGAAGGTCGCGCACCATGCATCGGTGTAAGACACCTTATATCCACGGGGAAGCGGCTTGTCCGCATTGTAGACGTCAATGATCTTTCTGTGCGTACCGTCCGACTCCTTGCAGCCAATCCACGATCTCGCCTGCGCGACAAGCTTTTCTCTTGTCGTTGACATAATCAATCGCCGTCCTTTTCGGTAGTTTCGGTATTGGTGGAGCTGCCTGCGTTCGCCGCGTCGGTGAGACCTTCACCGATGATATAAGCGACCATTGCCGCGCCGGACATAATGATGCCCGTTACAGTCACTACGACTTCCTCGCCACCGCCGAAAGCCGCGATAAGACCCGCAACAAATGCAGCTATAGCCGCCCAAAACTTGCGAGAGGTGAGTTTTCTTACCCAATCGATTTTCATAATAGTTCCCTCCTTAATTATTAGATCTGTTATCGACCTTGGTTTCAAGTATAACAATACGTGTTTCGTGATCGTCAACCACATCGTGCAGCTCCTTGCGGTCTGCTTTGCTGTCTTTTTTGAATTCTTTCAGCGTTTCGGTCAGCATAGTTATTGCCGCGTTCAGAGCAGCAAACATCTGTGACGCTTTAGCAATTATCGCGCCAACGGAGATCATAAAGCCTACAAGCGCGATTATCCCGAGTACAATTTCCCAAGTCACATCGTATCTCCTTCCCCTACAAGCTCCCAACCGGCACCGTATGCCGCGGGAGTATAAACGTTCGAGTCAATAAGCGACTTATAAAGCGCGTCACCCCACCAGCCGCACTCGTCCTTTGCAAAGGCAAGTCCGACGGTAATGGTTTCGGGAATGATTCTGTATCCCTCACGGTATTCGATATCCTCCCAAAGTGCAGGCGCGTTGTCGGGATTGTTTTCAGATCTATCCCAAAGATCAGCCGCAGCGCGTTTGAGTACACCGTTCCAATTGATACGAGTACCCGCCTTTACGAGCGTGCCGTCCTCTTTCAGCTTCGGGAAGAGATCAGCAGCCGTACTCGCTACCTTGTCGTCAAGAGCCGGAACAGCTGCAAGAATAGCTTCTCTCTGTGCTCTCGCGTTTTTAATAATATTGTTCATTGTGTTTCACCCCACCAATATGTATTTGTATTCAACACCCGCCTTAAAAAGGCACTCAAAGCTCGCGCTATGGAATTGAATTGAAGTAGCCGTAGCATTGTAAACCGCCCAATAGCTACCTGCGCCTAAACCCGCAGCTCCGTTGTTTGACCACACTTCATTAAAGTTGTAGTTCAAAACGTAAACACCAAGCGCGGTGTACTTAAATGGTAAACTGTCAAAGCCACCTTGGATAAAGAATAAAGCAAGGCTGGGCACAACTCCCAAATTATGCGAAATATTTACTTCCGCTACATCACTTGAGGGAGTAAAGCTGCCTATTTCATACGCTCTACCCTCCTCGGCAGTACCGATAACGTCGAAGATCTCAACGCCCTTCAATATGTTTCCGGGAATCAGATCGGGGTCGCCCTTGACCGTTACGTCGCCCGTGGTGTATTTGCCCTTATTGACAGCTATCTGATCGGAGGTGCCCGGCGTGACCGTCTTTGCCGCCTGCGACTCAAGCTGCTTTGTTGATTCATGTGTGCCGCTTTTGACAATGCCGGCACCCTGCGTCGAGCTTGCCGTGATCTTTCCTTCGCTGTCAACGTCGATACTCGGCGTTGCCTGCTCGACACCCTCGGGGATATCATCGGCAAAGCCGTTTTCTTCCTTCCAAGTGATCTTGTCGGTCTTTCCGGTACCGGCTCTGATCTTGTCCGCTGTCGCTGTCATACCCGCGTCAAGCTTTGTGGTATTTACTAATTTATAATCTGCCATTAATAGTCACCTCCAGACCAAGTTGGCAGAGATCTAAGTACTGCTTCAATTACTTCAGATTTATCTTCGGGATTGATCGGCTCTGCCTGAAGCGTTGCAAGCCACTCTTTTTCCGTTCCCTTAAAGCCGTTCTCCACAGCTACCTGATATGCCGACATTCCGCGAATCGCACGGATAGCCATAGAATTGCCGTTATTATCTTTGATTTTCAAAACAGGTATCATCGGTAACTACCTCCTTCCCAATGACGTACTCGCGCCTTACCGGTTATTCCGCACCGGTTATGATGTCGTAAGCCTGTGCTTTGAGAGCCTTTTCACGAGCCTTTGCGCGTTTTTCAGCCTTTTCGGCTTCTGCTCTCACTCTTGCGGCTTCTTGCCACTCTGCGGAGATAGCTTCGTATTCCTCTGCGCCGATCTCGACCGTGAGAGGATCGGTAATATTAGGCTCGGTATCGTAGCTCAAGAGATAAACGACCTCGCCGTTTTCATTTAACTGTTTGTAGTATTTCATCGTTTGTCTCCTTATCCAAAAGCAATATAACGATATGCAAGGGGTAGCCACATTATTTCATTATATGTTCCGTAAGATGTTGCTTTTACTGTAAATCCATCCGAATTTAAGGTTATAGAAGGTCTATCCGAGTCCATAGGGTCAGAAAGATACCAATCAGAGTAATCCTCATCCTCGTCATATTCTTCATAGTGGACAAGATAATGACCTGCAGTATCTCGCATCACAAGACCCGAAGAGTTCGATATACCTGAATAAGTAGCACCATTTTGCGTATATCTACCAATAGCATATACAATAACTCTCGTAGGTTTAAACCCAAGTCCAGAAATTGTAACTGGGTTGTCTTTTATGGGAGTATCGGTATATTCAGCTGGGATAAACTGCCCCGACGCAACTCTCGCACCGACCTCACGCGAACCCGCAACGCCGAAAATTGACGTACCGGAAATGATATTTGTCGATATCAGATTTGCGTCACCGTTGATCTCGACCTGCGAAAGACCGTCATATCCGCTGTCAGGCTTGACAGTCTGACTTGATGCTTTAGGAGTAACCGTCTTACTCTGATTTCTCGGAGTTATCGCCGAAACCGAACTCGCGAAGCCGGTAGTCTCGTCCCACGGGAGTTTTGCGGTACCTCTCGTCTTGGCTCTTATCGCGTCAGCCGTCGCCTTTACGGCACCCTCGAACTTCGCGGAATCAATAATAATTTTATCGTATGCCATTAATAGCTACCTCCATTCCATACAGGGAGCGCAGCAAGAACAAGATCGACCATTTCCGCCTTGTCCGCCGCTGTGTAATAATCTGTTCCCTTTACGGGAGTTTTTCCGTCTGCGCCGGCAGGACCGGTAGCACCGGTAGCACCCGCCGCGCCCGTCTCGCCCTTCGGTCCCTGCGCTCCGGTATCGCCCTTGTCGCCTTTCTCTCCCTTGAGATCAGCCGAGGACGAACCGCTTGCAGACGTGATGGTAAGAACAGTGCCGTTCCACGAATGAGTTGCAGAGGTACCGTCTTTACCTGCCGCGCCGTCAAAATCACCGCTTTCCTTTGCGACGCGCAGAGCTTCTTCAACGGCAGTACTTAACTGGCTGGCATCTATGCCGCCACCGCCGCCTCCGCCCTCTCCGGGACTTCCCGCAGAGCCGTTTTTGATATTGAGCTTGCTGCCGTCCGAGAATGTGACGATATTGGTGCCGCCGTCAAGAGAGGATTCGCTGATCTTGGTGATGGTAATAGAGGTACCGTCCGCACCCTTATCGCCCTTATCACCTTTGTCACCCTTGTCGCCCTTCACACCTTGAGGTCCGGTAGCTCCGGTAGCTCCGCTTGCACCCGTGGCACCCTGCGGTCCGCGTTCTCCCGTGTCGCCTTTGTCACCCTTATCTCCCTTTTCGCCCTTGAAAGCTCCACTCGCTTGAGCTTCGATAAGGGCAAACTCAACTGCGGCGTTCAGCTCGTCGGTGTCTATACCGCCAATCTCTACGTTGCCGTTTTCATCGGCAAAAAAGCCGTTAACCGAGATAACGAATGTTTCCGGCGAACCTTCGGGGTCGATCTGCACGTTGTAGCCCTCGGGCATCTGACCCGAGCCAACGTAAACGCCCGAAACACCCTGTGCCTGCGTGCCGGTGTCCTTCCCGTCCACAAACCAGTTGCCGTTTTCTCCGACGTAAGGAGGCATAATTCTGTTGATCGTTTCGTCAATAGAGTCTATCGCCTCGTCAACGTCGGCAAGAGCCTGATTAAAGCGATCCTGCCGTCTCGCCTCTTCTGCGGCAATGCTGTCAAGCATAGTCCAGTTCTCGTCCGTGACTATGATATTGTCGCGGTTCACGACTCTGTCGCTGACAACCATTGAAAATCTCGCGGTACTCAGTATCTCACCGTCAAGTCCGTAAAGCGTGACCTCGCATTCGTGCAGTCCCTCGACGATAGCAGTATTCCCATGCTGTGCGAAGTCGTACACCATGTTGGTGTTGTCCTCAATGGGGCAGAACTGCTCAATATAGGTGCCTGTCGGTCTTTCTATTCTGATAACTGCAAGACAACCGTCCGCGATATGATAGATCTTCCCGCCGTCGGCAAGGCTTATATAAAACTTCCTCGCCGTATCATTCAGCACAACGGGCAGCGACACCTGCGACTGCGCGCTGTGCATATCAAGTGTAAATCTGTATTTAGAAGAATTCATCTATACGTCCTCCCGAATATCCTGTATAAATTATAGCATAAGGAAAGGGGCAGGCTAAACCCACCCCCCTCGTATATTTTGCTATTATTTCCAAGGAGCCTCGCGGATAGTGCTCTTTGCCCAACCGTTAAGGTAGTAGAGAGCGTCCTTCTGTTCCTTAGAGAGAGGCAATGTATTGATAATATACATAATATCCTCTTTTTTGCTGAGTCCCGAAGTCTCGCGAACGTACTCTGCGTAAACATCAAGAGTGATGCCATAAGACTTCGCACTCTTTCCGTAAAGCTCGCCGTCCTTGTAGTAGCCGTCATAGTATTTGTTGACAGCGCCCTCATAGAGATCTTCGTACTCGGGATTTTCAAGCTTGAATGCCCAATAGCGCACTCTTGAAGCCGCCTTCGCTTCTGTCATTCCGCCGTAGCGTGTAAGCATACTCTTAGCCTCGCCGTCGCCGATAAGAGCCTCCTCGTACTGATCGCTTACGTAGGTCACAAGCTTACTCTCAAACGCCTTCTCCGCGTCCTCGCGGTCCTCACCGTTCTCGATCGCAACGTTGACAAGATCCTCTCTGACAGCATACGCAGTAGCAATATCGCCGCCACGAACCGCCTTGAAGAAATCATCAACCTTGTATATGCTCTCGACCTTGTCCTCCTCGGTCTGCTCCTCGGTGCCGGTTTCCTCCGCCTTCTTCAGCGCAGCCATTTTGGCATTGATCGCAGCCACAACATTGTCCTGCGAGAAATTGCCCTCGCCGATGATCTCTTTTGCGATTCTCATATACTCGGCAATTTCACCGTTGTACCTTGCCTCTGCCGCAGCCGCAATTCTCTCGTCATTCTCTCGGAGAGCCTTGCTCAACGCGGTGTTGTATGCGTCCTCACTCTTGTAGTCCTCGCGGTAGATCTCAAGCCTTGCATCGTCCCCGCTCATAATAGCATCATACAGCGACTTGCTCTTGCCTGCGTCCTTTCCGGTAACGCCCTCAAGGAACGCCCCGCCGAGCTTACCGCCCGAAACACCGTCAAGCATATTTTCAAAGCCGTTGTATACCTCGCGCAAAGTACGCATCACGTTCTTGAGAGGCAGACCCAAGAAACCGGCAACAGCTCCCGCAAAATCTTCGATCTTTCGCCATGTGCTCTTGTTTTCGCTGTCAAGTCCGTCAATGGCATTCTTCAAGTCTTGGACGAGAGCCATATCCGTTCTCTCGACCTCCCAGCCGTCAAAGATCGATAATACGTCTCTTACACCGGGAAGCCATGCCAGCGGATTGATGTCATTGAGAATAGCACCGCCGAGTGCCTGCATATACTTCTCTGCGTAAGACTCGTCATCGTCATCGTCGCGGAGCGCATAGATCACAGACTTGGCAAGCGCAGCAGTCACCGTGGCAAGATATACTGCGCCGATTCTGCGTACAGCCGTTCCCTTTGAAATACTGCCGCGTTTTGCCTGAAGCGCCGAGTCGTAGAGCATATTAGCAGAAACCGTAGGCTCGCCCATGAAGGTAGTCATCATCTTTGTAAGCTCGTTCTTGCTTCTCATATATCCGCTTCTCGAAAGAGTGGAATCGTATACCTGAGTCTTTACGATAACCTCGGTAAACCGTTCACCCACAAGCTTCAAGAACTCCTCGGAGGTCGGCACGAGCTTCGGATTTTTCGCAAGAGTTTCGCGCTTGACAGCCTCCCATATCGCGGACCAGCCGAGCTGATCGCCCCAAGCCGCGCCCATCATGGTAAAGTCATCTATCTTACTCGAAACCTTCTTGAGCCCTCTTTGAGTATCGGCATTCAGCCACTCGGTAGTCTGCCGTCCCGCGCCTGCATCAAATCCGCCCATATCCTTTATGATAGCGATAGGAGCATACTTCTTTATCTCTTCCCACTTTTCGGAAAGCTTTTCCATGTTCGGCTTGCCGACGAAGTATTTTGCGTCAATCTCGGCTTGCGCTCGAAGAATTGCCGTCGGCTGCTGAATAACAACCGAGAGCGAACCCGCAACGGCAGTCTTTTTGAACTTGGTAAACATACCGAAAAACGCAGCTGTCGCGCCCTGCGAGTTTCTGACACCGTTAAGATCTCCGATAAACTGATTGAGATAATCGTTTGCGGCACTTCCGTATCTGCTACGGAGCATTGTGGAAACCGCAACAGCGTCCGTATTCGTCCACGTTCCGTAATTGAGGACCTTGTTAAGGTTTTCAATCGGGAGAACGTATGCGTGATACTGGCTCATTCTGTTTACGTGAGTCGCCCACACGTCGTCAAACGCCTCAAGCACGATAGGATTGGAAGCACCGGGCTTCGTTTCCTTGGTCATACCGTCGTTCTTCAGCGAGGACTCCTGCACCGGCTGATTAGCCTGATAGACGAAGTCCCTCGAGGACTTGAGTGGGAAGTATACTTTTTCCTTGAAGAGATCAATTCCCCAAAGAACGCGCGTAACCTCGTTGCCCTTTTCGCCCATCTGAGTGAGATATGTCTGCATATCGTCAACGTATCTTCTCTGCTCCTCGGTCATAGCCGATATGATCGCCGCGAGAGAAACGTCATCGATCTTGAAGCTTGCCTCGCTGTCGCGGATCATCGTAAGCACTCCGCCCTTCTTGCGGAAGGTTTCCTTGTCGTTGAAGAAGAAACCGCCCTTTCGCATATGTTCAGCCGCCTGCGGGCGCTTCGCGTATGCGTAAATAGACATCATGTGCTTGAGAGATACAGAGAATTCGCGTCCGTCCGCCAGCTTGAACTTGTGGATCTTATCGAAATCCCACGCGTCATAATGGTACTTTTCCCTCGCCTCGGTTGCAACGTCTCGCGCCTCGTCAATATCTCGCGCCCATACGTCCTGTCCCTTGATAGCCTCCCAATAGAAGCTCTCGAAGGTCTTTGAGCCGATTCTTGAAAAAGCATAATAAGGTGTAAGCTCATTCCAAACGTAACCGCGCAGATTGTCACCGACAGCACTTCTTTCCTCGGGCAGCTTCGGTATAGCCGAAAGCTCGTTCATAACCGCGCCCACGTTCTTCTGAAGGTCCTCGATCTTGCCTTCCTTGAACACCGCATTTGCATTGCGGACGGTGGCAAGCACCATCTTATACATATCGTAAACGGCGTCAAGCTGCGCATAGCTCATGTTGCGGAGAGGAGTGTTGCCAACTTTATCGATCACCGACTCAATGCGGTTCTCAATAAGCTGCGCCTCAGCCTTGAAATAGTCGGGATATTCGCTGTTTGCGTCCTTTTCGCGGATATCTCTGTAAGCCTTGCGCATAGCCTCGAGCTTGTCCCCGAGGGCATCGCCCTGCCTGCGGATATTGTCTCTCGTTTTGGTAAGAGAAGCAATCACGTCCTCGTCCGTCGCCTTGGCAATAAGCGCGTTGTACTTTGCAATGCGCTCGTCAGCCGCAACGGTATCCATATTGATCGCCTCAAGCGCGGCAGCAACCGCCTCCTGCAAGCCGGACTTCACGTTTCGGTTTTTCGAGCCGTGAAGCAGCAGATCGTTAAGCTCGCCAACCGTTCTCTTGATCTTGTTTCTGATCTCGGTCTTACGTCTATTCTCAGTGCCTCGTTTCTTCGATTCCTGATAACGACGTTTCAGCTCCTCCTGCGTCTTTGCCGCACGTTCGCGGTACTTCGCAAGAGCCTCGCGTCCCTCAGCCTCTGCCCTCTTGTAAGCATTGCGTCGCTCCCTCTCGAGAACATCACGTAGAGGCTTGGAAGCCTCAAGTTCAAGAAGCTGTTTGTCGTAAATGCCGATGCGGTTTGCGGTTTTCGCAGCCTCTTCACGAAGCGCCTCTATTCTCGCGGTGTCCCTCGGTCCGGTCGCAAAGGAAAGCTCCTTGATCTCCCGGCGCAGTCCCTGAAGCTTCTGCTCCTCGGCATTGATCTTACCGATCTTTTCCTTGTAAGCCTTCAGCTTGTTCTTCTCGATATCATTCTGTGCCACGCCCTCAAGCGCACCCGCAAGCATAGCTCTCGGGGAAAGACTTTCCTCAGCGCGGCGGTAATTGATACGAGCCGTATTTTCCGAAGCACTCTGCGCAATGGTCTGCACCTTGTCAAAGATCTCACCCGCAACGTCTATCATAACCTCATCGGAATCGTAGTAATTCTCCGAGTAGTCGGCGAGAGAAGCGTCCGCAACCTCCGCGATCCTCATAAGCTGATCGGGTACGGTGTCGATATTATCCGGGAACCAGCTCTTTCCAAACAGCTCCTGAAACTCGGGGTAGATCGTGTCAACGTCGATGCCGTCGTTTGTCAGAGTCAGCCTGCCCCAATGCTTTCTGCGGAAAGCCTCAAAACCGCCGAATACGTCAAAGTCGCCCTTTCGTCCGCTCGGTATCTTGATCTTTGTGTCCCTGATGTGGCGCTTGATCCTGCGAAGCTCGGTAACAAGCTCACCGCCGATAGCGGGATTGTTTACGATCTCGGTAGCAGTCTCGATCACCATATCGTTCACGCGACCTATCCCCTCGCTGCTCGTGTCATTCATAAACTTAACAGCCTCATGCATCAAGTCAAGGAACTGCATACGGAACTGTGTCTTATTAAGAGCGCCGCCGTAGTTTTGCAGATAACTGTCAGCCATTTGAAGAACAGCATCGGTATCAACGCCGTATTTTTCCTTAAGATCTCGCTTGAGTCCATAGAAATCGTCACGGTCGGAGTACCTGATATCAGCATTATTTCCGTCAAACGTACCGATGTTGTCTATCGCGGACTTGATCTGTGTAGAGTTATCAACCAACGCCAAAACAGAATCGCTATTCTTTTTGGTAATATCCTTGACAATTATGCCGTCATAATTACCATCGAAATATCGCTCATAGATTCTTCCCGAATTCCTATCATAGTGAGAGATAGGATCATAAGATCTGCTGCTATCAACAACCAAGGGATTCTGCATTTTTATATAACACTCGTATATGGTTTCTTTACCTCCATTTGTCGCAGTTACGTGCCTTGCGTAATCCTTTGCACTATTGGGATAAGCTTGTTTTTTGTCGATAAAGAAGAACATACCTTCTGCAACAGCCCCGAAATTTTTTCCGCTCTTGGTTAAGTCAAACGCCGTAAACTCTGCGTTTGTGCCATGATAGAACACCTTCGGCGTGCCGTCCTTATTAAGGACGTGCTCACTAACTTCGCGTGCAGGAGAAAAATCTTTGTCGAAACTATTGACAAATTTATACAAATCTGATATACTTATTATAGAGCTTGTGTCAGGTATTGACGAGGAGGAGTTGTCTCCGATTTGTCCACCGACAGGCTCTATTTTTATTGCCTTCAAATTGTATGCGCGTCTTGATACATCGTCTATTGTTTCATTATAGTATTCCTCTACCGTCGTTTTTGCGATATATTGGCGATTATTATACTGAATGATTGTATATAGCTTGTGTAAAAAGGCAGTATTTTCGGATTTTTTCTTAGTATCTTTCTCAGATACTATTGTGTCAAGTAAAACAGCGTTGTCTAAAATCGCCTCTATAGCGTTAAGAGATTTAACATTGATTCGATTTCCTCCTGAATGGTGTCTTGTATCATCGTTCAACGTCTTACCGGCATATACATTCCACCCTGTATCTTTGATAACATAGTTACCGTTGACAAGCGAGGCTTGATAGATATCTATAGTCGGAACTGATACAATTTTTATCTGCCCTTTGTCTTTAGCTCTCCAATCGCCAAACCATGCTCTAAAGAACGGTGACTTTACCCCCAATTCTTGATAGAACTTGTAAGCCCATTTTTGGGCTTTTTCTATATCCTCGGAAGTAAACTTGTTAATGCTCTTGCTACCAATGGAACGAATCACATCAATATCCTCAATTGTAATCGGCTTGTTGTAGTCCTCATACCTCTCCGAATACCTTATATCGGGATCGTCCGTCGGATTCTCATTGTCAATATTCTTCGCCTGTGCAGCATCAAATATCACGTAAGAAACGCCTCGGCTGACAACCTCCTCGCCGTAGCCGCCGGTACCGCCCTCATCGAGGATAAGTCCGTCGTAATCGTAGCCCATCTCCTCAATGAACTCTTGCAGATCCATACCGTCAAGCCAATCGGGCAAGCCGCTCTCCATAAGGTCGGTTCCCGTACCCCATTGTCTGTAATACTCGTTATAGAAAATATCCTTCTCCGTTTGATTTCTCGTATCAAACGGCTTTTTGATATTCAAGTAAACAGCGTATGTGTCGGGAGAATCGGCGCTCTTTTTGTAGCTGAGGCTGCTCGCACCGGGGCTCTGATATCTATCCGCATACCATTTGTGCTGGGTAAAGTACGTGCCGCTCTTGAACTTAGTAAAGCCTGCGTTAGGCGTTCCGTGATACATCACGAGTAACTCGCCCTTCTCGTTCCTTACCTTACTGTCCTTGAAGTATTCAAGCTGTCCCTCCGTAAGAGTATTTCCGTCCGAGTCACGGTCACTATATCGTATGTCGGGATCGGTTGTAGGATTGAGGTTAGATGTGAGCTTCATCTGATTGTCAAACCAAGCGACATAGAATTTTTCGCCCGAATCAAACGAAACCTCGACACCGTCATACCCAACAACATCTCGAAGCGCTTCATGCAATTCATTGGGATAATGTCGGAACAGATCGCTGTCAAGATATCCAACCTCGCGGTATTGCTCCGCAAGCTCTCGAATCATCCAGTCCTCTGCGCCTACTTCCCAATATGAATCGAAATAATCGCCAAGCGGAGACTCTTCCGAGTCGTAAATGTCGGGAAGTCTCTTCACTACCTCGTATGCTTGTTTGGAAGTAAGCCGAATATTTGCCTCAATAAGGTTAGGCACGCCGTTTTTTACTTTAATAGGCTTTTTGATATTCAGATATGACTCTATAACTCTACTTCCGTAATGCGAAGAAGCCACTTTATCGGTAGCAAAATAAAATCCTGCGCCGTACTGATCGTTGCCTTTTCCTACGCGGTTCTTATCAAATACAGTGAACTCCGCATTGGGGGTTCCGTGATATACCTTGAGAAGTCTGCCTTCAGCATCACGTACTTTAGAGTTTTTGAAATACGCTTGCTGCTCTTCGGAAAGCTCGTTTTCGTTTGAATCTCTATCCGAAAGCTTCGTGTCCTCACTTGTCGCCGCATTCGTCTCTGTTACCGCGCTGTATGTATCCACCGCATCAAGAAGCGCCTCGGTCCACATAGTCTGAAGCTTGTCCGCCACGTCGCGCATCTCGCGAATGTACGAACCCTCAAGAGTTTGAGGATTTACGCCCTCATATGCAGCCTTGATCCTCTCGAGCAGATCGACAAAGAACTCCTTGATCTTCTCAAAAAGAGTCTTGTCCTTCGCGATAAGCTTCTGAAGATTTTCCTGATTCTTGTTGTTGATAATATCAACCAGCATCATCTCGCAGGAATCGGCAACGAACTCCTCAAGTGCCAACTCGCGGCTGAGCGTTCTGTCTTTTTTCTTCGCTTTTGCAATTTTATCCTGTATAAATGCCTCAAGGGGAATGCCGCTTTCGCCGTACACCTCATAAAGGAACTCGGCAAAGGACCTGAATTTTTTGGGCGACCAATCCTTGATAAAATGCGTCAGCTCGTGAGAAGTGGTGTTAAGGATCAAGCCCTCGCCACCCTCGCCTGCGTTAATATCGATCGTAATGCTTCCGTCAGCGGGATTATAATACCCGTTAGGCGCGGGAAGTACTCTGCCCTCGGCGTTTTTATAAACTCGTCTGCCGCTCTCATCGATATAAGAGTCGATAAAGGTGATCTTTACGCCGCGACGTCCGAATACCTTCTCAAGGAACTCAATGGAAGCGCTCTGTCTCTCGGTCAGCGCGTTTCTATCGCCGTCATAATAGCTTGCGCTCTCTTTATCTGCCATAGCTCCGTCCCCTTCTTTGGTGGTTTTGGAGTCAATTTTAGCATTTTCCGAACGCTTCTTCAAGCCTCTCTCTTTCTTCTCGTCAAGCTTCGCCTGCGCCTGCTCGACCTTCTCATTCCCGAATGCACGTCCAAAGTGGAAAGCACGGTTGCGCTGCTCTTCGGTCATCTTAGAGGCATATCTGTCTTTTGCAAGCTCAGATATCGGAGCGCCCTCCGCGCCGTAGCGGTAAGCGTCAAGGAAGCCTTGCACATACTCTGCGGCATTAAGTCCCGCACTCGGGTCGAAGCCGTTTACGAATACGCGTACCGTGTCGGCATTGAAGCCGCCCACTCGTGTAGACATATCAGCCGCCGCCTGATAAACGAGAGCCGTGTCCTCGTTACCGAAGTCGATCTCATTGGCATTGACCGTCTCGCCGTTATCAAGACGAACCGTAATAGCGCCGCCGCTTACCGAAGCGATCTCCTTGACCTTCACGCCAACGTCCTTGCCGTCCACCTTGACGGTAGCTTTACCGCCCTCGGAAGCCTCAATTTCGCCCGTCTGCGCGTCTTTCACCTCGGACGCTTCATAAGTCGCGCCCTTTGTTTCGCGCACCTCTGCCACGCCCTCGCTTGCCACCGCAGGCTCCTGCGCCACTTTGTCACCGACATTTGTATCGGTCGCAAATTCCGTCTTACTTGCCGGTAACTTGCCGGTAACTTGCTGGGAGTCTGCCGCATTTTCAGCCTTTTCCGTTTCGGAAACAGTTGCCGAGGATTCCTCGGTTTCTATTCCCTTGAGTGCGTTCAAGTAAGATTCATATGCGGCGGCTCTGTCTGTGCCGACTTTTTCCGCCCAAGAGGACGAATACATACCTGATCTCATATTCTCGGGATCGGACTCATTTACCACTCGTTGACCGGATTTGCTGTTCTCTATAGTCTGCCTTTCCGCTTTGGAAAGTTTTTCTCCGGTCCTGAGCTTTACGATAGCATCTGTAATGGCTGAAATATTACCCGTTTCTCCAAGCTCTGTCAAGCGGTTGGTAACGGATTCGCGGATTGCAGAAACATCTTGCGCTCGCATAGCAACGTCGTTAGCCTCAAGCAGACGGTTGATCTGATATCCCGAAACGCTCTTGCCCGCGTCAAGCTTTGCTTGCATTCTCTGTGCATGTGCATTTTCGGAATCTATTTCAATAGACTTTGCTACAATTCCTTCGACGTTTTTGCCGTAGATTTCATTTGTTGCAGAGCTATTTAAGGCAGTACCCGCAATTGTAGGCACACCCTCAAGGAAACCGGCAGAAAGCGCACCGAGCAGACCGGAGTATAGCACTTGTTCAAGATCAATGCCCTCAAAGTCCTCGCCCGTTGCAGCCATCTTGAATATAGGGTCAAGCACTTCCTGAATTGCTTCCTCCAAGCCCTCGGAAAGCATATTGCCACCAATATCGATAGCAACCCGCGCTATGGCATTGTCTACCTTCGAGACAAGCATACTGATCACATTTCCCGAAACTTTACCTCCGAGCTTGCTGATACCACCGAGAGCATAAGAAAGAGCTGTCTCGGAAGCGCCTACAAGTGCAGCATACGTCCGTGCCTGTCCCTTGTCATAGCCAAGTTCCATCATTTGCGAGTAAGCGTTACCAGTAGCAGACGCACCAAGCGTTATAGCACCACCTGCGCCGCCTGTAACAGTACCGACGAGAATTGAAGGCAGCATATTCGCGGTAGTCTGCGCAAGATCATACGCAACGCCCCAGCCGCCTTTAATTCCTTCTCTTATTTCAGGAGAAGCCATTTGAGTTGCCGAAGGCAAATCTCCCTCGGTACCCATAATCAAATTATCTATATTGCCGACACCCGACCAGAATTGATCAGCTCCGGATTCAAGAGCGAAGTAAGCTTCCTTTAGCGGCTTTCCTTTTATCTCGGACACAAGCTCTCCCGCTTGTCTGCGAGTCAGGGTTTCTTCAAGAGATTTCAGATAAGACTCCGCCTTTTCGGATTCTCCCTTGCCGACGTAGTAATTGTAGACCTTATACTCCTCGTCCGTCATATATTTAGCGGCTTTATAGTTAATCTTATTAAGAAGTACGTTTTCAACCGTTCCAAAGCTTCCGCCATTGGCACTCTTTGCGCTCGATTCATAAAGCTCTAAAATTTCGGGATTTCTCAAATACGCAATGTTGTTTTCAACGTCGGAACGCCAATTTTCTTTTACTCCTTTTGCCTCGCCCGCAGCAAAATACTCGTCAAAATCATCAGCATTAAGAATAGGATCAATTTCCTTTCGATACTGCTGCCACTCAAGGTATGAATCTTTGTTCTCCCATTGAGACCAATATTTAGCGTGCTCGGAAGCATTATTCAGTATATCATTCTGCACCTTGCTTGCGCTATCAAGTGCAGAGAACACACTTTTCACGTAATCGGGGTTAAGATAGTCCTTGTTTTCCTCAATTATCGCTCTGATAGAAGCCGCTTCCTTGTCAAAGTTCGACTTCTGCGGGGCAATGCTGGATATCCAATCGTTTATAGTGGAGTCGTAGGGGTCATTATATGACCCCGTGAACCCCTTAAAACGGTAATTGTAGTTAGAAACAAAGTTCTCGTTATTCTTGAACCACGTATCAATGCGCGAAGTAAGCTCCGAAGAAACGGCAGAAAGACGCTCCTGCTGTTCAGCTTGCTTCATCTCGGCAAGCCTTTTTGCACGGTCGCTGCTGTAAATTGTACTGCCGGTAGTAGTGCTTGTTGCTGTGGAATTGTTGCTGTTCTTTTCCTGCTCCTTCAATTCCTGCAACCTTTTTCTTCTTTCGGTCAAGTTCATAGACTGCCTCCTTTGTCGCTTTTAGTTTTTTATCACAGCTTGTCCGCCACCACCGAAGCCCTTGATCGGTATTGTCGGTGTCGCCACGGTAGTATCGGTTATGGTGTGACTGTTAGTGCGCAGATATTTCTTCTTCCAGTCCAAATAGGTTGCTTCATCTATTCTTTCGGTCATAAACGCATCGTCAAGCAGAGCCTCGATAGCGGTATTGTTTCCGTCCGCAGCGTAAAACTCAAGAGTATCAATTATATCTTTAGAACTCATCGTGCCAACGTGCTTAAGAGCCGCTTCCTCGGCAACGCTCGAAGAACTGTTTGTAGCGCTCGAAATAACTTTAACAGCGTCCGCCACTTTCCTCGACATACCCGCAGCCGCAAGCTCTTCGTCGGTAACATCGCCGCCAGCTGAAAGAACGGTCATGACGTCCTCTCTCGCATACGCCTTCGCCTCGGAATTGAGATCGTCCTGACGAGATGTATTATACCGTCTCTGATCTTCCAAAAACTCTGCCTGAGTCTCCGCTTGATCGATCTTGGTAAGATGCTCATTCCATTTCTGGTTACGGTCATTGATATACCTGTTGTATTCGTCCGTTTCCTTCCACTTGGCAAGCTCAATGGCATTAACATAATCATTGTAAGCATAGCTCTTATCATCAGAATACTTACCGTACTCAAAATTACGGTCATCAACGTACTTGCCGTAATCATAATCGCGCTCGCTGTCGTATCTGCCCGTAGCATAATCTCTCTCTGCAAGCCAATCTGCATACTGGTCACGATAACGTCCGTAGTCCTGCTGCTCCTGATCGCTGAGAAGTCCGTACTGATTATACATCTCCTGCCCCTCAAGCTGGTATTTGTCAAGAGCCAGCTTGTAAAGCTCGGGAATCTTGTCATTAAGCTGCGAGAGGTAATTTTGATATGCCTGATTTCCAACGGTAGAAGCATAAGAGTTGCCGTAACCGCCCGTCATGGCTGCCGCCTGACCCATAGTGTCCTGCATAGCGATCTTACCAAGTCGCTGGTACTGCTCCGCATACTGCTGATAAAGCGCGTCGCTATTTACGTCATATGTGAATTTCTCACGATTAAGAATACGGTTAATGATCGAGTCTATCTGTCCCTGCCATTGCGACTGATACGCGCCCGGCTGTGCGGCAAGTATAGATTGGAGTGCTGCGTTTGCCTGCTGCACCGTTTCGCTCTCCTGATATTTCCCATAAGAGAATTCATCGTAGGTAAAGGGATTCTCCGTTGCCTTATCTACATACCCACTCGACTTATATTCATCGTAAGTGAAATCATCGGGATACATGATCTGTGTACCCGTAGGAAGCGCGCTTCCGGAAGCGGGATTACTATTTGGCACCACCGCAGGAGCGGGGTCTGCTGCTTCTTTCGTCTCACCGGGCTTATTCACCGGTGCCGCGTCCTTTTTTACAAGGTCCTCGGTCGGGATATTTTTAGTGTTTTTTGCCATTTTAACCTCCGTTTTGTGCATAAGTGCCGATCACGTGCAAACTCACCGCTATGGTGTCTGCCGTACTGATCGCCTTATCACACATAATTCTGATTGATATTGCGTTATCGTTTGCATATACTCCGTTTGTCAGCCAAAAATCGCCGCTTCCCATACCCGTAACGACCGCGTCGCCGGTGATCGGGAAAGGAGTGGGAATCTGTATATCATTGCTTCGGTAGAGCGTGCCGCCTATCTCCGACGATGCAGGCGTTACCTCGAAAATACCGAACATTTCATACGTGCCGCCATTCCACTTGCGGTAAGTCCAGCCGTCCTTTTTCCCTTGCTCGGTTACAAAGTCAGCCGACAAGACAGAAGGTTCGTCCCCGACAGTCGCGGCAGATGAAGCAAATTGCAGCCATGACGACCACTTCGAGCCGTCATAGTACCTCGCCGCCATTGCTCCGCCGTAATACAGGGTCTGCAATATCTTTTCGTCGCCCTCCGTAAGCTTCACCTCAAGTCGGAAGCCCTTTGCGGTAGGGTTGTTTACGATGAACGCGCCGTCGGGCGAGTAATAGCACCCGGGCGTTTTCTGCTCGTCAAGATCTATCGGCTCCGCCTCTGTCCCCGTAAGTCTTTTGCCGAGCGTCATTGTGTCGGCAATAGAACCGCCGATCACCTGCGACTGAAAAGCTACAAACCTCGCCTCAAGCCCCGAGGTGACAGAAGCACTCGACGTTTTCGGTGCATCTGATACGGAAGCACCGCCATTTCCCTTTGCAATATCGTTCAGGGCAAATCCAAGCTCACCGGCAAGCTGAATAAGATAGCTCTTGATCTGCGAGATCTGCCCCTGCGGCGTCGTATCCGATATCTGCGGTTTTCTAATGTCATAGCTCATTATTTATCACTCCCTTGCTCGATTGTCTTGCAAATGGAATAAATATTCGCGTAGCCCTCGCCCTCAATGCGAAGCCTCAAATGGTCGCACCTGAGCGGACGTATCGGAACGGCAAAGCTGCGCAGATGGTCCTCACCCTTCGCGGTGTAAATATGCTCCCAAGCCCCGCTCGAATCATACTGAATGTAGAAGAACGCCCTCGCGCCCATATCAAGGTACATTCGCACGTCAAGCTTTGAAATATACTTCTTGTCGGGAGAGTCGGTGCCGATCACGCCGGTCTCCGCCATCCACTTTACGGGAGCGTTGTCGAGCGTACCCGAACCGAGAACAGTTCTGATCTTATTGTCCGCCCCGTCGATATAGTAAAGCTCGCCTCTGTTATTGCAAAACGCGCGTACTTTTGTATCGTCCTCGCGGTGCCACATACCCTTGAGAGCGTCATATACGAAAAGGTGATGTTTATTATTCGGATCAAGCATTGAGATATAGTATTTGTTGCCGAGCGCACCCGCCACGGCTGCGGTGTACTGCACGTCACCGAGAGCCGACGAGATCTCAACCGGCAAAGAGCCGTCATAGGCACACACAGCAGAGCGAGCCTTGTAATAAAGCACCTCGTTTACTATGGCAAGACTGCGCGAGCAACCTCTCTGCACTCCTCTGCAAGCCGTTGTCTGTATCTGATAGTTTGCGGGATAGTTGCCGTAAACCTTGTGCATACAGCCTTCCTTGAAGAAAAGCGGGTAGCCCATATGCGTGATAGCTCCGGTAAAAGGTCCGTCGGTACCCACACTCGCAACGTATGAGTCGGTCGAAACACCCATAAAGCTGTTCCAGTTCTTGAAGTCACCAAGCTTCGAGGCGTAGATCTCATTGACTATCTCGCCGTTTTCAGACTCACCGTAGCGGCAGCCCCAAAGGCGGTTTTCGGACTCAATGATAAAATCCATGTTGGGCATATTTCTTGTAATTATGATCGGCGTTTCCTGCGTTGTCACCTCGGCAAGAATACCGGTAACCACTATGTAATCATCACCGCGAGACCATATAATCATATTGCTGTTCAGGTCTGCAAGAGCAGGGCTTGTAATACCCGATATGCTCACGCCATCGCCCTCCGCAAAAGGAGCGCCGATGCCGGACGCGGATATCTTGATATAAGTGCTTGCAATACTCACCCACATACCGGCGGAATATGAATACTGCTTCAGCGCATTAGGTACGCTTGATGTATCCAGCCACAACATCATATTGACGGGATATGCGGGCGGCGTAGCCGAAATCTCAACGTTCTCAAAGGCTGTGCCGTCATTCTTGCAAAGCGTAAAGGTGACGGTCGAAGCCGTTGTCACACCCGCCTCAATATCGCCAAAGTCGGTCAGATCTTCGGTGTTGATATATTTCTTGTCGGGCATGATAATGACGTATGCGCCCATGGATATAAGCGTTTTGGGAGCATTGTCCGTTGTCAGCCCCATTTGTATCCTATCGTCATTGATAATAAAGTCGCCGCCGTCCACATAACAAAGCGCGTCCTTGCCGATCATGCCGCCAAGCGTAGAAGGTGAAGCATAAACGCCTCGTTTAGGTCGGGGCGAAAGAACGGGGTAATTCGCCGAGCAAAGATTTTTCATATCGTAAAACTCGCCGTCCCCAATGCGGAGATTGTGGTTATATCCCCTGAATACGTCAACCATTTCTCTCGATGTAGGAAGTTCTCTTAAAGTAGGAAATTTCATTCATACCACCTTCTCACCCGCAAATATCGGGATAATCTTCTATTGCTCTAAATTGGGTTGCAAATGAGCTCCAATTTGCTGCTGCTTTGTAGCTTTCTATCAATGCAGACGGAACATAAATATATCCAGTGCCGCTTGCAATCGGTGTGTTTGTTAGTGCGCTTGTATTTCCAAGGGCGCAAATGTTTGCCGTCCTTATGATTAAAGCATTTAATGAAGCACAACTGTCAAAACACAACGCTGCAATGCTTGTAGCAGAGGCTAAATCAACTTTAGCTAGTTTTTTACAGTTTCTAACAGATTGAGCGCCAAGCGTTTTTAAGCTTGGCATATTGAGGGCTGTAAGGCTGTTACAAGCATAAAATGTTTGAACACCGGTACTTTCAACCAATGGTATTTCTATTGAGGCTAAGGCGGTGCAGTTGTTAAATACGCTGATATCCAACGACTTTACTTTCGGTAGAATAACTTTGGCAAGTTTCGCGAAACTATGAAAGGCAGAAGCACCGACAGAAGTCACTCTATCATTGGTGTATTCCGTCAGCGTTCTTTGAATAATGCCGTCTTCAATGCCCGTGTCACCGCCGCCTATTGCCGTAACAATAATATCCCTATCGCAATAATTCCCCGCAGTCGGCAGGCGCACAGAAGTGCCGCCCTCGACGGTGATGTTATGCTCGCTCATACTTCCGCCACCTCTCCGTTATAGATCGGCAGAGCGGCAATAACATCAGCGACCATTTCAGCTATATCGGTTTGGGTGAAGTAATCTTTGCCTTTAATTGGAGTATAGCCGTCAGCACCCTTTTCGCCGGGCAAGCCTCTCTCGCCTTGATCGCCCTTCTCGCCCTTTTCGCCTCGGTCTCCCTTGGCGCCGGTATTGCCCTTATCGCCTTTGTCGCCCTTGTCGCCTTTATCTCCCTTTGCGCCGGGGTCTCCCTTCGGACCGGGAACACCTCTCTCACCCTTATCGCCGCGATCACCCTTTGATCCGGGAGAGCCGGGGTCACCCTTCTCGCCACAAGGGATAGCCAAGGGAAACTTAAATTTCTTTCCATCAAGAAGTTCTAAACTTAAAGTATAGTGTTTGTATTTCTCCGCCACAATCAATCCTCCTTAATGCTAACCTTTGCAACCTCGGTTGCAACCGCAATCTCGGGTGTTTTATGAGGTCTGCCAAAACGGAAGCACTTGCCCTTGCTGAGAGGCATATGCGTTCTGTTGTAGTATTTCTCAAATGAGCCGTAAGCGCTATTAAACATAGCAATACTGTTGTTGTATTTGCCGATCTCCCCGTTCCAGTAGTCTATCTGCGCCGCAAGGTAATGCACGTATGCCTCGTCATAAGGCGCGGGGATAAGAAGCGGTGTGGTAAGAAGCGTTTCATCATTGTAGCCCTCAAAGACCACGTGTTCTCTACCCTCGTGGGTATCAATGATCTCATTCTTCACCGTGCCGTCAAGTGTAGAAAGCCAATGCATCTTGTCCTGCTGGCTGTATGCATTCGGCTTCACGCTGTCAACGCGGTTGATCGCCTCAATAATTGTCATTGTATAGTCCTCCTGTCAAAAATAGGGGACCGAAGTCCCCTTGCTTTATACGGTTCCGGGCAGGGGCTTATTAGCCGCTTCGAGCAGCTCGTCCACGTGCTCGTCCATCTTGTTCTGCGCGGCAACAGATCTCTCATACTCTGCCTTGATGTGAGGAGGCACCTTGCTTGTCTTGCCCTTGGGAAGTACAGAAAGTACGCCATTCACGCAGATGATCACGTTGGGCTCGTCGTTAGCCGCTCCCTTGGGAATGTAAAGATCAACGCGCTTTTCAGTTGTAGTTGCCATAATTATCACCTTTTCCTTTATAAAATATTATAGGGAGCAGGGCTTAACCCTGCCCCCAAAGCTTTATCAGTTTGCTTCGTCGGTTGCGCTGTAAGAAGAGCAGCTCATAATACGGAGAAGTCTCTCAGTATAAAGAACAGTAGCACCGTTGGTCTCAAACTTGTAGCCGATGGTGGAGAACTGATTGAGAGGACCGCCTACCTGAGACTTGTCCTTAACGATCATTTCAAGAGCGCCGCCCTCGGGGTCGATGATACCGAATGCGTCCTTACCGAACATATAGGTAGCGTAGGTTACGCCGCCTGCCTTGTTGTTGTACTCGCCGTCAAGAATAGGAGCGAATACGTTCTCAACGAAGCGACAGCCGTGGATCTCACCGATCTCGCCGTTGTAGATCTCACCGGGCTGTGCATACTTGTGAGCCTCGATCCAGTCCTTGGACTTGCGGAGGTCATAAGCAACAGAGGGGTGAATAACAGCGTAATACTTGCCGTTGATGGTAGGAACGCGGTTCTTCTTCATAATGGTAACAGCCTTTGCAACCATATCGGGAGTGAATGCACTCATAGTGGTAGCGGAAGCCTCCATCTCCGAGGGAGCGGTAGGAGTGCCTGCAACCTTACCGTCTGCAAGGGTAATGTTATCGCAGTAGAGAACGTTGGTATTAACGAGAAGAGCGTCGCGGATAAGGGTCTCCTGAGTTTCAGCAGCGGAAGCGCCCATTTCCTCGGTAGCACCAAGGATAACGTCGTCATAAGCGTGAAGCTCAAGCTGATCGGTAACAGCAGCATAAGTACCGTACTGATCGATAGAGCCGGTCTTGGAGCTCATACCGAACTTCTGACCGGTAGGAATAACGCCTTCCTGAAGCTTGGTAGCCTTCTCAAAGGTATTCCACTTTCTCCACTCAACGGTCTTACCGTGCTTCTTGGGAAGAGTCTGCTTCTTTGCGAACTGTGCATAGAAGAGCTCGACACGAGCATTCTCAAGGAGCTCGGTGTCATAGAAGGTCTTGAGCTCGCCGTCCATAGTGTGAGCAGCGTCAAAAGCCTGAGTGGTGCCGTCGTAAGCGTTTACGTAGTTGCCGGTAGCATTAACGAGAGTGCCGGCGTCAGCAAAAAGCTGAAGATTGATGTGCAGAATAGAAATGATCTGCGCAAAAATGAGATTAAAAATTCTCTTCATAGTAATTTCTCCTTCCGAAATTAAAAAGTTTTTTGTTTTTTGATTTTTGGAGGAGAAGTGTTTGTATTATCTCTGTCCGGGATACACTTTCTCCCCACGTGCCCACTTTTCGCGGAGTTCCTTCTTAAAGGCTTCTCTCTGCTCGGGGCTGCGTTTGTTGTAGGCGAATGTGGTCGCGGAAGGTGCCTGACCGGATATACCGTTCTCGTCGGGGCGTCGCTGTCTTGCCTGAATGTTGTTAGAGATGTTCTGCGCGGTAGCTTTCGCAGTAGCCTGCATAGCCGCTGCCTGCATCTCGTCGTGATGTACGGCATAATATGCGTCTCTTACGCTGATACCGACGTTAGGGGCGGTCATACGGAGAAATGCAGGGTTTTTCAGCTCGGTCGCAAGGTCGAATCCCGGAATTACCTTCTGAAATTCCTTTGCCTGCTGTTCAAGTCCCGCATAGTGGTTTCTGACCCTCTGTTCCTGCATAGAAAGCTCTTCGGCTCTCTTCTGTCTCGCGGTGTCGCGCTCCTGCTGGTCGATCTTCTTCGCGGTTTCAACAGAGGTACCCATCTGAAGGGCTTTATCCTCATAATAAGCGTCGTCGTCGCTGATCGCCTTTGTAAGCGCGTCATAGTCAATGTTCGCGGGGTCGAGTCCGTGCTTTCTTGCAAGAAGCTCCAGCGCAGGTGTAATCTTGGAAAGCTTTTCCTCGGCTCCGTTCGCAGACTTAAGGCGAGCACGCATAGTAGCCTGCATCTGCTTGTTATACTCGGGGTCTGCCATAATCTCGTCCCAACTCATACGAGCGGGTTTTTCGGTCTTTTCTTCCGTGGGGTTGTTCTCGGCAGCGGCGACCTGCTCTGCTTCTTCCGCTTTAGGCTCTGCTTCCTCGGTCTTTGCCTGAGTTTCGGGAGCCTTGGCAGTATACTGCGCCCGTCTGCGAATCAAGTGTTCGGGAACACCCTTTTCCCTTAACTTCTGCCCGGCGTCGGCAATCGCATTATTATCGCCCGTAGCGGCAGCCTCTCCACCACCTTCGCCTCCGGCACCAGCGCCTTCACCGGCGAAAAGCTGAAGATTAAGCCATTTAAAGTTTGTCATAGAGTAAATCCTCCGATATATTCTGCCAATTAGGTTGGCGAGTCCTATATCAAGCCACACGCGGCTTATATACTGTTAAAATTTGATCTCATAAGAGATATTCGCGGGGTAATTCCTCGCAAGAAGCTCAAATCCCGAGCAGATCGCGTCACATACAAGGGTAAGCGCCACACGGTAGCGCGGTCTTGCCTTGAATGACACCTCTGCATTGCCCTCTTCAAGCTTGATCTTGAGCTTCTTTACCTGCCTTGCCTTGTGAGTGTTCTTTGCGAACGAGGCAAGCGTGTAAACGAGAATGGAAGCCGAGGCACAAACAAGATCGTGTCCGACCTCTCCGCTGCCCGCGTGTCCCTGCACAGTCAGCCTCATAGGGTTTCTCTCATATACTACCTTTATCATCTGCCCCCCGCCTTTCTCGTCACTCTGCCTCCGCTCGGCTGTGAAGCCTCTGCCGAGTTAGCTCTTGCATTATTCATCTTTGCATTGGCTCCACCGCGATCACCCGTCATAGCTCGGCTCTGTGCAAGCGAGGCACCGCCCGAAGCCTGAACACCCGCGCCACCGGTAGTCATAAGAATATCCTGCGCGATAGCCTCTGCCGCCATCGGGTCACTCGCCTGAGCGAATGTCAAGGCAAGCTGCATATACTGAAGGAGCTTTTGGAAGATAGTGCCGTTCTGCGCCACCTTCTGCATAATGTCGTCCTTGCCCTCAAAATCCATCATATCAAGACACATAAGCGTCTGATCTGTCGCCTGCGGATTGAAAAATCCGAGCTGGAAGAACTGCAGCGCAAGCTCGTTCTGCGTCACCTTGGTGTATACGTTCTTCTTCTGCGCCGATACCTTAATATCGAACACAGGGAGACGGAAGCCGCCGTCCTGACCGAACGCGGTACCCTGATCCTGAAGCTGCAAGCCGTTGTTTATGTAGGTTACATACTCATTTGCGCCGTACTGTCCGAGAATACGGAACTGACGCGGCATATCATAGAACTGACGCATAAGCTCAATGCAAAGCTCAATGATCCTTGAGTAAGCTCTGTAAGACTCCTGCGTGCTGTCACGGCTTCCCTTGCCGCTTGCCTGCTGGAGTGCGGCAATAGCCGAGGCGGCTGTAACGCCCGAGCTGATATTGCCCGTGCTGGTCTCGGTGTTGCCCGAGGTTTCACGCAGCTCCTGAATAGTGCGGTCAAGCACGTTGACGTATACGCCGTCAAGGTTGTTGTGCTCTATGCGACGGAGCGCGTTTTCATCGAGGTTGCCGGTGTGATGAACTATCGGCTTGCTCAGATCAAGGAACTCCTCTTCATTCACAGAGCCCTCACCACGCGAGAAATAGCGGGGAGTAGCGCCCACCATAGCATTCTTGACAAAGCTTGTGTTAAGCAGGTCAATGGTCGTCTGCGGGTTGCGGCACAGATCTACATAGCCGTAGCCGCAAGGCGAGCCCTCGATCGGGAAGAGCGCGTCAAATACGTAAGGGTACATACCGTGATCATAAAGACCGCGCATAGCCATTTCAGGATCATTCTCGGTAGCATACAGAACAACATCACCGACAAACTTGCAATACTGCACCGTCTTTTTGCCCTGCACGTACTTGTGATAGTAAACGTCAATAACCGTGTGCTTGTTCTCGGTCTTTACGTGATCGTCATAAAGGAACTTGGTACTAACAAAGGACTGTCCTTTCAGCTTGCCCTCAAGCTCGGGGTATCTCTCCTCAAGCACGTCCTTGTCAAACATTTCGGTGTGGAAGAAATAACGGCTACGCTGAATGTCGGTAATGCCCGGCTCCCAATAGATATTGAGAAGGTTGACCTTCTCAACGCTTATGTCACCGAGACCGTTGAGCTTCGACTTATCCCATACGACCTTGTAAACACCGGTACCGGTCTTGACCTTCTGCCACATTACGTCACTATAAGTGTCCTCAAAGTGGTTCTGTTCAAGTATGCAAGGAATAATAGAGGACAGCATACGCGCCTCGCCTCTGTCACCGCTCTCACGCGGGAGAATGTTAGGCTCGGGATATGCTTCCATAGCGTCAGCGTGCTTTGATACCAGCACGTTATGAAGCCAAGCCGACGCGCTCTTATATCCGCCGTCTTTCCCTATATTGGTTTCCTTTTCCTCCTCCTCGGAGTTGCGGAGCTTCCACCATCTCTCGGAAGCTAAAATGCGCTGCTCGGTCCTCGTCTTGCCCGACTTGTATTCTTGAAGTACCGACAAGAACTTTTTAAGCTGTTCGGGACCGATCACGGCTGCCCCGCCTGCGGGAGTAGTAGGTTTCTGTTCTATTTCCATCGAGTTCTCCTCTCTCAAATATAGCCTCGTTTGAGCTGTCGCTCGCTGAACTGATTCAGCGGGTCTGTCACGATAGCCTCGCGCTTGACCGGCACAATAGGCGTTATCGGACGCGACATACACATATAGCGCACCTCGTCGGGACAATGGTCCTCAAGCTTCGTGTCAATGTCCTCGGGGTGCGTCTCCGAGTACATCATAAGCGGTATAGTACGAATATACGCCTTGCAGTTGTTGAACACGTACATACGCGGATAACCGTTTTCATCGAATTGGAAGCGGTAATGCACCTGCATCCACCCCGGTATTCGCTCGTGATCGCCCGGTGAAAAGTATATACCGTACCTCTCGGCGGTCTCTGCAATGCTCTCGCCTCGGCTTGCGTCCCATATCGCGGGGTCTGCAATGCTGTCCACGATCTTGCGGTTCTTCAGCCACGGGTGCTCCCTCTCAAACTCGCTGATGCGCTTGAACTGTTCGTCGGGGGACCACTTAACACCCTCGTCAGGCGTACCCGTGCAGCCGTACATCTCCATAATGCGGTATAAGGTGCCGTCATAATCGACCGCCCAATAGCCAAGGGAAAACGGCTTGTTATAGCCAAAGTCGTATGACCGCATTATCTTCCAGCCTCTCGGCGGCTCAAACGGCTCGATAACGTGTGTAAACCGCCTCTGTTCAAGTGCCTCCTCGGGAGTAATACCCGCCTTCGCGCACATATCAATATCGGGAGTGGCGCGGAAGTCCTCAAAGAACTGCCCTTCGAATATGTCCCAGCGCCCGTATAGCCACGCCTCACGCAGTTTAGGAGGCAAAGCCTCGAGCTGCTTAATGTAGTCCGGTTGGCTCTCCATAAGTGCCTTGTTGTCGGTCACAAGAGCTTGAATGAAGCAGTAATCTTCGGGAACTTCCCCGCTTTCATACTGCTTGTCTATGAATAACCGCTTGAAATAGCCGTGTGACGCGCCACCCGGGTTGCAAGTGTAATAAATACGCTTCGGGAAGTCATTAACACCACGCACACACGCGGTTATTTTCTTGATCCACATCTCCTGAAGCTGTGTAGCCTCGTCAAGGAAGATCACGTCATACTCGGCGCCCTGATATTGGTCAAGGTCCTTGTCATTGTTGCAGTAGCCAAACTTAATGCTGCTGCCGTTCGGGAAGGTGAATATCTTCTCCGACTTATTGTAGCGAGCAAGCCCGTGCAGCTCCTCACAAAGCTGATTGATATGGTTATTAACGAGCTCGGGATATGTACGGCGCACGATCAGGATCTTAATTCCCCTATATGTCACCGCCAATATCTTTGCCTTGGTACGCACCGACCACGATTTGCCGCCGCCACGCGCACCACCGAAGCCCACGTGCTTCTGAGAAGCAGATAAAAACTTATACTGTTTGTCGCTGATACGACTAAGATCAATTTGGCTCATACCTTAAACTCCTCCGGCAATCCCTCTACCACAAGAGTAGGCGCATTTTCAACGTCGTCTTTCTCGGCTTGCCTGCGCAGGTTAGCAATACGCGCCTCCTGCTCTCGGAGATCGCTTTCAGACTTGATCATCTGAATGTCCTTAATATCCTTCAGCGCACTTGTGATGTGCTTTAGAGCCTGAGTATTGGCTATGAGAGCATCACCGTCATAGCCGTCTATGACAGCCTCGATCTTTGTAAGAAGCTTGTCAGCGACGCTGACGACCCTCTCAGCCCTCTTTGCCTGCGCCTTGCCAATGGCATTTATACTTTTTGATAGTGTTTCGTTCAAGAACTGTGAGCGCTGCTCCGCCCACCCCTCTTTACGAGCCCTATCACCTATCGAGGTATACGATAAACCGTATTTTTCTGCGAGCTTCCTGTATGAAGAAGTCTCGTCTGTAATATAATCTTGTCGAATAGCATTCCAATCTGCCACACAGGAAAAACTCCTTTCTGCATTATGGTTTAATTATATCAAAGGGTATGTCGAAAATTAAACCCACCCCCCTCTCGATGTTTTTATAAAAAAAGAGGGGCATATTTCAGCCCCCCTCCGAATATTTGAGATCCAACATCTGATGCAGCATACAGCGCGTACAGCCCATAAGATCTTTGCAATAGCGTTCGCGGTATTCCTTACAGTCTTTTAGGTCACCAAATGCAAGATAGATCGTGTTTGTTTCGTCTGTCCCTTCACAGCATATACGGTTATTCTCGTGCCACAGATAAAAGGGACAAACAGCGGTTTTTGAAATAATATGCTTTGACAACCGTATCACTCCTTCTCACTTCATGGTATTATAATTACGCGGGTATGCTCTGTCCCACGCAAGGAGACAATGATATGAGCAGAGCCATTTCGTTTTCCCGCCCGTGCCATGCTTTCTCTTGTATACGTGCATCGGCGCGGGAATGAACATCTTGCCGCAGATCGGGCATTTCTTCTCGGTTAAACCGTAAACATCTTCCTTACCCATCACTCCACCCTCACTTCCACTTCGCCCAGCAGATCGTCAACAAAATTCTGCGGGAAGCCGTCCTTCTTGAAGATCTCTGCCATACGCTGATTAAGGTATTTAAGCTGCTCGCCTCTCTCCACAAGTCTGAACTGTCTTGCAAAAACTCTCTTGTGACCTGCGAGGAATACACGCAAACGCTTTTCTCCCCAGCCGTCAGGCATATCGTGCAGCATAACGCAAACCATCTTCATGTAGATATCAAGCATAACTCTTGCATCTCTCTCAAGCATTTTCTCCGCCGCCTCAAGAGCCACGTCCTGCGTGAACTTCTTCAGCTTCTCCTTGTCCTTATGAGGGAGCTGATCGTATGATTTAGGTATTTTGACTTTCATTCTCCTCCTCCATAAACCATTGGCGTTCCATCTGCATTGACAAGCAAAGTAAAATTGCCATGATTGTACTGACTTGTACTTACCGCATACATTACTTTTGTTTCTTTGTGATAAACAATCGACCATTCATACGTCGCCTCAAGTCTAACGAACATCGAGGTGTTATTGTCTGATTCATTCGTTACCGTTGCGCCACAGGAACACAACAGCAAGCACAGCAGCAATGCGAATATAAGAATTGCTTTTTTCATTCCTTCCCCTCCGTCATTTCTTTTACAAGGGTGTTGATACTCCACTCGACTTGCGAGCGTGTAAATTGATATTGCGGAATGCGACCCAAATCGCTCTTCAACCTCTCCGCAAAATCTTTGATTGCTTCGGATTTGATAGTCTTGAGAGTTTCGATAAACCCTTCGACATTCGCTTCACGCTCTGCAACGGCTATTTTATATTTCCGCTCGGCTTCCTCATAGTGCATCTTGTAAGAGTTAGCCGCACCTCGCATAGCATCGAGTTCGACAGACATATCCTTATTCGCTTCAGCAGCAAGTCGCAGAGATTCGGTCATATCAGCGTGAATGGCTTGCAACCTCTCAATCTCCGCCTTTTGGCGGTTTATGAGGGCGAGGGCATCTTTAATCATTTCGTCTTGAATAACGCCCTCGTAGTCCTCATCTGTTCTCAAATAAAAATAACAACCTTGTTTCTTTGCGGCGGGGCATACCATATCCTTACAATCGCCCCAACATTTCGATTTGGCGCAAATCTCCAACGCCTTTATGATCTCTTCGTCCGTGAATTTGTGGTCGGTCATTCTTCCAACACCCCCTCATATAATCCGCAATGACATTTTCCGGGGATTCCATTCGCTATCTGTTCTCGAAAATCCTTGCACATACATTTCGTGTCAACGGTCTTGAACAAGGCACACGGGCAATAGCCGCCCGTTTCTTCGAGTGCTTCTCGCACCGCTTTGACCGTTGCTTCATTGGGGTTTACTCGGATTTTTAACTTCGGCGTGTTATTGTAGTCGGTCATTTGTCTGCCCTCCTATTCCAAGCTCGCTTTGCTCTCCACGCAAACAACTTCGTCTTTCCGCACCAATGGCAAGACGGACATTCGATGAAGAACAAATGCTTATCGAAAATGCTTCCGCTAAACATAATTCTGTTTATGCGTAATTCTTTACCGCTTTTCCTGCAATTCGGACACGGCTTTAATTCAGTTTTTTTCATCTTCCACCTCTACAAGTCGAAAGGTAACTAACTCAAGCGTTCCGTGTTCGCCTTTATTAGCACTATACGGAAGCTTTCTGTTCGCATATCCTCTGTTGTAGCAATCAATAGCACTCACGGCATTACCTCGCTTGTCCCAATATTTTCGTTTTGGATTGGTGATGTCGGACACTAACTTGCCCGTAGCCGTATCTCTTGCGGCGTATAATCTCAATTCGGTTTCTTTCATTCCCCGCTCCTTTCCACTAAAGCCTGAACCGCTTCCTCTTCCGAGAGAAAAACTTGTTTTCCGATCTGCGCCCAAGCAAATTTTCTATCAGATGTCTCCCCACGTTGATTTACATACTTAACGATGATTTTGTTTGCGTTTTTACCCGTTCCAAATATTTGGATGCCTATAACGGTATTTCGATAAATGTTGTTTGTCGTTTGGTTGTACACCCACACCGTTTGACCTATGCTTACGGGCGGTAGCACAACGCCCTCGCAGAGAAGTTCTTGTGCGATAATCTCGCATCGTCCACGCCCCTCTACCATTCCGCTTGCTTCAATAAGGTCGGTTAATCTCTTTTGCATTTCTTATCCTCCGTGTCCGGCAACTTATATTCGGGAGTCCAAAGAGCGACTATTTTCCTTGCCTTTTGGTCTACAAATGCGATCTTTCCGTCATATACGGTTAAGTTAAGACCGCATTCTATTGCCCCGCTCTCAATAATTGCCTTGAATTCAATTACTCTTTCTTTAGTTGTCATTAGGTTTATCCTCCGCATATTTCTTTTTGAGTTCGGCAATAGCATAGTGTACGCTTGCATCAACATATCCCCTTATACCGTTCTCGTCTTTGAATATAAGACATTCTTTTGTTATAAGCCTTTCAATCTCTTCAAAAATCTCCCTCGCCACCTCTGCTTTAATATGCGCGTATCCGTCTTGATAATTTCGTAAAGCATCAGCAACATTCTGCTCGTTTAAAAAGATTTTTGTTTCAAGTCCATTTTCAACGGCTATCTGTTGGATTTCGCCCAAAATGACACTATCTACTTTTTTGGCTCTCTCGATCATTATTTTTTCAACCACACTCTGCATTTCTGCAATAGGGCTATGGTCGTACTTTTCGATAACGTCATTAATATCGACATAGCTTCCTTCCGGAAGTTCTATATGTTTGCCTTTCATTCACTCACCGCCTTTCATCTCTCTGCTTCGATAAGCCTTCAATGCTTTCTGATACGCTTCGGTGTCTACATATCCGCAAGACTTAAACTCTGGGCAGAAGCCTCGGTAGATGCATTCAGGCACCATTACCGAAGCGAGAACGGGATCGACCTTCTCGACCTCGGCTTTGACCTCTTGCCAAGCCTTGCGAGTCTCTGCTGCCGCTTGAGTGCATAAACGCCTACGGCTGATAAATATCAAGGCTTGAGCATTCGCTTCACACTCATGGGAAACAGGCGTGTCCTGTGAGCTTCTGTCACGGTCGACTCCGGTGCGGTCGGTTCTTTGAGTCGTCACCCAATGCTCGATGCCGTGCTTGTGGCGAACAAAATGTACCGAGATCCACGACTTGAGGTTTTTCCATTTCCACTCAAAACGGATCTTTCTTATAGGGCTATGCTCCGCAAGAAGTATAGTCTTTTTCCATGAGTCAGAGGGATAAACGCCCTCGCCGTCTTTGTTTATCGTAGTCCGCGCAGCTCTCTTGACCTTGCGCCATACGTCCGAATATTCTGACCATTCAATCATTGTCTTTACCGCCTTTCAACAATTCTACAAATTCGCTTCTACTCATAACATCAGCAATCGCATAGACGTGAATGCTATCGTAAGCGTGTCTCTCAAGGTTGCGATATGCAGACTGTGGGCTTTTATAAACCCTCGGCTTGCCTTGACTATCTCGTAACCATTTCCCATCTTTAAGCGGGAAGAATAGATATCTGCTCGGTGTTAATGACATTACTCTTCACCGCCTTTCATCTTCGGAGCTTCTGGAAGAGGCTGCCAATGGGTAATATCGTTGCCCCATCTTACCCCTCTGCCTCGAACTATTCTGTCTGTATCAATCTTTGTGTAACTGCGTTTTGAATCGAGACAAACCAACACTCTTTCGTCAAATTCGGGCAACCTCTCGTCAACGCTTATCCACCCGCTCTGCTTGCGGTAGCCTTGTCCATAGAGTGCCGCGGCTGTTCCAATACAATCAACCGCCGGAATTACATCATCGCACCAAGAGATTGAACGTGACACATCTTTCGCCATTTCCTCAATGGTCTGCTTCTCGTCTTTCATTTCTGCTCCTTCCTTTCGCCGTAACTGCAAAAATCGGTATCGTCAGTATACTCGTTAACAAGTCCATTACGCGGGTTTTCGCATCTTCCAATGAGGCTGCCGTGTGTATGCGGTTCCCACCATACACAATCCTTACACCGCACGACTTTGACATACCCAGCCTCAACCGCCCGCTCCGCATACTTCAAAGCATCACACGCGCTTATAGGGTTACAAACATCGTTGCAATTAAGCTTTACTCGGCAAATATCTTTTGCCATCTCCAAAATCTTCTGCTGCTTTTCCATCAGTAGCCACTCGAACCGAAGCCATTATCGCCTCGGTCTGTCTCCTCTCCGTAAAGCTCCTGCACACTCTCCACAAGCTCAAGCTCCGGTGTTTCAATGGGGACGATCAGAAGCTGGATCAGCTTGTCCCCCTTCTCGAAGAAGTGCATCTTTTCGTCTCGGCTGTTGTTGTAGAGCTTAACAGCAATGCTTCCCGTGTATCCATGATCTATGACTCCTTCGCCCGTGATGCCGTGCCTTACGTTGAGTCCGCTCTTACTCTTGAGCAGACCGCAATATCCCTTGGGGATCTCGATATGTACGCCGGTGTCAACCTCCACCGAGTTACCGGCATAAAGGATAATGCTTTCGGGAGTGTAGATATCAAGTCCCGCATCGTGTTCGTGTGCGCGCGTGGGCATCTTTGCGCCCTCTTCAAGATAGATTTTAAGCTTTTTCATTTGTTTCTGTTTCTCCTTTTTTCTTTTGTCGGTGAATCCATCATATTAACCTCCCCATTGCTCTGCCATAGCCTTTGCTATGCCGGGGAAGGTTTTGCTTCTTGACTTTGCTCTTTCTCCGTTTTCAAAACCTTGCACCATGTGTCTGCTGAATGTAACCTTTTTGCCGCTTTTGCAAGTGTATGATACAAGATCCGGCTCGACTATGTCGGTCGGTTTGAGCATCGGTAAACCTTTGAGCCAGAGGCAAGTGGATTTTTTCGCGTTATGTCCGTATTCGTAGGGCTGTATTATTTGAGATGGCTTTATCGGTAGACCATATTTTTCGGCAAGGTCGGGGAACCATTGTTTTATGTAATCTCCGCTTATAATCCCTATTGGGTTTTCAATGGCAACTTTTTCGCAATCCGCCATTAGAAATTGACAAAAGAATTCGATAGACTCCCTTTGCCTTCCGTCTGCCCGCTTCTTCTCAAAATGTCTTGCTCCACTTACCGCCAAATCAGTACACGGCGGGAAGGCTATTATCATATCCCACTCGCCGGTAATGGTATGTTCCGCGCCGTCGCAAGTCTTGAAACGGCACTTGCCGTTCAGTAGTGGGATAACGTCCCCTTGTATATGCCATTCTGGGTGACCGCCCGAGCATTCTATAATATCGCATGAATACGCTTCATGCCCTTTCTCTCTGAAAGCCTTGCAAACCGCTTGGCTCTCCTCGCAAGCCACGAGAATTTTCTTGCTGACCCGCGTCGGCTGGGGGGCCACCTCCTCAAATACGCCCACCTCATGGTGTTCAGGAAACAAGCGCCAAGCTTTACTTTGCGCCTCCTCTTGGTTCGCCGCCTCTATAGTGGTGCTTTGCCTTGGGTAACCGTCTTCGTCGCCGTATGCGACCACTGTATATTTTTTCATGTGGTATTCTCCCCTCAATTTGATTTTTTGTCGTGCTTTTCTTTGAACTTCACATAGTTGTTACGGAACTTCTTCTTGCGCCGTCTTTTGATTGCTGATATCCAAGTGCTGAACATCTGATGTGTCCTCCTTTTATATCCCTAATAGATTCTTCATTTCCTCGCGGGAACTTATCAGCTTTTTCACTCGTCTGCTTTCCCCTGATACTTCAACGGGAAAGCATCGTTCAATTATGCGATCATATACTCTCTTATCAGATAGATCGCTCTCGGTTGCTAACTTTTGCATTGATAGATTGGTCGTTATGATCATCGGCTTGCCGGCACGATATCGGCTATCAATGATATTAAATACCTGCTCTTTGGCGAAGCCGGTGTCTCTCTCAACGCCCAAATCGTCAATTACAAGCAGCTTGAATTGATTAAGGCTGTCAAGGTACTCCTGCCTCTCAAAAGTGCTTTGCAATGTGTTTAAGATCCTTGCGAAGTTGGTTACTAATACGGGATATCCTTTGTCTATAAGAGCATTCGCTATCATACAAGCGATATAGGTTTTACCAGTTCCCACATCGCCGTATAACAGTAGACCTTTGCCTTCTTTGTAAAATGTATCGAAGTGATTAACATATCGTTTAGCCATTTCCGTCAGCTTCGGTCTGCTCTGATCGTCATTATCGAAAGTCCAATACTGCATTTGGCTTTCGGGAAATCCCATCTTCCGGTACCTTTTTATGCGTTCTAACAGATCACGCTTTTCGGCTTCTTCCTTTGCTTTAGCTTCGCGCTCGATCTCGCATTGACAGAGGCATTTCGGATAGAAGGTCTTATCAAAAGCCGTTACCTTGCATTGTTTCGGTGTATGGCACTTGCCACAATACAACAAACCGTCTTTAATGTAATCGCCCTCTGCCGTTTTTATAGCCTCGTTTGCTTTTGCTTCAAGAGCTGTTAAATATTGTGTGAACATACATATCACCCTCCAAACAGTTTAAGAAGTTCGTTCTCTTGTGCGCTCGGTTGCTTGTCTTGCGCGTTATTGGCTTTATCCCTTAACGGATATACGCTCTTCCAATTATTCATTATTGCAATTTCAAGCAGCTTCTTTTGATTTTCAAGACTGTGAGGCTCAAGATCATTGACTTTGCTTATAAGCATTGTCAAGGCTCTGTCCGTCATAGGAGCTTTAATCATCTTTCGCATCTTGATGTATTCAAGATATAATTCTCTTAAATCATCATTTGCAACACTTGAAAGAATTTCATCGTAGCTTGTCGCTTTCTTTTTTTCTTCTTTCTTTAATTCTTTATCTTTTTCTTTATCTATATCTTCTTCTATTGCGTTACACTCCGTTACTGTAACGTTACGTGTAACGTTACACGCTTCCAAGCGCTTATTTTCACGGCATTTTGCAACTCTCATTTTGGTCTGCTCGCGGATTTTTTCCAAACCGTCAATGTTTTGGTATTCTTCCCACCCTGCAATAGCAAAGAAGCCATCATCGGTCACGATCATATTAAGGTTTTCCAACGCTTGAAGGGCAAGTATTACCGTGTTTTCCTCAAAACCAAGCTCATCGGCGAGCATT